>JANPBJ010000072.1:0-2730 GCA_031430375.1 Acidimicrobiia bacterium
GAAGACCGGCGTGAGTTGCGGTGTCCCCGTGAACGTCGCCGTGGGCCAGTAACTTCCGCGTCGTGATCGCCGATGTTTCGATTGTCAGCGTGCCGTTCCTTGTGACGATTGCGATGTTCTCGTTGGTAGCGGCAGGTCTGATCGTGATCTTCCGTCGTCGACTGGGTCGGGTCGGTATGGCCGCAGGCTCGGTCGCGGTGGTGCTCTTGCTCGCGGTGAACACGGCGGGCTGGGTGAATCGTTACTACGACTACATACCCACGTGGCAAGAGCTCCTTGGCCAACGAGCGCAAGACGCGGCGTCGGTCAACTCGGTGAAGGAGCAACAGAGCGTCCCGGCCCACGGCAAGGTCATCCAGATTCCGATTCCCTCCACGAGCACCGGCTTCGAGCCCCGGGACGCGCAGGTGTATCTCCCGCCGGCTTGGTTCGCCAAGCCGCGTCCTGCTCTGGGTGTGGTCCTGTTACTGGCCGGTACGCCCGGGACGCCGGAAGATTGGACCCGCGGCGGTGATGCCGACGTCACCAGCGACGCCTATGCCGCCCTGCACGCCGGACGGACACCGGTCCTCGTCATGGCCGATAACAACGGAACGTTCGCGGGCGATACCGAGTGTGTCGGACCAGTGGAGAACTACCTCACGCAAGATGTTCCCGCGTTCGCCTCGAAGCGGTTCTCATTGCCCAGTGATCCGCAAGCCTGGGCGGTGGGTGGACTGTCCGAAGGGGGCATGTGCGGTCTGATGTTGGCGATTCGCCATCCTGATGTGTTCCAGACATTCCTCGACTACAGCGGATTGCTCGGTCCGCGATCGGGAGACGACAACTCGGTGGGTAACACGGTGGCGGAACTGTTCGGGGACAACGAGTCGGCATTCAACGCGCACGAACCACTCACCATTCTCGAAAGCGCTCGATTGACCGGCATGGGTGCATGGTTCGAAGTAGGAACCGACGACCCCGGTCCGCACGCCGCGCAACGGGAATTGGTTACCGCCGCACGTCGAGCGGGGATTACGACCTGTGCTGTTGAGATCGCGGGCGGCGAGCACACCATCGCCGCCTGGGCCGCGTCCTTCGAGCAGTCGTTGCCGTGGCTCGCCGCCCGGCTCCAAAGGAGAACGGAGTTGCCATGTCCGCACGAGTAGCACTGTCGGTCACGATCTCGGGACTCGCCCGCTTGTTCGGTGACGACCTCGGCGCCGTGGTGGACGTGGCCCGTCTCGCGGATGATCTCGGCGTTGATCAGCTGGTCTTTCCTGATCACGTTGCGATCGGATCTCGTCTCGATCGCTATCCGTACGGCGCGAAGTTCCCGTACCCGGCCGAGGAACCGTGGCTCGAGCCACTCACCGCGCTCGCCGCGATCGCCGGAGCGACATCTCGAGTTCGACTCGGAACGGGTGTGCTGATCGCACCGCTCCGTCCGGTGCTGTTGTTGGCCAAGACCGTCGCCACGCTCGATGTCTTGTCTCGCGGTCGACTCGACCTCGGCATCGGCAGTGGTTGGCAGCGGGAAGAGTTCGTCGAGCCGGGCATGGAATTCCTTGGTCGCACCGCGCGCATGGACGATGCTGTTCGCGCGTGTCGGGCGCTGTGGGAGACCGAGCCGCCGGTGTCCTTTGGGTCTCCGACGATTTCGTTCGCCGAGATCTGGAGTGAGCCGCGTCCTGCGCAATCTCGAGTTCCGATTTGGTACGGCGGCCAGTTGACCGAGCCGATGGTGGCGCGCATCTCCGAACTGGGCGACGGTTGGTTGCCGTTGGGACCGACGGCATCCGAGATCGCAACGGGAATCGAAGTGTTACGAGCGGCATTCGTCGCGCGAGATCGCGATCCGTCGACGCTGGGAGTGCGAGTGGGAATCCCGGTGGTCACCGATGACGCGGGCCGGGTCGACGGCGCGGCGACCATGGCGGGCGTTCCTGCGCTCGCGGCGATCGGAGTGACCGCGGTATCAGTAGCGCTGGGTCGATCGATCTCCACGCGCGCCGACATCGAGCCCTATCTGGCCGAGCTCGTCGCCGCAATCCGGACGTAGGCCTGGGACTGCGGCCGATCGCGTGCAGCGGAGCCGAGCGCCACGTGTCCTGGAACGCCGTGTTCGGTCCTCCTCGGACTGTTTCGGTTTGGCAATCGTCCGGTGTTCTGGATGGTCGGCTGGTGGCCGGCTGCGGCCCGCAGGATCGGCCTCGGAAGCGGCCTGGTCGTACTCGCTCTTGCGGGTCGGTCGACCACCAGAAAAGTCCTGGATTATCTGGGTTTTCTGTCGGTTTTGGGTTGACTTCCGTACGTGTGTTCGATAGTCTGATTTGGACGGGAACGGCAGGTTCTCGACCAGTTGTAGGACGTGAGGGTGGGGGGTGCGATATGGACCAGACGATGGTGATGGAACGGCCGATCGTGGCCCTCCGTGCCGGTGTCGACGCGATCGGCTCGGTCGATCCCGCGGACCTTTCCGACTCGCAGTTGGCGGGGGAAGTGTTGCGGTTACGGCGCGAGATGGACCGTCTCGATGCCGTGTTCGCGGGTCTCGTCGCCGCCGCGCATGTCCGTGGTGTGGGTGAGGGTGATGGTTACCAATCAACGGCCGCGTGGTTGCGGTGGCAGGCCGGATGCGTACCGCCGATGTCCGCACTGCGATCGATGCCGGTGCCCTCGCGGATGTCCTCCCCGAGACGTTTGGGGCGTGGCGCGCCGGGAAGATCACCACCGGCGCGATGCGTGCCA
>JANPBJ010000073.1:0-6046 GCA_031430375.1 Acidimicrobiia bacterium
CGGCATGCACGACCGCGACGTAGTCACGAACGACCAGTGCGGTTTGCAGGACCGCGAGTAACAGAAACACCACCAACGGCAAGATGAGCGCGAACTCGACCGTCGCCTGCCCCCGTTCCCGGGGACAGGCGAACAACCGAATCCGCAGACGCGGCCAGACCATCAGCCCGGCAGAATCTTGCTCAGCACCGAAGAAAACAGATTCTGAATCACGTGGCCCCGCGTGGCCCACGTGATCAGTCTTTAGGAGATACGAACGAGCAATGGGGAGACGGCGGAGCTATACCTCTCTATGGGGGCTCCCCAGACGTGGCACCCCGGTAAACTCCCCGGTCATGACCGAGATCGGACTCTCAACGGGGCTTGCGATCGCCGCGGGACGCGCGTATCCCTACGTGTCAGGATCGTATGAGACGCCCGGTGTAGTGGATCTTCCCCTCGTGGGGCGAGAACGGTGTTCTCTTTGATGTCTTTGCCTTCTGCAGTGTTGAGTGGTCGCGCCCATGACGGTGGCGTGGCTGATGTTGATCCGGCTGGCCGGCCTCGCCGACGCAGGTTCAGCGCCGAGTACAAGGCGGCGATCATCGCAGAGTACGACGCGGCCCCGGACGGGTTGAAGGGCTCGGTCTTGCGTCGTGAGGGCCTCTGCTCGTCGCATGTGACCGAGTGGCGCAAGGCCCGCGATGCGGGCGCCCTCGATGGTCTCGAGACCCAGGTCCGTCGTCCCAGGCGTCACCCAGCCGAGGTCGAGCTCGCCAAGTTACGGGCCCGCCACGCGCGGACCGAGGCCGAACTCGCGAAGACCCGAGCCGCGTTGGACCTCATGGGAAAAGCTTCCGCGCTCTTGGAACTCTTGGCCGAGAGCGCGGACACCGAGGGGCCGTCGACGAGATGACGATCGTCAATTCGCGATCTACTTCCCCGGCCGCGTCCCATTCGACAGTTGACGGCCATGAGAAAATGTGGAGTCCTTTCGCGAGACCTGTCGTGCCGTGCGCGTAGATCCCCGTGTAGATCGTCTCGTGGCTCACCCGGCCCGTCACGTCCGGGTAGAAGGTCACGGTCGACTTCGATCGAGATCGTCATCGGCGAATCCAGGGCGATCAGACGAGTCTCCACATGCGCGGCGAGGACCCGGTCCCGTTCGAAGACCGTCAGGTCAGGCGCGGCCGGGCCCAGTGCGCGGTCGCTCTCGCGTGTGCTGTCGCGGCCGAGTAGTCGGCGCGGCCACCGTTACGTTCGAACTCTCGCGTGATCGTCGAACACGCACGGCCGAGTCGCGCACCAAACGCGCTGGCCGGCTCTGCGGTATCGACACTCTTCTCGATCAGGACGCGTTCAGACAGGGACAACGCTTCGCCTGGCATGCTGGAACCTCAACCGGTCGGGGCACTGGGGAGACCCCGACATCATGCCGGGCCCGTTGCAACGACCGGTTGAACTCGCACAGCGCCCCTACTCACCCCCCCGGGCAATCCCCCACGAGATCGCCGGATCTCGCAATCGCTCGCAAGAAAGCCCGGCAGACCGAAAGGCGAGCAGGCTGTCAGTCAGGCGACCTGCATTGGCTGGCACGCGGTTGTGTGGCGGAGCTTCCGACCATCGATCGTGCTCACCCTCGCGCACAGCGTGTATCGGCCTGGGGAAATCCCGTCCAACTGAAAGGTCGTTGGCCCGCGCCCGGTGGCCACCGTGTCCATCTGGCTCCCGACCGGCACGACGGCCGGGTCGCGATCGGTGGGATCGAGGAGTCCACGTGCTACCAACCAAACCGGCTCCTTGCCTTTCGCTGACAGAGTGACAACAAACGGCAGGAGCAGGTCTGAACCAGACGACTTGCGCGCGTAGGTCACCTCGAACCGCCGTCCGCTTTTCACGACATCAGGAATTGCGATCTCAACGGCGAAACGGCTCGACGGTCGTGTCGATTCCGACCCGGAGCACCCTGGAGCGGCGGTGAACGCGACAAGGCACACGAGGAACCCGTGGAGCACATTGGAAATATGCATTCAACACCATTCAGGTATTCGACGCCCAAATTGGCGCACCACTATTGGCATAAACGACGAGGTTGTGATCATTCTGAAGAACTAGCCGACCGTTGTGATACATCTGCGCGAAAGACCCGGTCCACCAAACTGGTTGGCCCGACGAGACGTTATAGATAACGAGATTCCCGTCGGACTGCATTACGACACGCTTCGCTCCGCCCTGATAGGTCCCTGAATTCCAGATTACAGCGCCGCTGCTAGTCCAAGACATGACTAGGTTTCCATCGGCCTGCATCCGAAGGTTGTAAAGCCCATTGGTAGACAGAAGTAGCTGGTTCGATTCGAGCCTCTGACCCACACCAAGTGACTCCGTATATGGAGACAGCAACAACGTTCGTCCAAGCGCGAACTCGGCATTTGGAACCCACGTAAACCATGTCGGTGAAGCACACCCCGGGGGACCGCCCTTGAGCACGCCATATGCTCGAACTGTCGAATCACGAACAATCGTTGCGCCGCTATCGCCACCGCAAGTGTTGGCGGTAAACCTCCCAAACCCGGGCACACCTAGCCAGGATGCGTTCAGGGAATCGAGCCCGCCGCACCGGGTTCCCCCAAAGGCACCTTCAGAGCAGAGCCACGAGCCGAGTACTAGACCAGCCGTGTTACTCACCTTCGTAGTTACCGCGGTCGAAACATTACTGTTTCGGTAAAGCGTGTTGCTGGGAAACTGTTGCGCTGTGCCATCTATCGTATAGGTCATCGCGTCAATCGAACCTTGATTGTAATAGGCTCCCCCCGCTGAGCCTCCGACGAAGAGGCCATTGTGATCCCTGTTAGCCCAAGCGGCGCAGTGGCCCGCAGTCATGACTTCCTTCACGCCCAATGGGTTTCTTACAATGAATCCAGATGTGCACCCCCCTCCAGAGCCTGGAGGGAGTCCAGCGGGCGTGAGCTCAATACCTCCGCGCATTGGGTTACAATCATAGGTCCTCGATGTGCAAGCCTTATGCACTTGACGAATAGGCGACGACCCAAGTCGGATATTGACGAGACCAGCATTGATCTGCCCATCGAGTGCACGGGTCGCGACCGCCAGATCGCTCGTGTTTCCAGCCGAGATTTCGACATCTATTCTGTTGTCGATAGTGTCGACTGCGGCAATATATGGAAAGGCTCCCTCGGCCGACACCTTTGCACCCAGGTCTCGATTCAGTGCCGCTGTTACGGTTCCCATGGCAGCGTTCAACTCCGCTGCCGTGAACTTCGCCGTCACAAAACCTACAGATTTGACAAGCTCGGGCGGAACGGCTCCCATATCAAACTGCCCCGTGACAGCAATAGTCGTGCGCCCTGACCCAGGGTCAAGGTAAATCCCACTGAAGCCAGCAGCTTCAGCGATAGCACTTGACTCAATCAATCTCTCCATCCGGTCATCTTCAACAGCGTCGGTCATCGCATCACCGTTTGCTCCTGGCTCTACCGCAATTCCACGCCCACTTGCTGACGTGACCGATCCCGAGAACACAACTGACGCTAAGACAAGAGGGAATATCCAGGCTCGCCGATGGACGAGACGCTGAGCATGACGACCGCTGAGACCGGCCTGTGCCCCGTCCAATTGCACTCGATGTCGAAGGCTTCGTCCTGCGTAGGATCGCATCGGCGCTTCCAATCTGCCGTCTAATGACGTGTGAAGACCACTAGGACAACTTTGACATATTGTTTGCCCCTTGTCTAGGAAAGATCCGGGACAACTGATCGTGTCGTGGGTCATGCGGCGGTTGTCCATGGGAGTTGGGGTGTGAGTCCGGCGCGGTCGAGCATGATCATGGTGATGAACGCTTGGGGGTGATGGAACCCGCGGGCGTTGGTGCGGATCCTGCCGATCGACGCGTTGTTCGATTCGGCGATCCCGTTGGTGAGGCCCCATTCGATGGTCGCTTCGATCTCGGTCCGGTAGTGGCGGATCGTGCGGGCCAGTTTCACGAACGGTGTGAGCCGCGACCGCGATGCCCACGCGAGCCACTCGGTGAGCGCCACTCGCGCGGCGAAGAGCGGCATGTGGAGTATCGACCTCAACTCTTCTTTGAGTTGGTAGCGCTGGTCAAACGGAGGTTGGTTTCTTCGAGGTCGCGGATCACGTCGATCTGTGCGCTGGTGAGGTTCTCCCAGTTCCGCAACAGGATCCACCGGGTGCCTTTCAACTGTTTCGCCGCGGCTGCGTTCCCGGCCTCGCGGAGGCGGTTCCATTCGGTGCGGCGGACCTCGTCGAGGGCCTTGGTCGCCCAACCGACCACATGAAACGTGTCCAAACAGACGAGCACGTTCTTGGCCCGGAGCCGCACGACTGGATGGATCCATTCGGCACCATCGGCGGTCACGAAGTTCAGGGCCAAGGAGCGGGTCTCGCCGAGCTGATCGAAGAACGCTCCCACCGTTGCTCGCGATCGGCCTTTCTGGGCCCAGATGACCCGGCCGGTGAAGTGGTCATACACCACGGTCAGGTAACGGTGGCCTTTCTTGTATTTCACTTCGTCGATCGCGACCGCGACCAGCCCATCGAGGAGATCGACCCGGTCGAGCATCTCGATCGCGACCCGGACACACACGTTGTTCACCGCCCGCCAGCTGATCCCATGGCGGCGGGCCGCGGCGGTCTTGTTCGCGACGACCGCGTCGAAGACCACCAGATCCTCGAACCTCCGGGTGAACGCCGAGTCGTGACGAGCCCACGGGACTGTCGCGACGGTCGGACCATGCTCGGGGCACTCCACCCGCGGTGCCAGCCCGATCAGCGTGCACGTCGCGTACGCGGCGTCGAGATGCCGCCACGAACGTGGCCCGCCTCCCTGACCTGATCGAACCACGGTGCACGCAACTGACATCGTCCGTATTGGCCCCGCCGACGGATCTTCGTCCGGACCCACACCACCAGTGCCGGCCGGAGGCCCGTCTCCTCGAGTTCCGCATCGATGATCACCGTCTCGCGATCCAACCCGAACACCGCTCTGAGTACCTTCTTGACGCGCACGCCGTTGCCTCCATTGTTTTCCAGCTTTCGACAGCCGGAAAGCCAAGCAGGGCAGCGGCGCGCGCCGCGCATCGCCTCAGACCACACCCACGACAACGTCAGTTGACCCAGAAGAACGCGATCCAGAGGACCGCGAGGATGGTGATGATCGGAATGCCCACGTAGCCGGCGTACGGGACCCGGCCCGAGAATCAAGCCCCGCCAATTTCAAACTGAGCCACTGCCGCCGGAGCGCCCCGCGAACGGCCCCGGTTCGTTTCACCAGTCGGAACCACAATCGGATCCCACCAGACCGCACGCGAGACGTACCTCGGCGCGGGATCTGCCAGTGGCCCCTTCCACGTCGACCACCACCTCCGCGTGATCTCCGGTGCAATCACAGGCGCGTAGCTCCGCACCGTTTTGGGCCGCGGCCTCGCCTGCCGACCTCAAGGCAGCAGCCGTCCCCTCGGAACGGGCGAGCGAAATGGCCGCGGCGATGGCAGCCGAATCGGCCGCGGTGTCGGCTCGAGCAGCCCGGCCGGCTCCATTGCCGGCCCGCGCCACGCCGAACATGACCAATATGGCCACCACCATGATGGCCACCGTCAAGACCGTGACCGATCCCCTTTCCGATGATCGCCGCCGCGTCCCGCGCTTCATGGTGGCTCTCATCGCTCGGTCCGCATGACGGCCGTTGCGTGAAGATCGAGATCGGGGAACAGAAGTCCGACCATCGGGAGGTCGGTATGTGACGTGTAGGTGACTTCCACGCGGATCGGAGCACCCACTGCCGGACGGGCACCGACGTTGACGCGAGCATCCCGCAACACCCGCTGCGCCGCGTTCAGCGGCGCGCCAGCGTCACGATCAACACTCGCGGACCGCACGGCCTCCCGCGCGGCATGCACGACCGCGACGTAGTCACGAACGACCAGTGCGGTTTGCAGGACCGCGAGTAACAGAAACACCACCAACGGCAAGATGAGCGCGAACTCGACCGTCGCCTGCCCCCGTTCCCGGGGACAGGCGAACAACCGAA
>JANPBJ010000074.1:0-12980 GCA_031430375.1 Acidimicrobiia bacterium
GTGGGCGCTGAGGGACTCGAACCCCCGACCCCCTCCTTGTAAGGGAGGTGCTCTAACCAGCTGAGCTAAGCGCCCCGGGCGAAACATCGAGGGTAGCCGCGGGCCATCGGCGATTCCGCCTGCGAAACATCCGCGAAACTCCAGACGACCCGATCTACCGGCGACGTGCGATGCCGATACCGTCGTACTGATGCTCGATGACATCGCCGACGGCACCTACGCCGATCCGCACCGAACGGCACGTACGAGTGCTTGACGTCCCGTTCGCACTCGCCATCGGCGCGGGCATGGTGGCCACCGTGAATCCGTGTGGCTTCGCGATGCTCCCCGCCTATCTCGGATTCTTCGTCGGCACCGACGATGGTGCATCACTCATGTTGCGCGATCGCGTGGCCCGCGCCCTCGTGGTGAGTATGGCCCTGACCGTCGGGTTTGTCACCGTGTTCGGCACGGTGGGACTGCTGGTCCAAACTGTGGCGCAATCGATCGACGACCACCTCTCGAAGGTCACCGTCGGTATCGGGGTTCTGCTCGTTGCGCTCGGACTATGGCTACTCACCGGCCACGAGCTCCGTATCAACGGACCCAAGCTGCAGCGCGGCGGACGCGACCGAACCGTGATGTCGATGTACCTCTTTGGCGTCTCCTATGCGACGGCGTCGCTCTCGTGCACCCTTGGACCATTTCTCGTCGCGCTCACTCCCACGTTCCGCCACTCCGGGAATGCTTCCGGTTTCGTGGCGTTCGTGGCCTACGCCTTCGGGATGGGGATTGTGGTGGCGAGCGTCACGGTCGCACTGGCCGGCGCACAACAGACCTGGATTACCCGACTCCGCAACGTCGGCCCGATCATCAACCGCGTCTCGGGCGCGCTCCTCGTCCTCGCCGGGGCCTACGTGGCCTGGTACGGGTACTGGGAGCTGCAGGGCAATTTCGGTGCGGATCCGATCGTCGACGGAGCCGCGCGCATTCAAACCTGGCTCACGCAACGAGTCTCGGACCTGCCGCGCTGGCCCCTGGCGGTCGGGCTCGTGCTCGTAACCTTGGGAGTCGTGCTCGCCCGCCGTCTCCGTCAATCGTCGACCAACAACAAGGGAGTTCCGCACGGATGACCCAAAAACGTCGAACACCAATCATGCTGGGCGTCGCTGCCGTCATGACCCTCGCGGCTTGTGGCTCTGGATCGACGACGGCCAAGGTCAGCACCGGCACCGCTGCGCGGCAGACTCCGCCAAAGACCACGGAGCGCCCGGCCACAATCCCGACGAACCCCTCGCCGGAGATCTCGACCACCGCCTCGTCGGCGCCGCAGCAATCCCCGCTCCCATCGGTAGAAGTGCTCGACACCGCCAACGGCCAGACGGTCCAGTTCTCCGAACTGCTCCCGGCGGTGAAACCGGTGCTGTTCTGGTTCTGGGCACCACACTGACCCATCTGCAACCGGGAAGCTTCCGGGGTTGAGCAGTTTGCTCAACAGCACAAAGATCAGTTCACCGTCATCGGTCTCGGCACCCAAGATGGGTTCGACGAAGCCCAGAAGTTCCACGCTCGCCACAACATCACGTTTCGGCTGCTGTGGGACGAGTCGTACGAAACGTGGAAGACCTTCGGGATCACCAGCCAACCCGCGGGGGTACTCGTGTCCGCGAGCGGCGACGTCATCAAGCGCTGGCAAGGCGGCTTCCCCGAAGACGAAGTCGTGCGACTCGCCACCACCTGAACCGCAGTTCCGCCAACACCAACGTCCATTGTGCGTCTGCCCTCCCCGCAGAGGGAATACGCACAATGAACGGGGCACAATGAACGGGCGAGACGTGAACATGCCGGGATTGTCGCCGGGCGGGCCGGGGCTCGTCTGAGGACGTGATCAGTCCCCGTCTCGGTCGGGGCGATGGGGGGAAGCGCCCCGACCACGACTCTGACTGCGTCACCCCGGCCCGCCGCGAAGAGCGACGGCCCGGCTGGGGATCGAGTGCGATCACTGCACCCGATCCCCATATGTCGGCCCGCTTACGCGGACTGACGGGCGGCGAGCACCTCCCGCACCGAAATCACCGGTGAGAGGAGCTCGGGAGGCCGGACCTTGGGAGGTCGACCCCGGTTCCGCTTCTGGGCGAGGATCTTCCCGTTGGCGAGAAGCTCACCTCCCCACACGCCCCAAGGCTCACGCCGTTCCAGTGCGGCCCCGAGGCAATCCGTCTGAACCGGGCACTCGCGACAGAACGCCTTGGCCCGTGCGATGTCATCGAGCTGCTCCGAGAAGAACAACTCGGTGAGCGCGGCAGAACCGTCGCGGCAGGCCGCGAGGTCACGCCACACCTCGGTGTCGGTCATTTCCCACTGCAATGCGAACATGGTTCGCCCCCTTGGTCTGGTTGAAGTTGTGGTCGTTGAAGAGAACAGAACAGCCCGGGAATTGGGCCGGAAATAGCGAAAGGCCGCCGGGTTGCCCCGGCGGCCTGGTCAGTTCTTGCGCTAGCGGATTCGCTAAGGCGAGAAGATCAGGGCCCGGGGCCGGCGCTTCGTGCCGGTGACATTTGCCCGGAAAATCGGGGCATCGGTCCACGAAGCGGTCGTCGGCATCACACACGAGGCCAGGGCATACGCGCGCGCAAGCCCAGCGTCATGCTGGTGCTGGAACTCGGCGAGGCGATGCATCCTGGTCATTTCCTTGGCTGTGCGGCTTCGTACTTTGGTGGTGCGTCTTGGCTTGGAGACTGTCAGGTATCGCCGAGCCGGTCAAACGATTTAATCGGCACCTCGGATCAGATGCTGGAGATCCGATCTCGGACGACCTCGAGAATCGTTGGATGGACACTCGGTGGGGCGGCCACGATGTTGCCCGAATCCAGCCACGCCATGTCGTCGCCGGACCAATCGGTGACTACTCCACCGGCCTCACGCACGAGTAATGCGCCCGCGGCCACATCCCAGGGCCCGAGCTTCAACTCGAAGTAACCGTCGAACACGCCCGCCGCGGTCCACGCGAGATCGAGACTCGCGGCGCCGGCGCGCCGCATGTCCTCGAACGTTCGCAACGCGGTACCGAACACTCCGAGGTAGGAGTCCTTGAGGTCGTGGTGACGGAACGGAAATCCCGTGGCGACCATCGCACGCGACGGTTCCCGCTCGGATACTCGAAGGTCGATGCCATTGCGCGATGCGCCCTTTCCCTGCGCCGCCACGTAGGTGTCATGCAGCAGTGGCGCGTGAACAACACCAACGATCGGCACGCCGTCGCGCACAAGTCCGATCGACACTCCCACCGACGGGAACCCGTGCAAGAAGTTCGCAGTGCCGTCGAGCGGGTCACAAATCCAACCCAACGCGGAGCGCTCTCCCCCGCTCTCCTCACCGAAGAAGGGAATCGATGGTGCGGCCTCGGCGAGCAACGTCTTGATCACGCGCTCGCTCGACGTGTCGACGTCGCTCACCCAATCGCCGGGCGACTTCTCTCGCACGTTGCTCGGATCTTCAAACCCGGCGAGCACCACCTCGCCCCCAGCGCGCGCCGCGGCCTCCGCGACCCGCGTGAGTTCCACCAGATCCATCATCTTTCCTCTTGCTCCTGCGGAGTGGGCCGGACTGGCCACACTCCCCTGGCCCATCGGCCGGGACCGCGTGGCACGCCCGCGCCGCTCGCGCCCATTACCCCGCCGCCTGGCTGAGCGCCGCGAGCAGTTCCGGTGATCCCGCGGCCACGAGATGACGCCGCGCGTTCGGATCGGCGATCGCGAGGGGCCGGTCGTGGCGGTCCACCACGATGGCCCCGGCTTCCCGGCACACGAGGTAACCGCCGAGGTAGTCCCAAGGCGCGTGCACGCTCCCGGCATCGAAGTACCCGTCGAACACTCCTGCGGCCACGTCGCACAGTGCGAGCGCGCACGATCCGAGCGCCCGAAATTGTTTCCACTGCAACATCCGTCCCGGGAAGGTGCTCAGGGCCACGAACGAGTCCTCGACCCGCGTCACCGGCGACGCGAGGATCGGCTCGCCGTCACGCAACGCCCCCTGTCCTCGCACTGCAGTCGTCACCACACACGTTGCGTGGTTCACCACCATCGCGGCCAACGCACCGTCCTTGTCGAGCGCGCACAGGCTGGTCGCCCAGTAGGGAATGTTGCGCGACGCATTGCTCGAACCGTCGATCGGATCGATCACCACGGTGATCTCGCCGCTCGGCGCGCCAGTGACGCCCGACTCTTCGCTCACAATGGTGAGGTCCCGCCCACCCATGATCGCCAGCGCGGCTTCATCGGCCACGATGTCGATGGCGTATTGGCCCGGACGAGACGTTCGGGCCCGGCGATCGTCACCCTGAATGGGATCGACAGCCCGAGTAATGGCCTCACACACCTCGCCGAACATCTCGATCAGCGCGCTGGGTTCCATGAGCCGGCGAGTCTGCCAGACGCAAGCACGTCACACGGGAAGCACATCCACCCGAGTGGTGTAGTCCGGCACGCCCGATTCGGGGTCCCGGATCCCGGCCGCCAGCAGCACGTTGCCTTCCGGAAAGAACACCTGGAGGTTCCCGGCGCGGATCGGCGCAATGTGCGCGCGGCCGATCATCTCGCCATGCTCGGAGCGGAGGCGCACTGGTGAACCGGTCGTGAGGCCCAGCCACCCGGCGTCCGCCTCATTCATCAACACCCCGTCCCTGGGCGCGCCGGTCAGCGGGTCCTTCTGCGCGAACACCATCGAGTTGAACTGCTTCCCGCGCCGTGTACTCAACGCAAACGCGCCGCGGCCGAGGTCGTCCACCGCGAGCCGCACCGGGAAGAAGTGGGCTTTCCCATCCGGGGTTGAGAACTTCCCATCCATACCGAGGCGCGGGCCACCCCACTGGACGGAGTCGCCCAACTTGGCGAGCCGTTCCACACCGGCATAGCTGGGCACGACGGTTGCGATCTCGGCGCGAATCGCATCCGCATCGGCGAACGACACGAGATTCGCTCGATCCGGATCGACTCGCGCGCCGAGATCACAAAAGATCTCCCACTCGGCGCGCGCTTCGCCGATTCGCGGGCCGTCGATCTCGGGGCTCAACACGATCCGCCGTTCCGTGGTGGTCTCGGTCCCGCCACCGCGCTGTTCGTAGCGAGTGCACGCGGGTAACAGCACCACCGCCTCGCCGGTCTCGATCGGGTCGACGAGCATTTGGGTGGTCACGACGATGTCTTGATGCACGCGTACCGGAACCCGACCGAGCGACTCCGCTACGGCGCCCGGATCGGGCAAAACATCCAGGAAGTTTCCGCCGCTCGAGTACAGGACCTGAATCTCACCGCGGCCCGCAGCCAGCACCATCTCCTCCGCGGTCAAACCCAGCTGCGCACCGACGGTGAAGCCGTACTGCGCGCTCAAGGCCGCGGCGCTCTCGGCCGTGATCGCAACCCCACCGGGAAAAGCGGTGGCGTACGCGCCCATCTCGGCGCCACCCTGCACTCCGGAATGACCACGGATCGGCATGAGCCCGCTCCCCCGTCGGCCCACGTTGCCGCCCGCCAACCCCAGGTTCGCGATAGCCGTGACCGCCTCCGTGCCCCGCCGATGTTGGGTGATGCCCATCGACCACACCAACACCGCGCTCGGGGCGTCGGCGTAGAGCCGGGCGAAACGCTCCATCTCGGTTCGCGTGGTGCCCGACGCCGTCTCAAGCTCGTCAAACGACTGCGTCTCGAGCTCGGCGCACAGCTCCTCAAATCCCACGGTGTGGTCGCGCACGAAGGTCTCGTCGATTCCGTCGTCGGCGAGCAAGACCTTGAGGACCCCGTTGATAAACGCAACATCGCCACCGGTATGGACCCCAAAGAACTCGTCGGCCATCACGGTGCCGAACATTGCGCTCTCGGCGTTGCTCGGGACCCAGTAGCGCTCCAGTCCGGGCTCGCGCACCGGATTGATCACCACCACCTTCGCGCCGCGTTTACGGGCGTAGTACAGGTACTTCATGAACACCGGTTGGCCGTTGGCCACGTTGCTGCCGAACAGCACGATGAGATCACTCTCGATCACATCGGTGTAGGAGCACGTGGTGGCTGCGGCGCCGATCGCGCGCTTCAACGCAGTGGTCGACGGCGCGTGGCAGACGCGCGCCGCGTTGTCCACGTTGTTCGTGCCGAGGAAACGAGCGACTTTCTGCGCCGCGTAATAGACCTCGTTCGTGATGCCGCGCGCGGTGAGATACAGCGCGAACGCGTCAGGATCCGAGCCGCGGATTCGCTCGGCGATCAGGTCGAGCGCTTCGTCCCACGTGACAACTCGGAAGCCCGCATCACCGGCTCGCCGCACCATGGGATACGGCAATCGACCCAGCTCCCGCAGCGCCGCACCGTCGAGCGTGCGGAGCGACGCCACATCGGTCAACACCGCCGGATCGAGCGGACCCATGGTGTTGAGTCGCAAGAGGTTGAGCCGAGTCGTGCAGAGGTGGACGCCGGAGAGCGTCCAGTCGTGAAAGCCCGCCACCCCGAGCGCGCAACCGTCGCAGACGCCCTTGTGCAGGATCCGCCACGCGTAGGGCAGGTTGCGCCGGTTGACCCACACGGTGTTTGCCATGTCGAGGTAGTGATTCGGCTTCTGCTGGCCGATGCCGTTCGGCGCGAACCCGACCCAGAGCTTTCGCTTCGTTCGGCGCGACGGTTTGATGCGGGCCGAACCAGGCCAAGCCATCAGCCGGCCTCAATGCGGGGTGCGCCCGTGTACACATTGGCGCGGCCGTCGCGTACGAACCCGACCAACGTCATACCCAACCGCGCCGCCGTCGCGACCGCCAGGCTCGATGGCGCAGACACAGAGACCACCATCGTGATTCCAGCCCGCGCCGCTTTCTGAATGATCTCGAAACTCGTGCGTCCGGACACCACCAAGACTGCATCATCAAGGGGCAGGCGCTTGGCCAACACTGCGTGGCCAATCAGTTTGTCCACCGCGTTGTGGCGACCCACGTCCTCCCGCACCACCTGTACATCACCGTCGGCTGAACACAGCGCTGCCGCGTGGAGACCACCCGTGGCGTCGAACACGGTCTGGCCAAGGCGCAGCCGGTCAGGAAGGCCGACGATGGTGCGCAGCGACACCCGCGGTCCGACGGCCAGGGGCGCGCACATCACTTCGAGCTGATCGAGCGTGGTCTTCCCGCACACTCCACAACTCGCGCTGCTCACAAAGTTTCGTTGGCGACCCTCGAGATCCAGGGGGACCCGTATCGCCACGGTGACCACGTTGTACTGCTGCTCGGCATCTGCGCCGACGCAGTACCGCACCTCGGAGAGACCCCCGGCGCCCTCGATGATCCCCTCGGTGAGACAGAAACCAACCGCGAGCTCGAAATCGTGGCCCGGCGTTCGCATGACCACCGCGAGCGGCGCAACGTTGGCGCCCGGCGAGTCAATACGTATCTCCATGGGCTCTTCGGTCACCAACCGGTCGGGTCGGTCTCGCACCTCTTCGCCATCCCAGACCTGAACCCGCACGGCAGTGGTGGGGCGGCGAGTGACGTCGGCAGGCACAGTCGGAGGCTATCGGTGCAGGTCGATACCGGCGCGCTGCGCGTCGGTCGGTGTATCGATGTCGGCGAACACCCGTGGAGCGAAGCCGTCGAGCTGCACCACACCGGCGGGTCCGACCGCGTCGAGCAGCGCGCGCAGCGATCGTTCACCAGTCGCGGCCAGCGCGGCCGCACGCTCGAGTGCATTAGCCCCGTACCGCGCGCACACGTATTGGCGACGACCATGTTCGTCGACCGGAATCACCACGTGATCGCCCGAAATCGCGATCAACGCGTCGAGTACCGGCGCCACGTTGGGCAGATCACATGCCAGCAACACCACGGACTCCACTGGAGCGGTCGTGGCCAGCGCGGTCGCGCCCGCAACCAGGGCGCGCAATGGACCGCTACCGGGAGGGTCTTCGCGGACCGCAGGGACAATGCTCACACCGCTGCCCACCTCGACGACCCGCACGCAGACCGCACCGAGCAGGCGCGCCGCCCGCGCCGCGAGCGTCTCGCCGTCGAGCATCAGTGTTGCTTTGTCCACCCCTAGGCGGCGGCTGCTACCGCCGGTGAGCAAGATCCCCGCCGGACGCGGGTCCATCACGGCGTGGGCGTGATCGGCGGCGACGTGATCGGCGTGGGCGTGATCCCGAGCGGCGACGTGATCGGCGTGAACGAGATCACGACCCACAAGCGCGCCCGGCACACGAGCTCCACCGTTGCACTGCCTCCCGAGGTGTCGGTGGCCAGCACCACCCGTGCAGTCTCGGCAGTCACCACGGCCGAGCGAGCCGCGACGGCGGGAGCCTCGATGATCGGACCCGGCCGGGCTTCCTGTTCTGCGATCCAGCGCGGGCGATTCCGGCCCTGCAGCACCTCGGGGTCCGTCATGCGATATACCGCATCGAAATCGCGGTGCGCGAGCGCAGACGCATACCCGATTGCCACGTCGGCCGGCGTTGGACCGGAATCGCGCGCCACCGCAATCACTACCGCGCCCGCAAGCAGCACTACCAGCGTGATGACCACGGCGATGGTCACGGCGAGCCGGGCCCAACTGCGTCGATCGCGGCGGCGAGCTCGAAGTCCCAGTCGCTGAGGCCACCGAGATCATGGGTGGTCAACGCAACTCGCACCGAGCGCCACCGGATATCGAGGTCGGGGTGATGATCCTTGGCTTCGGCGAGAAACCCAATCCGCACCACGAACGCGATCGCGTCTGCGAAGCTGGCCAACTCGTAGGTCCGCACAATCTCGTCGCCTTCGCACACCCATCCGGAGCGCGCCAGCAGGTGCGCGTCGATCTCAGCTGGTTCGAGTCGCCTTCGCATGCGACCAGGCTACCGACCCGTCGATCACATCAATCGACCCGGTCACAGCAGGAATGCGGTTCGCCTCACGTTCGGCGTGGGGCGCGGTCATGACCCCCTCGGGCGCAGGTACCTCGCCCCGCCACCGACGCCACGCACGGATCCCCACCATCATCGGGACGAGTCCGACCATCACCCCGGTGAGCTGCACGCCGACGACACCAATGGCCAGGCTCACCAATGGGAGCGATACCAGGTGCGCCGCGTTCTGGATCGTGGTGTTGACGCCGAAGACCCGACCGTGGGCCTCGATCGGTGCGGCCCGCTGGATCAGGGTCATCAGCGGGCCGACAAACCACGCCGTGGCGGTTCCCCACACCACGATGCCCACAAACGCCACGGGCAGCGATTGGGTCGCCGCGTAGATCACTGCGGCCGCGCCCGACCCGAAGATCGCGATCGCGACCACCGAACGCTTGGCGGCGCGATCACCGAGCCGACTCACCATGATTCCTGAGACCATCATCCCCACGCCAAACGCGGTCTGCAACAGCGCGAACGTGGTCGTCGATTCTCCGATCACATCACGGACATAGATCGGCTCGAGGACCGCGAATCCACCCCAGATGAGGTACACCGCGGCCGCGCTTCCCAACAAGCCGCGCAGCTCCGACGATTGGCGCACCAGCGCGAAACCCTCCCGCAAGTCGGCTCTGACCCCGACCGACACCTCGCGGACCGCGACCGCCCCGACCTTGAACGGGAGCAGCACCGCGATCCCCACTCCGTACGTGATCGCGTCGACGATGAAGGCACCTTCGACCCCGAACCACGAGATCGCGACCGCGGCGACCAACGGACCGAATGCCAGCGACGACTGGAACGCAGTGGCGAGGAGTGCATTCGCTTGCGCGAGTTGGGCGTCGTCGACGAGACGGGGCGGCAACGCTTGGAACGCCGGTTCGGCGAAGGCCTTGACCGCACCCACCAACGCGGCAAGCAACACGACGGTGAGATACGAATCCGCCAAGAGGAACGTGAGCGAAACGAGCCCGGCGGCCGCGTCGGCCACCAGCAAGACGCGCTTCGGACCGAACCGGTCGATCGGAACTCCGGCCAACGAGGACAGCAACATCGGCGGCAGGGCCCAGGACACCCCGAGCAACGCCAACTCGCCCGCGCCGGCATTGAACTGGAAGCTCGCGTAGCCCCAGATCGCAATGAGCGCGCACCAACTCCCGATGGCATTGATCGCCTGGCCGGCGATCAGGAGCGCGATTCGCCGATCGCGGAGCAACGACATGCCGAGGACCGTATCTGATCCAAGCCTATTTTCCCGGCGATTTTGCGCGTGCCCACCGACACGTTCGGTTCGGGAATGAATCGGAGTCGCCAGCCGTACCATTGCGATATGACGTGTCCTTCCTGTGGTTCCTCAGCGCCCGCCGACGCCCGGTTCTGTCCCGCGTGCGGCCACGCACTCGTGGCCCGCCACGACGAACGCCGTGTGGCGACCGTGCTCTTCGCTGATCTCGTCGGCTTCACCAAACTTTCGGAAACCGCCGACCCGGAACAGATCAAAAACATCGTCGACCAGTGCTTTGAACGCCTCGCAGCCGAGGTGGTCTCCTACGGCGGCCAGGTCGACAAGGTGATCGGCGATGCGCTCGTTGCGATCTTCGGCGCGCCGATAGCGCATGAGGACGATGCCGAGCGAGCGGTGCGCGCCGGCCTCCGCATGCAAGAGCGCCTCGACCAACTCTGCGGTGAGACTGGCCAGACGCTCCGGATGCGGATCGGCATCAACACGGGCGAGGTGCTCGTCGGCGCGCTGCGGGCGGGTGGTGACTACACCGCGATGGGCGACGTCGTGAATACCGCGAGCCGACTCCAAACCATCGCCGATCCCGGTCAGGTGGTGGTTGGCCCCGCCACCTACGCGGCCACCGTGCGCGCCGTGCGCTACGAAGCGCTCGGCTCACTCAGCGTGAAAGGACGCGACGAAGCCGTGGACGCTTGGCATGCCGTCGCCGCGATCGCACCACCCGGGTCTCGTCGGGTACGCCCCGAGACTCCACTCGTCGGCCGCGACGATGAGCTGATCGTGCTGCGGGCGTCACTCACCACTGCGGCCACCCGCCGCCGGACCCATTTCATCCTCGTCGTGGGCGAGGCGGGTGTAGGGAAGACCCGCCTCGCCGCGGAACTCGGCCGAGAAGCCGAGCTCGCACACGATGCGCGTGTCCTCACCGGCCAGTGCATCCCGTACGGCGAGACCGACGCCTGGTATCCGATCGGGGCCATGATCGCGAGCGCGTGCAGCGTTGCGCTCGACGACGACACCGACCTCCAGCTCGCCGCCGCCCATCACGGCGTTGCCACCGCGCTGCACCTCCCGCCGGAGGATCCCGAGGTGAGCCGCATCGCCGAGGGGCTCCTCGTGCTGATGGGTAAGCCCGGCCGCTCCGATGCCGTCGACCCGAGCCGCGCCCGGGAGGACGCCCTGCGCGCGGGCCTCGCATTCCTCGGTGCGCTTGCCGAGGAGCGGCCACTCGTGCTCATTCTCTCCGACCTCCACTGGGCCGACCCGGAATTGCTCGAGTTTCTCCCTCGCCTGCTGCAACGCCTGAGCGGACTCCCCGTGGTCCTGCTGGCCAGCGCCCGGGCCGAGTTCGGGGAGGAGTGGTCACCGCCGCCGGGCCGTCACAACGTGGTGAACGTGTTCCTCGATCCGCTCGACGGATCCGATACCGATGCGCTGCTGGCCGCCCTCATGCCCGACACACCGGAATCCGTGCGAGCCACGCTGCGCGACCGGTCCGGCGGCAACCCGTTCTTCGTCGAGGAACTCGCTGCCATGGCAGCCGTGGGCGATGCCGGCACCAATGAACTCCCCGCCACCCTGCACGGCCTCGTCTCGGCGCGCCTCGATCGCCTGGCCCTCGCGGAACGCACGGTCCTCGAAGACGCGGCCGTCATCGGGGTCAACGGGCCGGTGGCGCTGGTGGAGGTGCTCGCGGCGACCCACGGTGCCGACGCTCTCGCCGCACTCGCAGCCCTTGCCGACGCGGGGCTCCTCGAACTCTCCGGTGATGACTTCGCGTTTCGCAACGAGCTCACTCGTGAGATCGCGTACGGGACGCTCACGAAGGCCGCCCGCGCGCAACGCCACGGTCTCTTGGCCCAGACCATGGCCATCGAAGGCGAACGCACTGGTCGCATCGAGGAAGTGATGGACCGCCTCGCCTATCACTTCAACCTGTCCGCATCGTTGCTCATGGAACTCGGCACCGGCGATGGGCTTCCCCCCGAGATGGCTCGCGAAGCCGCCTCCTTCCTGTGGCGCGCCGCGCGCCGCGCCGAGCAACGCGAAGATTGGAAAGCCACGGAAAAGTACGTCTCTCAAGCCTTGTGGTTGGTAGCACCGAACGAGCGATCTGAACACCTGCAGCTCCAACTCGCCCGTGCCCACGCTCGCGCCGAGCAACGTGACACCGCAGGCGCGCGTGACGACCTCGCCGCCGTGGAGCGCTTGGCCAAAGAACTCGACGATCCGCGGGCCATTGCGTCGGCCACCACCATCCTGGGCGATGTGCAGTACAAGGAAGGCGACCTCGTCACCGCGACCGAGACACTCGATCGGGCCGTGGGCTTGTGGCGTGACCTCGGTGACACGTTCGGGCTCGCAGAGGCGCTGCGGTTCGCCGGAATGACTTCGCTCTTTCGAGGCCGAATGGCCGATGCCGGCGAGCGCATCGAGGAGGCCCTTTCACTCTTCCGTGGCGCGCACGATCTGCGCGGCGAAGCGTGGGCGCTGCAGAACCTGGCGTGGCTGAGCTTCATCGAAGGCGAATACGCCACTGCCGAGGAGCGGTTGACGATCTCGGCCGCGAAGTTCGGGGAGATCAGCGACTGGGGTGGAGTTTCGTGGGCTCTTGGGCTGCTCGCGTGGGTCCGATTCACCCAGGGGCACCTCGAAGAAGCACGAGAGCTCGCAGTACGCATGGAGCAAGAAGCTCGTGAGCTCGGAAATCGTTGGGCGGGCGCGATGATGAACGTGCTGCTCGCCAACATCGGCCTGTGGTCAGGCAACCCGGAAACCGCAATCCACCAGGCACGCGCCGCGCTCGAAGTCTTCCGCGGGCTTCCCGATCCGTGGGGTGAACTCCAGG
>JANPBJ010000075.1:0-10293 GCA_031430375.1 Acidimicrobiia bacterium
CCGCCCGGATGGTGTGAAGCGCATCACGTCCAATACTGGGAGCATGGCGGTGCCAGCGACCTCGCGAACGGGGTCCTGTTATGTAGTCGTCATCATGGCTTCGTTCATCGACACCCCGACTGGCGGATCGAATGGGATCAGACCACGTTCCGGGTCTACCGGCCCGACGGCACCGAACTCGCCCCCTGGACCGAAAACTGGACCGACCAGTGGCACAACGACCCCGACCAGACCGACCCAGACCAGCGCGAGCAGGCCACGTTCCGCGCCTACCAGCCCGACCACACCACACTCCCCGGAACCAACAACTGACATCGCCCCGGACACCGCCCAACCGCCGCCGGCAGCCGCGGCGGAGCAGATGTCGGGACCGCCGCGCGCACCGAAGCGAGGTGGAGTTTCAGTCGATGAGGTCGTGCGCGGGGAGCGAGGAGCGGCTGATGGTGGCCATGGCCCTCGGCGCATCGCCGGTCCAGGTGAAGGTCGCGATCTGTTCGACGCTGCGGCGACCGGAACACGCACGCAGGATCACGAACGGCTCCGCGGTGAGCGCCTCAGCAATGTCTTCTGCCGCGAGCCTGAGTGAGTCTCGTTTGGGGTCGGACAATGGGAGCACTTCTAGGCTGACCGCTCGAGATGCTCAGTCTGGTCTTCTAGGATCGCCCCATGACGATGACTGAGATTCCGAAGGCGCTGCACGTTGGTGAGAACGAGAACCCGTTTGTTGCATTGGGTGATGGCACGCACCTGTCGCTCCTCCAGGTTGATGTGGAGGCCGGGCTCTGGGTGATTCGCACGAAGTTCGAGCCGGGCGTGAAGGTTCAAACCCACAAGCACACCGGTCACATCTTCGCGTTCACCATCAGTGGCTCATGGCACTACCTCGAGTATCCCGAGGTGAACGTTGCCGGCTCCTACCTCTACGAGCCCGCCGGCTCCCAGCACACGCTCGTTGTCCCGGAAACCAATGACGGCCTGACTGATGTGTGGTTCGCCATTCATGGTGCGAACCTCAACCTCGATGCCGACGGCAATGTGGAGTCGGTCGTCGACGCAGGCCTCGTCCGTGACTCGTACTTCGCACTCTGCGAGGCGAACGGAATCGCGCGCCCCAACGTCATCGGCGCGTAGCAAACGCAACTGCGCCGGTGGACGTGTCGTCCTCACCGGGAGCGCTCCTATGCGGCGCGAGCATGCTCCCGCGCCCAAGCCCGGAGTGACGCGATCTCCTGAGGCCGTGAACGCGACAATGGGATCGCGGCGGCGAGTTCGGCTGAGAGCGATTCTTCGGTGACGACACCGCGGTACGACGCGGCGACGATCGCGGCCTCGAGTTCAGCTCCGCTGTGCCCGTCGGTTTGAGATGCGATCGACGCGATCTCGCATTCGTGAAGGACAACCGAACGGTTCGAGAGTTGGGAGCGCAATATTTCGAGCCGGGCCGGCTCATCCGGCAGATCGACGAAGAAGACCTCATCGAACCGGCCTTTGCGGGTGAGTTCCGGTGGCAACCGAGACACATCGTTGGCGGTTGCGACCACGAACACGCCCGGAGCTCGATCCTGGAGCCAGCGCAGGAATGTGCCGAGGATCCGTCCGGAGACGCCACCATCTTCGTTTCCGGACGCAAAGCCCTTTTCGATTTCGTCAATCCAAAGCACCGCCGGAGCCATTGCTGCAACGGTGGCAAGCGCGGAATCGAAACGTTTCTCAGATTCGCCCACGTATTTCCGGTAGATCCGGCCAGGGTCGAGCAGTACGAGCGGCACCGACCACTCCTGCGCGATTGCGTGAGCAAGGGCCGACTTCCCGCAGCCGGGAACTCCGGTCAGAAGCGCGCCGCGCGGTGGATCGACCGCTCGGTCCAAGCCAGCCGCGAGCCGTTCCCGCACCCAGACCTTGAAGTTCATGAGCCCGCCGAGGGAATCGAGTCTGATCGTGCCGGGTGCCACGATCTCGAGTACGCCATCGGTGTTCAAGAGCGCGGCTTTTGCCGAGAGCGCGGCGGCGATGTCGTCCGCGTCGAGCCGTCCGTCGATAAGCGCCACGGCCATGAGCTGACGTTCCGCCTCGAGCAAGGTGATTCCGGTCAGCGATCGCGCCAGCTGGATGCGTTCCGAGTCGGTCAACGTGACATTGACGGACCGTTGACCGAGTCGCACAGTGATGCGTTCAATCAAGTTCACCAGTTCTGCCACGGTCGGATGAGGAAGCCGCCAGACGTGCGCTACGCCGTCGAGGTCGGCGTGGATTGTCAGTTCGTTGCCGACGAGGACGACGGTCTGGCCCGGGGTGCCCCGCTGTCCGAGTTCCTTGAGCTGGCGGAGGGTTGTGGGGTCCGCGAGTAGCGGCGCGGGGTCGCACAGGGCCGCGGTCCAGGTGCCGGTCATGGCAAGCAGGTTGGACAGCATCTGACTCGCGTCGGCGGTTCCGTAAATCGGTGCGCTGGGGTCGCGGCTGAGCCCGCTGGCCCGAGACCAGGTCCAGAGCGGGATCGTGCCACTCGCTTCTCGCAGGATGCGGAGCAGGCGTTGTTCCTCGGCGGTCGCGACCGCGATCAGGGAGTGGCCCGACTGCAACAGCAGCCTGATCTCAGAAACGGGGTCCATCGTCGTGGTTCTCGACCGTCTGCGCCCTGGCCTGGAGTGGCCATACCGCTATTCCGAGGAGAGGAAGACGTTCTTGACTTCGGTGTAGTGGGCCATCGCGTGCATGCCGAGCTCACGTCCCAGGCCGGAGTGTTTGTATCCGCCGAACGGCGCTTCGGTGCGCACTGACCGGTTCGTATTCACCGATATCACTCCGGTCCGGATGGCCTTGGCGGTTCGGATGGCGCGCCCGAGGTCACGGGTCCACACCGAACCCGAGAGCCCGTACGGAGTGTCATTCGCGATACGGATCGCGTCGGCCTCGTCACGGAACGGAATGATCGACGCGACGGGACCGAAGATTTCCTCCTGGGCTACCCGCATTGAGTTGTCGACGTTCGCGAGCACGGCCGGCGATAAGTAGAAGCCAGGATCGTCGGGCACCACACCACCGGTCACTCGCTCGGCGCCTTCGGTTGCGGCAATGTCGAGGTAATCGAGTGACACTTGCCGCTGCGCAGTTGAGATCATCGGCCCGATCTCGGTGGAATCATCGAGTGGCGTTCCGATCCGGAGCGCTTCAGTGGTCGCGGTGAACGCAGCAACGAAGTCGTCATAGATCGATGCTTCGACCACGATGCGGCTCCGGGCGCAACAGTCCTGCCCGGCGTTGGCAAAGACTGCCATCGGTGTTTCGGTCGCGGCCTTGCGCCAGTCGGCATCGGCGAATACGACACATGCCGACTTCCCGCCGAGTTCCAACGACACGCGGGTGATGTTTTCTGAAGATGCGCGGAGGATCGAAGCTCCCGTGGTGGTCTCGCCCGTGAATCCGATCTTGTCGACGCGCGGATCGCTCACGAGTGCGTCCCCGATCACCCGTCCGGGACCGGGGAGTACGGAGACGCAGCCCGCCGGTACGCCGGCCTCCACCAGAATCTCGCCGAGCTTCAGCGCGGAGAGGGGAGTGAGCGACGCCGGCTTGATGATCACTGAGTTTCCGCAGGCGAGCGCGGGCGCGGTCTTCCAAGTGGTGATGAGTAGCGGGAAGTTCCACGGCACAATCAGGGCGCACACACCCACTGGTTCGCGCAATACGAGATCGATGCCTGCGTCCTGCACCGGAATGGTCTCGCCAAAGATCTTGTTCGCCGCGCCCGCGTAGTACTCGAAGACGTCGGCGGCGGCGTTGACTTCCCACCGAGCGTCGCCGATCGGCTTGCCCGCATTGCGGGCCTCGAGGGTCGCGATCTCCTCGACGCGTTCGCGGATCAAGGCCGCAACCCGCAACAGCACGCGACCGCGCGCCGTTGCGCTTTGACCGGCCCACACGCCGGAATCGAAGGACTCGCGCGCCACTCGAATGGCGGCATCCACATCAGCCGCAGCGCCCGCGGCAATCGTCGTCATCACCTCGCCAGTGGCAGGTTCCCGAATACTCAGGGTGTCGTGAGTGCTGGCCGAGCGATGAGTACCACCGATGAAGAGATCCACGACGATCACCGTATCGGTGCGCTCGCAGCCAACGCTGCTTGCGGGCGACCCAACGTCGATTGACGCGTGTGTCAAGGTGCATCCCGTGACGCGACGCTTCTTCTCGGTGACGCTGGCCGCGGTGATCGTTGCTGCCGGTTGCTCGTCGGGCAGCACGAGTCGTCCCGGTACCGCACCGGACTCGGTGGCGATATCCCGCTTTCCTCCGAGTCCGTCCGAGCCCAGGTCAGCACCGGCCGGCTCCTTGCGGTGGGACCCGTGCGACCTCGGTGAATGCGCAACGCTTTCCGTGCCTCTCGATTACGCACAGGCACGCGGTCGCCAGCTTGAGCTTGCGGTCGCACGGGGCCATCGAGCCGACTCCGGACGCCGCATCGGAAGTTTGATCGTCAACCCGGGCGGCCCCGGCGCCGCCGGCCGCGATCTCGCTCAGTACGTGGCGTCCGTACTCCCGCGGGCGATCACCGACCGATTCGACATCGTGGGATGGGACCCGCGCGGAAGTGGTGCGAGTTCCCCCGTCCGCTGTGGTCGCGATCTCGACTACCTCTTCGACGGCGATACCGCGCCCGACACCGCGGCGGAACTGACGGATCTCGAAGCCAACGCTCGCCGGTTCGTCGACGCGTGTGTGAGCCGCAGCGGTGACCTGCTCGAGCACATCTCGACGCGCGACACCGTGCGTGATCTCGACCGGCTGCGCGCCGCACTCGGCGACCGGCGTCTCACGTATCTCGGCTTCTCCTACGGCACGTACATAGGGGCGATGTACGCCTCGATGTTTCCAACCCATGTTCGTGCCCTCGTGTTGGATGGAGCTGTGGATCCCGCGCTCTCGGCGGAGGAACTCGTGATTCAACAAGCTCAAGGGTTCGGTGAGTCGCTCGAAATGTTCTTCGACTGGTGTGCGAAACGCACGACGTGTGCGTTCCATCACAATGGCGATCCCCGGGCCGCGTACGAACCGCTTGTCCGGTCGATTGATGCGAATCCTCGGGGCGAGGGGACGACTCGACTCAGTCCATCCCAGCTCGATCTTGCCGTTGGCGCGCTGCTGTACGCCGGCGAGGATCAGTACGCGGTGTTGGCCGACGGACTGCGTGACCTCGACCGCGGCCGGTCAGCCACCCTACGAACGGTATTTGACCAATACGTCGGTCGCGGCGCGAGCGGTCGCTATAACGCTGACTGGGCATCGTTCATTGCGATCAGCTGTGCCGATGGACCAAATCTCACGATCGGAGAGATGGAAGCACTCCAAGAGCGGGCCGGTGTCGAGGCGCCGGACTTTGGCGCGGGCAACGTGGGCCTCGGCTATCAGTGTTCGTACTGGCCGTACCCGCCGGACCGGACGGGACCGACCCCGCTTTCGGCTCCAACCGCGTCCCCGATCTTGGTCGTAGGGACCACCGGAGACCCGGCGACTCCGTTCGCGTGGTCCGAGGCCTTGGCCACCCAGTTGGGTTCGGGACGACTCGTCTCGGTGACCGGGTCCACGCACACCTCGAGCCTGAACGGTGATGCGTGCTTGGACGGCATCCTCACGCGGTACTTGGTGGATCGGGACGTGCCGTCGACCGGAACCGGCTGCGGCGGGCGACCGCGCGAACGCTGACGAATCACGCGTGATTGCCAACGCGCCGTAGCATCTGACGACCCATCAGATTTCGCTAGGAGGCACGCTGTGACGGCCGTCATCGACCCGGGAGCACCGAGGACCGAGATCCCTCGGATCGTGAGCGTCGACGATCACGTGGTCGAGCCGGCACACCTCTGGCAGACCTGGTTGCCCGAACGCTTTCGGGACGCGGGACCCCATGTTGAACGGCGTGGCATCGGCACGATGCGTCATATCGGCGGGGGATCGTACGAGCAAACCTTCGACGACGAGGGCCCGCAGGCCGACTGCTGGGTGTACGAGGATCTCGTCTACATCAACAAGCGTCACGTGGCGGCTGTTGGGTTTGACCGCGACGACATGACGATGTCGCCGATCACCTACGACGAGATGCGCCCCGGGTGCTACGACCCGAAGGCGCGCGTCGAAGACATGGAGATGAACCATGTCGAGGCTTCGCTGTCGTTTCCGAGCTTCCCGCGGTTCTGTGGTCAGACGTTCCTCGAAGCCAAGGATCGGGAGGTCGCGGAGGCGTGTGTTTACGCCTATAACGACTGGATGGTTGAGGAGTGGTGTGGCGACAGCGATGGCCGGCTCGTCCCATTGGTCATTGTTCCGTTGTGGGACGCGGAGCTCGCCGCAGCCGAGGTGCGGCGCAACGCGCAACGCGGAGTACGCGCCGTCTGTTTTTCGGAGATTCCACCCCACCTTGGCCTGCCAAGCATTCACTCGGGGGAGTGGGACCCGTTCTTTGTGGCGTGTCAAGAGACCCAGAACGTGGTGTGCATGCACATTGGGTCGAGTTCTCGGATGCCGGCAACCTCCGCCGACGCGCCGGTCGCCGTCGCCGCCAGTTTGAGCTTCGGCAACGCGATGGCGAGCCTCAGCGATTTTCTGTTTTCCGGCGTCTTGGTGCGGTACCCCGATCTGAAACTCGCGTACTCGGAAGGGCAGATCGGATGGCTGCCGTACATCCTGGAACGCGTCGACGACGTGTGGAAGGAACACCGGGCGTGGGGCGGCGTCAAGGATCTCATCCCCGAGCCACCTTCGAGCTACTACTTCCGCCAGGTCTACGGCTGCTTCTTCCGGGACGTCCACGGCCTCGAGTCCCTGCACCGCATCGGTGTTGACAACGTCACCTTCGAGACCGACTATCCGCACACGGATTCCACGTGGCCGAACACCCTCGCAGTAGCGGAAACGATGATGGGCCACCTTCCCGCCGACGTCGTCTACAAGATTGTGCGGGGGAACGCCATCCGCATGCTGGGCCTCGATCTCGATCGCTGACCCGGCTCGGGCAAGAATGCGTCGGTGAGCCCCTTCGAAGTACTGCAGCTCGACGGCCCCGCGAACTTCCGAGACTTGGGTGGTCATCCCACCGTCGGAGGCGGGGTGGTGCGGGGCGGTCTGGTGTTTCGAAGTGATTCGCTCTCGTATCTGAGCGATCAAGACTTGGTTCGGCTGCGCGATGAGCTCCAGGTACGGACCGTGATCGATCTGCGCGCGCCCCACGAGGTGGAGGACTTCGGTCATGGTCCACTGGAGACGCACGTCCGTCAGTTCCACATGCCGATTGTGGATCAAACCCGTCAGCCGGCGGACGCCCCGGCGCAGGAACCCCGGTTCCTCACACTCGTAGAGATCTACCAGTTCATGTTGCGGGAATACGCCCACCGGTTCGCGGCCGTGCTCAACGTGATCGCCGATCCGGAGTTGCACCCGGTGGTGTTTCACTGCGCTGCCGGAAAAGATCGCACCGGACTGACTGCCGCGCTCGTCCTCGGGATCTGTGGAGTGGCTGACGAGTTGATCGTGGCGGACTTCGCAGTGACGGAAGTTCAGATGCCCACGATGATCGCGCGCCACACGGAACGGGCGGAAGTGGTCACGGATCGGGCCGAGGTTGCGGTGCAGAACTACGGTGCGCAGCCCGCCACAATGGCGGCCGTCCTCGAATCGTTGCGAACCGAACACGGATCGATTCAGGGTTACGTGGAGTCGGCCGGCGTGAGTCGAGAAGCGATCCTTCGGCTGCAGAAGGCTCTGGTGGCACCGACTCCTGAGGACCGGCGCGGATAGTCCGAGCATCCTCGCGCGAGCGAACTGGCTTCCCGCTCGTGTCCACTGCGTTCACGGGCCGCTGAAGGTATACGCACGTTCAACGCGGGCGACCCGAAGTGTGTATCGGGCGTACCACTCCGAGCGTCCGCGTTCGCGAACAACGGTGTGCTCCAGATGTTCGCGCCAACTTCGGATGGATTCCTCGTCGTTCCAATAGCTCACCGTGATGCCGACCTCAGCGCGCGACGTCTCCACGCCGAGGTAGCCGGGCTGCTCGGCTGCAAGTGTGAACATCAAGGTTGCAACGGCGTCGTACTCGGCGACGGAGAAGCCGGTGTGGACCGACGTGAAGATCACCGCGTAGTACGGAGGTTCCGGAGTGATCGCGATTCCGTCCGTCGTCATACCTCGCACGCTATCGATCGCCGCTCCCGCGGCTTGGAGGGCGATCAGATAGGGCAACATTCGGCCTTCGAATCCGGGACGCCGCGCGCCGATGAGTGCCCACCGGTGAGTCTTCAGTGAGCCTCGCGTCACCAAGTACCGGGTTTGGTGGCGATCGCGACTAAGGTCTCCCCGGTCCGCACTCGTGGACAGCCGCGCTGGAGACACTTCTTGATTTCCGTCGCGCGGAAGTCAGCCCGCCCACGCGGGTAAGGAGTAACCAGTGTCCACCTTTTCTGCCCTTGGGCTCGCGCCCGATCTCGTCGACGCGCTTGAGGCCGGCGGTATCGTCTCACCGTTCCCGGTCCAGACCGCGACGATCCCCGATGCCCTCGCGGGTCTTGATGTCTGCGGTCGTGCCCCCACCGGCTCTGGCAAGACCATCGCCTTTGGCGCCCCGCTCGTGGAGCGTGTGGAAAAGGCCCGGCCGCGTCGTCCCAGCGCATTGATTCTGGCTCCTACGCGGGAACTCGCCGCCCAGATTGCTCGCGAACTCGAGCCAATGGCGATTGCTCGGAACCACCGGGTCTTCACCATCTATGGCGGAGTTGGCTACGAGCCCCAGAAGCGCGCCCTGCGCCGTGGTGTCGAGATTCTCGTCGCGTGCCCGGGTCGCCTTGAAGACCTGATCACCCAGCGGGCGTTGTCGCTCGATGCGGTGAAGTTTGTGGTCGTTGACGAGGCCGATCGCATGGCCGACATGGGGTTCATGCCGGCCGTCCGGCGCATCTTGGATCAGACGAACCCTGACCGTCAGACGTTGCTGTTCTCCGCCACACTCGACGGCGACATCGCGGTCTTGACACGCGACTACCAGAAGTCGCCGGTCCGCCACGAGGTCGAAGGCGTAGAGTCCGATGGTAGCGAAGCCGATCACCGTTTCGAGCGCGTGCGCAACGAAGACCGCGTCGGGCGCGTCGCGGAAGTGATCGGCGCCGAAGGTCCCACGATTGTGTTCTGTCGGACTCGCCACGGTGCCGACAAAGTCGCGAAGAAGTTGTCGCAGTCGGGCGTGCCGTCGGCACCCATTCATGGTGGCCTCTCTCAGGCCAAGCGCGACCGTGCGTTGGCTGAGTTCTCGCGCGGCCGGGTGCACGCGCTGATCGCCACTGATGTGGCTGCACGTGGGATCCACGTCGACGATGTTGCCTGTGTTGTGCATTTCGACCCGCCGGCAGACACGAAGTCTTACATTCACCGTTCCGGTCGCACGGCGCGTAAGGGTGCATCTGGCGTTGTCGTGTCGTTTGTACTTCCGGATCAGGTTCGTGACAGCCTGCGCCTCCAGCGCGACCTTGGATTCGAGGTCGAAAGCGATGCGAAGCGTTCGAGGGGCCAGGGGGATCGTCCGCGAACGGAGCGTCCGCGGGCCGAGCGTCCGGATGGTGCTCCGGCGCGTCGCCGTGGAGGGCCACCGAAGCGAGGTTCGAACCACCGTGGCTCGCGGAACCCGCGGGCGACGAGCTGAAGTCCGATCGGCGTCGAGTTCTAAACTTTCCCGCCTATGGACCTGCGCTTCTCTGACGTTGATGAAGCGTTTCGGAAGAACCTGCGCGCGTGGTTGTCCGCCGTCTTGCCGGATCTCGCGCCGCAACCGGCTCGAGACGACTGGGATGCACGGCGGGTCTGGGACACCGACTGGCAGCGGCGGCTCTACGATTCCGGGTATGCCGGTCTGAACTGGCCCAAGGAGTACGGCGGCCAGGCCGCGGCGCCGAGCCAACAGTTGGTGTTTCTCGAAGAGACCACCCGCGCACGGGCGCCGTACGTGGGCGTGAACTTTGTGGGATTGCTCCACGCGGGCCCCACGATCGTGGCTGAGGGAACGCCGGAACAGAAGGCCGAGCACCTCCCAAAGATTCTGCGGGGCGACGAGGTGTGGTGTCAGGGTTTCTCGGAGCCGGGCGCCGGATCGGATCTTGCGTCGCTGCGTACGAAGGCAGTGCGCAACGGCGATCACTACGTCGTGACCGGTCAAAAGATCTGGTGCTCCTACGGCCAGATCGGCGACTTCGGTGAGCTGTTGGTGCGCACCGATCCCGCCGCACCGAAGCACAAGGGAATCACCTGGCTCATGCTCCC
>JANPBJ010000076.1:0-11808 GCA_031430375.1 Acidimicrobiia bacterium
GTCACCCAAACCGACGTCGACACGGGATCGATCGTCAACACCGCGACCGTGGCCGGCGACGACCCGAACTGGATCCACATCACCAAGACCGCCGGTGCCACCGTCACCGCCAGCCAAACCGCCACCCTGGGCCTCTCCAAGACGGCATCACCGTCGACCGGTGTGGTTGCGGGCACGGTCGTGACCTACACGTTCTCCGGTCAGAACACCGGCGCCCTCACCCTCCACAACGTGACCGTCACCGACCCCACCGCGATCATGGGCACCTGCACCCCGGCTATCCCCGTCGCCACCCTCGCCCCCAACGCCGCCATCACTTGCACCGCAACCCACACCGTCACCCAAGCCGACGTTGACGCCGGCTCTTTCGTCAACACCGCCACCGTCAGCGGACTCGACCCCGCGAACGCCACCGTCACCCAGAACGCCAGCGCGACCGTCACCACCGACACGACCGCAAGCATCTCGCTCACCAAGACCGCATCACCCGACACCGGAGTCGTCGCCGGTGACGTCGTCACCTACACATTCAGCGGCACGAACACCGGCGCCCTCACCCTCCACAACGTCGACGTCACCGACCCGATGAATGGCCTATCCGCCATCACCTGTGTGCCAGTCGCACCCGCCACCCTCGCCCCCGGCGACCCAATCACCTGCACCGCCACCTACACCGTCACCCAAACCGACGTCGACGCCGGAACCATCACCAACACCGCCACAGTCGACTCGCTCGACCCGAGCAATAGCCCGGTCACCGACAGCGCGACTGAGACCGTCCTCGCGGGCCAGACCGCCAGTCTGAGTCTGGTGAAGTCAGCGACGCCCTCCAGCGGAGTAGTGGCCGGTGACATTGTCAATTACGCCTTCAACGTCACCAACACCGGCACCGTCTCGCTCACGAACGTGAACGTGACCGACCCGATGGTCGGGCTGTCGGCACTCAACTGCGCCCCGGCGCAAGGGACGACCCTGGCCCCGGCTGCGACCATGAACTGCTCCGCCGCCTACACCGTCACCCAAGCCGACGTGGATGCCGGCTCCATCGTCAACACCGCGACCGCAACCGGAAACGACCCGGTCGGCAACCCGGCCACTGCGACGGATGGCGCGACCGTCAATGCCAATCAGACCCAGCAGATCGACCTGGTGAAGACCGCGTCGCCCGCCTCGAACGTGAGCGTCGGTACCACCGTCACATACACGATGGTGGCGACCAACAACGGGACCGTCACCGTCGACAACGTGGTCATCAGCGACCCGATGGCCGGACTCTCAGCCCTCTCCTGCAGTCCGAATGCTGCAGCCGGCCTGGCACCGGGCGACACCATGACCTGCACCGCCACCTACGTGGCGACCGCGGCTGACATGGCCCGTGGCTTCATCGACAATACGGCCACCGTCGACGGTGTTGCGCCCGGTGGCCGCACCGTGACACACGCCGCCACCGCGTCGGTCCCCACGGTCACCAGCGCCGAGGTGAGCCTGACCAAGAAGCTCGAGAACGTGACCGATTCGGTCGCCACGTGGGACATCATCGTGAAGAACACCGGCACCACGCCGTACCCCGGCCCGATCACCGTCACCGATGCGTTGCCCTCGGGCCTCGGGTTCCGGTCGGCGGCGGGCACCGGATGGTCCTGCACCGGCACCCGGACCGTGCAGTGTGTCCACGCCGCTGACCTCGCGGTCGGCGCTTCGAGCACCGTGACGGTGAAGACCACCATCATTGGTGAAGGGGCGATCACGAACACCGCCACCATCGACGTCGCGGGCACGACCCTGCAATCGGCGGCGGACTACACGCCCGGAGGGGGCTTCGCCTTCACCGGTTCCGACGCCCAGCGGCTCGGACTGCTGGCCCTGGTCGGGATCGTGGGCGGCTGGTTCATGGTCCTCGCCGCCCGCAAGCGCGACGAGGACGAGGTCATCGCCGAGAGCTGACCGACGACTGCACCGGCCCGTCGCCTCTAGCCTGCGCGAATGGCTCAGGAGTTCGAGGGGACGATCGGAGATACGTGGCGAGAGTCGGAGGCGTGGTGGCCTCCGGACCCCGCACCGCCCGCGGGTGCGCCGAACGTGGTACTCATCGTCCTCGACGACGTTGGATATGCGCAGCTGGGCAGTTACGGCTCCGACATCGACACTCCTCACATCGACGCGCTCGCCGCCAACGGTGTGGCCCTCGCCAACTTCCACACCACCGCGCTGTGCTCGCCGACGCGCGCGTGTCTGCTCACCGGTCGCAACCATCACTCCAACGGCATGGGTCGCGTTGCCGACCTCGCGATCGGCTACCCCGGCCACAACGGAATCATCCCGAAAGAGAACGGCTTCCTCTCGGAGATCCTGAGCGAGCATGGGTACGTTCCACTCGCAGTCGGCAAATGGCACCTCACGCCCGAGGATGAGACGCACTTCGCCGCGTCACGCGATTCATGGCCGTGCAGCCGTGGCTTTCGCCATTGGTACGGGTTCCATGGTGGCGAGACCCATCAGTTCGTCCCCAACTTGTTTCGCGATCACACCGCGGTCACTCCACCGCGTAGCCCGGAAGAGGGCTACCACCTCTCCGAAGACCTCGCCGATGAGGCAATCACCATGCTCGGCGCGCTCCGCAGCGTGGAACCCGAAGCGCCGTTCTATCTCCACTTCGCCACGGGCGCATGCCATTCACCGCACCACGCACCCGACGAGTGGATCCAGAAGTACCGCGGTCACTTCGACCGCGGTTGGGACGCGTGGCGCGAGCAAACGTTCGCGCGCCAACTCGCGGCGGGACTCCTGCCCGAGACCACGAAACTTGCACCGCGGCCACCCTGGGTACCCGCATGGGACTCGCTGGAACCCCAGGACCAGAAAGTGGCCGCGAAGTTCATGGAGTGCTTTGCGGGATTCCTCTCCCACGCCGACGCGCAGATCGGCCGCGTGCTCCAGTTCATCGAGGATCTCGGTGAGACCGACAACACGATCGTGGTCGTCGTGTCCGACAACGGCGCGTCGGCGGAAGGTGGCGCACTCGGATCCATCAACGATGCCCGCCTCTGGAACGGTGTCCCCGCAGGCCGCAAGGAACTGCGGGCGCGCATCGACGAGATCGGCACGCAAACTGCCCACAACAATTACCCATGGGGCTGGACGATGGCCGGCAACACTCCGTTCCGCCGCTGGAAGCGCGAGGTCCACGAGGGTGGCGTGGTCGACCCGTGCATCGTGCATTGGCCCCGCGGCATCGCGTCGCGCCGTGAGATCCGGCGACAGTTCGCTCATGCGATCGACGTCCTGCCCACTCTGCTCGAACTCATCGGCATCGACGCGCCCGCCACACTCAACGGCATCGCGCAGACCGACATCGAAGGGACGAGCTTCGCCTATCTCCTCCAGGCCGACGGTGCCCGCGCCGCGGAACGCCACACCACTCAGTACTTCGAGATGCTGGGGTCCCGCGCGATCTATCACGACGGCTGGAAAGCCGTGACGTTCAAGCCCCTCGGCCACATGTACGACGACGGTCTCGATCCGGATGCACCGTTCGACGACGACGTGTGGGAGCTCTACGACGTCCGCCTCGATCCGAGCGAGACCGTAGATCTCGCACGGGATGAACCGAGGCGACTCGCGCAGATGATCGACCTCTGGTGGAGTGAGGCGCGCTCGCACCAAGTGCTCCCGCTCGACAACCGTCCCCTCGCCGCGCTGGAGGCGCCGCGTCGCCCGTTCCACCAGCGACGCCACATCACGTACTTCCCGTCGCCGCATCCGGTACCCGAGAACAACGCGATCAATACCCGAGGACGATCGCATCGCGTCGTGGCCACCGTGGAGGTACCCGAAGTCGCCTCGGACGGCCGCGTGTTCGAAGGCGTACTCCTGGCGATGGGCACCGTGCTCGGCGGGTGGTCGTTCCATGTGCTCGACGGTTCACTTCGCTACGCATCCAACTACGTAGGGCGCGACCAGTACGTGGTGGAATCCACCGAGACGGTCACCGCCGGCGAACACACGCTCATCATGACCTTCGACGCCCGGCCGGATTTCTCCGGCACCGTGCACCTCTACGTGGACGGCGTGGAAGTGGGGGCCGGCGAGATCCCACGGACCACACCGATCCGTCACTCGATCAGCGGCGCGGGTATGACCTGCGGGTGGGAGCAAGGTCCGCCCGTCGGTCCCGGATATTCCGCGCCCTTCCCCTGCACGGGCACGATCCACCAGGTCACCGTCGACGTGATCGACGGAAGCGTCGAGCCCGACCGCGACCTGGCAGCCGAGTTCGATGCGGTGATGTCGGAGCAATAGCCCAACGACCACGCCCTACGGTCGGCGCAGGGCAGCGGCGAGCGCGCCGAACTTGTCGAACGTTTCGCGATCACTGTGATAGGTCATACCCGCGTGGTAGAGCACCGGTTGGACGTTGGTGCCGGACAGCGCCGCCATGCGGTCGACGATCCGGTCGGGCATCTCGTCCCACGAGCCTTCGACCACAAAGTGATCGAGGATCTCGTCGTCGATGACCGCGTTCATTCCCGCCATGTCGCCCGCCTTCTGCATAGCGCGCAGGGACTCGGTGGTCCCGGGCCGACCGATCTGGTCGAAGATGAACGCGTAGTTCGGGGTCGATCCGTAGAAGCCGATCATCGTGCGCGTGGTCTCGCGCCACTTGGCGCGTTCTGCCGGGGTATCTCCCGCGGCGGTGAACACCGGAACGAACACGGTGAACTCTCCGATGTCGTCCGACCCGCGACCAACGCGCAGATTCGGGAGCAGCGTCTCCTCGTGGTACTTGGTCGAGTTGAGCGGATGCACATGCACGCCATCGGCCACTGCACCCGCCATCCGCACCATCCACGGGTTGACCGCGGCCACGTCCACGGGCGGATCGGGAAACTCGATCGGGCCGGGTGACCACATCGCAGGCAACAACGTGTGCTCGTAAAAGTCGCCGTGATAGTCGAGCGGTTCACCGCGGAACCCGGCGAAGCATGCCTTCACGGCTTCCACGTACTCGCGCAACCGCGGGCCCGGATGATCGAACGGCGACGAGTATCGCCGTTCGATGTGCGCGCGCACCTGGGTCCCCAACCCGAGCCGGAACCGGCCGCCGGATGCTTGGGCGAGTTCCCATGCGGTGGCCGCGGTCACCATCGGACTCCGAGGAAATGCCACGGCCACGCCCGTCGCGAGATCAAGGTCGATGTCGGCAACCGCCGCGACCGCCGCCGACAGGTAGGCAGTTCGGCCCGACTCGGTGATCACCAGCCCGGCAAACCCCGCGTCGGCCGCGTCGCGGGCCAGGGTGGCGAAGTCGCGGAGCGGCGTACCGCCCGTCATCACGTGCACCTTCATGATCGGCTCAGACCGTGATCATCCACGACGTCCGGTTGCCGCGGAGATAGTCGAGTGGAAGATCTTCGGAACGATGGGGAACCTCATACCAACTCGACATGCCCATGTGGTGCAGCATGAAGTCGATCGCGCTCCGGCTCGGCAGGGCCACGATCCCGGGGTCGGCTGCCGCGTGAATGTCGTACGGGTTCTCCCAGCGCACGTAGACCGCCGCGTTCGTGGTGGTGTGCACGCCGGTGTCGAGCAAGATGTGCTTCGTGGTCATCGCGCGGGTGCGTTCGAGTGTGTCGAGCGCCTGCGGCAGGTGATACAGCACCCCAAGATTGAGCACCACATCGAACGTGCCGCCGAGCGCTTCGGGTGTCATGTCAAAGAAGTTCAACTGTTTGAAATCCACGTTGTCGACGCCAACGATGCGCTTCACGAGGTTGGCCTGCGCGATGAGTTCAGGTCGTGCGTCGAAGCCAACGACCTCGGCGCCGAGCAGCGCGGCTTGGATCGACCAGAACCCGGAGTTGCACGCAATGTCGAGCACCCGAAGCCCCTCGAGCGTCCCGCCGTTCGCGGCCAGCACGTCGGGCATGAAATGCGAGAACCGTTGCAGCGGCCGCTCGGGCGCGTCGGTGATCGAGCGAACGACCTCGTGCTTCGCGGCGAAGGACACGCCGCCCGCGAACGCATACGCATAGTGCCAATGATCGAACTCGGCGAAGCCGGCACGAATCTCGTCGTCGGTGACCTCTGGCGTTCTCGGAAGTGGCCACACCGGCGCCAGCGGAGGGACCGCCGGAGGAACGACATTGGGTCGAATATCCGGCGCCTTCTGGATGGGCTGCAGTTCGTATCCAAGGCGTCCGCTCACCGATTCGAGACCGCGCACCATCCGAGCGCGCGTGGACTTCCGACTCATGAGGACACCTTTCCAGTGGGTCGCAAGCGGCGAAGCGTAGCCACGCCGCGACTGGTCCGTAATCTCGATAGACGCCCACCCCGTCGGATGGCCGCGGAGCACCGGTGCGTACCACATTTCCGGACATCGGGAGCGGGTACCGTGCCCCGTCATGGCCGACACCGCAGCTCCCGCGCCCACTCCGTTTCCCGTGACGTTGGCCGAACTCGCGGCGGCCGACCCTGACCGCCCGCAGATCACGGACGGCACGCGAACCGTCACGAGGGCCGAGCTCGACGCCCACACCAACCGGCTCGCCCGCGCCTACGCCGGCGCCGGTTTCGGCCAAGCTGCCCCGCCTCGAACTCGAGGCCATCGTCGAGTTGGCCGACCCATCGCTCGTCATCGGTCTCGACGCGCCGGGCCGCACGTGCGTGCGTGCGGGTTATGCCCCAGACCCCGGACTCTCCGACGATCCACTCCCCACCAGGATCGCGGCCGCGTGGAAGGCGCCCACCTCCGGCGGAAGCACCGGTCGGCCCAAGCTCATCGTGTCCGGCGGACCATCCGTCACCGAAGACGTGAGCCTCACCGTCATGGCGTTCGGTATGACCCCCGACGGCGTGCACCTCGCCAGCGGTCCGCTGTATCACAACGGACCGTTGAGCTTCTCCGTCGCCGCACTGTTCGTCGGCAACCACATCATCGTGATGGAACGGTTCGACGCTACGGGCGCGCTCGCACTCATCGAGGCTCACTCCGTCGACTGGATGTACGCGGTGCCCACCATGATGCAACGCATTTGGAAGCTGCCCGAAGAGGAGCGCACCCGCCACGATCTCTCCTCGTTGAATGTGGTGTTCCACCTCGCGGCGCCGTGCCCCGATTGGCTCAAGCGTGAATGGATTGAGTGGCTCGGACCCGAGAAGCTCTGGGAGCTCTATGCGGGCACCGAGGCGCAGGCAGTGACCCTCATCAAGGGCGACGAATGGTTGGAGCATCCCGGTTCGGTCGGCAAGGCGATCGTCGGCGAGATGAGAATCCTGGATGACGAGGGGAACGAACTTCCGGCAGGCGAGCAGGGCGAAGTCTTCATGCGCGCACCGGAAGGGGTCACCACCTACCGGTACATCGGCGCGGAGGCTCGATCGATCGACGGTTGGGAGTCGCTCGGCGACATGGGGTCGATGGATGCGGAGGGCTACCTGTACCTCGGCGATCGCTCAGCCGACATGATCCTCACCGGCGGAGCCAACGTGTATCCCGCCGAGATCGAAGCCGCTCTCGACGAGCACCCGGCGGTGGGGTCGAGTTGTGTGATCGGATTCCCCGACGACGACCTCGGCAACCGCATCCACGCGATCGTTCAGAACACGTCCGCCGTCACCGACCACGAGTTGCGAGCGCATCTCGCCGATCGACTCGTGCGCTACAAGATCCCTCGCACCTTCGAGTACGTGACCGAACCGCTGCGTGACGACGCCGGCAAGGTCCGCCGCAGCGCACTGCGGGCCGAACGGCTCTCCGGCGAAGCGTGAGTCAAGAAAGCACCCGGGTTCTGCCGATACCACTGGTACGAGCCGTCGAAAGGAATCTTCGTGAACCAGTGGTGGATCAATGTCTTGCGGGCCAAGCTCGCGGTCGGTGTCGTCGCGATCGTTTCTGTCACTGGTGTCGCGGTCGCGGCAGCCGCGAGCGGGAGCGATGACCCCGTTGTCGAGGAACCCACGACGACGACCACTCAGCCTGAGACCACCACGACCTCCGAGCCCGACACCGATTCGGTCGACAACCCGACCGACGGCCCAACGGACGCGCATGAAGCTGAGCCGGGCGACGATGACGGTACTCAGGAGGACGCCGGTTCAGATAACGACGGCTGTGTGAACCACGGGAGCAAGGTCTCCGAGGTTGCCCACGAGACCAAAAAAGGTCCAGGCCACGGCGCGGCAGTCTCCGAAGCCGCTCATGATCACGCGGGCGAATGCAACCAGCCTCCGGTCGCCGAACCACCAGCACCGGCACCGGGTACCGAAGCAGACGAGGACGGCGCCGAACACGACTCCGATGACGGTGACGTCGAGGAGAACGACGAGCCCGACCAGGATGACAAGGACGACGGCAACTCCGACGATGGGTCGCATGGAAACTCAGGCAACGGAAACGGCCGGGGTCACGACGACTGATCAACCGTCGTAGAAGAACGGCGCGTGAAGTCCGACGAGCGTCTTGGCACGATCCGTTGCTGCCCGGGCAACCGCTTCCGAACTCAGTTGATGGACTTGGTCCGTCGTCCGGATCCGCTGCGCAATGTCTCTCCGGGCGTAGTGCACCTGAAGGAAGTATCGGCCCGATCCACCGTCCGCGGGCAAGCCGCGATGCCACGCGTCCGATGCGAACAGCGCGACATCGCCGGCATTCGCGGTGAGGACGGCGGGCGGTCGACCGTCGTAGCTCAGCGCTTCGTTGTCGCGCTGGTCGAAGGGTGCAAGCCGACCCGAGCGATGGCTGCCCGGTACCACCGCAGTCGGTCCGTCGGCGACCGAGCAATCGCGCAGGTAGAAATGGGCGCCGATCGCGAAGACCGGATAGGGGATCCGATCGTCCCACTCGATGCCAACGGGTCGGGGCACGTGCGGTCCGGCATCGCAATGCCAGGGCCCACCGGGAAACTCCGGCGGGTTGCGCCACGCCGTGTTCGCGATCACATGGCAATCCTCACCGAGCAACGGTTCGATGACTTCCAGGATCCGGGGGTGGCCCAACGCGATCTGGCATGCGGCGCTGCGGTTCAGCATCTCGTAGCGAAACTCGGCGGCGTCGGAGCGAGACCGTTCGGGCTCGGTCGACGCGAAGACGGAGTCGATCTCGGCGGTGAGCAGCTCGATCTCGGTACTCTCGAACACCCCGGAAATGACGGCGTACCCGTCCCGTTCGAGCTGCGCACTCTCCGCCGGCACCGGACCCGAAAGCACACTCAGATTCTTCAACACTCGCTGGATCACACCGACACCTCCCACCCGCTCCGCGGCTGCAGCTTCGACTAATCGTCGAGCTCGTAGTCCTGACCGAGGTGGGTGATGGGGGTCTCGCCCATCATCCAGCGCAAGGTGTTCTTCAACTTGGTCTGCTGGATGAAGAGGTCATGCTCCGGGTAGAGACCCGGGGGCGTCTGGGGCGACTTGTAATAGAAGCTCAGCCACTCTTGGATTCCGCCCATACCGGCTCGCTGTGCCAGGTCCATGAACAGCACGAGGTCGAGTGCGAGCGGCGCTGCAAGGATCGAGTCGCGACACAGGAAGTCGACCTTCATCTGCATGGGGTAGCCCATCCACCCGAAGAGGTCGATGTTGTCCCAGCCCTCTTTGTTATCGCCGCGCGGGGGGTAGTAGTTGATCCGGACCTTGTGGTACACGTCGCCGTACAGATCCGGGAAGCGGTCGGGCTCGAGGATGTCCTCGAGCACACCGAGCTTCGACACTTCCTTGGTCTTGAAGTTTTCGGGATCGTCGAGCACTTCACCGTCGCGGTTGCCCAAGATGTTGGTGGAGTACCACCCCGCCAAGCCGAGCATCCGCGCCTTCAACATCGGGGCCAACACCGTCTTGAGCAACGTCTGGCCCGTCTTGAAGTCCTTGCCCGATATCGGGATCCCGTGCTGCTCCGCGTATCGGCGTAGCACCGGAGTGTCGACGGCCAGATTGGGCGCGCCATTCGCAAACGGCACGCCTTCTTGTAGCGCTGCGTACGCGTAGAGCATCGACGGCGCAATCGCAGGATCCTCCGCGTCGATCGCAGCTTCGAACGCATCGAGATCCGCGTGCGCCGGACCGGTCTCGATGTAAATCTCCGTGGAGCCGCACCAGATCATGACGAGACGCTCACAGAGGTTCTCGTCTTTGAACGTGTTGATATCGGCCCGAATCTGATTCAGCATTTCGCGCTTCGATGTCACGGCCATCACGTTGGTGCCTTCGAGGCGCTTCACGTACGTGGCGTCGAACGCGGCCGGCATCGGACGGATCGCCCGCAGGGCGTCGCCGATCCCTTCGAGGTGACGGCCCTGGTCGAGCACACCGGCCCGACTCGCTGCGGTGTACGCGTCGTCGGGATACGGGTCCCACGCGCCGAACACGATCTGTTCGAGACTCGCCAGTGGAACGAAATCCTTGATCAACGGAACGTTCTCGTCGGTGCGCTTCCCGAGCCGGATCGTGCCCATCTGGGTGAGCGACCCCACGGGCACCTCGTCGCCGCGCTTGGTGAGTTCCACACCGGCAATCAACGTGGTCGTCACCGCGCCGAGCCCCACACAAAGCACGCCGAGCTTGCCGTCGGCAGGAGCAACCGTGGGGGACGGGGGGAAGTCAGTCATGGTTTGACCCTAAGCGAACCCGCCAGTCAGTAGCCGGAATCGCGGGTCGCTCGGCCCGTCACGGCGAGGCAGTATCCGTGGCATGGAAGAGATTCCCTTGCTCGGTGGCAACGTCGGGACCGTCGTGCGCGTCGGCGACACCGTCCGACGCTCCACCGGCCCTTGGACACCGGCGGTCCATGAGCTGCTCACCCATTTGGAAGCGGTCGGCTTCGCGTATTCGCCGCGCGTTCTCGGGATCGACGATCAGGACCGAGAGATCTTCAACTACCTCGACGGTGAAACCGTGGGGCTGTCACAACCCTGGCCCTCGTGGGCATGGTCCGATGCAGCATTGGTGCAGACGGCAGCCATCATGCGCGAGTACCACGAAGCGGTATCCAGCTTTCGGCCCGTCGGCGAACAGATGTGGCGCTTCGGTTCGGGATCGCTTGCCCGCGACGAGATCGTGTGCCACAACGACATCGCGCCGTACAACATCGTGTGGCGCGACGGCCGCGTGATCGGCATCATCGACTGGGACTTGGCGGGACCCGGAACTCCAAGTTGGGATGTCGCGGCCGCGGCATGGACGTTCGTGCCGTTGCATACCACCGCGCACGCTCGCGAGTTGGGTGCCCCGGTCGATGGTGGGCGCCGCTTCCGGCTGCTGTGCGATACCTACGGACTCGACGATCGCGATCGGTTCCTGGAGGTCATCGGCGATCGCATGGACGCGAGCATCCAGGGCATCGAGTCGTGGGCGGCGCGTGGTGAGGCGGCCTTCGTTCAAATGATCACCGAAGGTCACGTGGCGCGGATGGTCGCGGATCGGGCCGAGCTCGCGTCGGAGTGGCGAGGCTGGAGCGCCGCGCTGACCGATGGTTGAACCGTTTCGGTTTCGACAACGGTCGGGTCGCTGACGGCGGGCTCGGGGCTGCGGAAGATGCTCAGGATCGACTCCGGGGACAGCTCGGTCTCCGTCGCTTTCAGCCAGTCTGTTGACCGTCGACAAAGTACCAGAATATCTAGGTTTTCTCTCGATTTCGGGTTGACTTTCGAACTTGTGTTCGGTAGTCTGATTGGCGACTATCCCTTGGGTGTCTAAGCTCGGGGAATGGGAAAAACTGGAAGCCAAGCAAGAGGACCACCGTTGTTCATCGGGCACCGCCCGATGAACGGGCTAGGCGATGTCCGCCTTGAATCCCATTACCAGGTC
>JANPBJ010000077.1:0-6520 GCA_031430375.1 Acidimicrobiia bacterium
CTCGGTGAGCAGTTCGGCTGCGTCGCCCACCCGGATCGTGTGATTCATCACTGTGCGACGCACTCCGGTCTTCCACCCCAACCATGCCGGCAGCGACCCATGGCCATCGGCCAGGCCAACGCCGCGACCTTGGGCCGTGACCGACCAATGGGCGAAGGCACCATCGAGACGATCCATCGAGCGGCGCAAACTCACCAGATCATCCGCGATCGCCGCATCCGGCATCGCGGTGAGATCCACCGCCGTGACCAACTTCACCGCGGCGCGCAAGACCCGCACGGGATCGGCATGGACCGCTGACACCTCGAACTCGTTCACGCGCGCATCACCCCATAGGAAGGAACATGAGTCACCGGCTACCGGTGTCGTGCGGCTCCCGAGGGAACGAGTCCACGGACACGGACCATCACATCGACGAGCGAGAAGCGCATGGTCGAGAAGTCCGAACCGGGCGCCGAAATCATATCCGAACGCCCGTTCGATGTCAAGCGGAAACCCCGATATTTCTCGGTACGTTTCGCCCGACACGGGGACTCCGCCGACGCTGCCCTACGAACGGGTGTCGTCCATCGCGGCCAGCAGCGCGGGCGCCAACTCGGCAACGGGTACTTCGGGGCGCACGGCGATCGCATCGACATCGATGCCGTAGAGCCGCGCCGCGTTTTCACCGAGGATCTTGGCCTTCGCGTCGGCGCTCAACGCGGGATAGCCGAACGCAGCCTGCATCCGTTCCGGGATCGTGAACGCACGGAACGCGTCAATCAGGGGTTGCGGCGACCCGTACCAGGTGCTGTCGGTACCCCAGAGAATCCGCTCCGGTCCAAGGTGCGCAAGCAACTTTCCGAGCACGTGCGCGGCCTCCACCGGTCGCCGCAACATCAAGAACCATGTGCTGCCCAACTCGGCATACACATTGGCGCCTCCGGGTGAGCCCGGCGCTCCGATTCCGTACGCCTGGCACGACGCAATCAAGCGATCGACACCACGCGGCGTGATCGCGTCGAAGGCAGCCTCCTCACCGTTTGGATTGCGTTCGTAGCCTGAGTGATACACGACGAAATCGATGTTGGGGAACGCGGCCGCGGCCGGTCCGATATCGCGCGGCGACGCCGCGGCCACGGAGGCATTCGGGACGGGTCCACCCAACCCCTTGTGCGCGCACACGATGCACGGGCCAAGCGCCTGCACCCGTTCCAGGAAGGGCGTGCCGATCTCGTCGTCGTCGAGGAACCAACCTCCCGTGGGCGACGCTGCCGTCGGTGGTCCGGCCAACGTGTACACCTTCCAGGCCGACGGCCGCAGCGACCGTGACCACTCCGCCATCCGATCCAGCTCGGCCGGTCCGAGGTTCGGATGCACAATCGTGTGGGTCAGGACGCGACCAGTACCCGCGTACCGGTCGGTCACGTCCCGGACCGCGGCAATCTGCGCGTTCTCCAAGACGTTCTCACCGAACGGACCCGGCGTGGAGGTGAGCAGCGCCACGACGGTCTCGCTCGCACCGAACATCAGTGCCGCCCACGTTGCCGCGTCGATCGCGTGCGGATCGATCTCGCCCGACCACCGATCGGGATCGACGAGTTGGAGGAAATGGCCCAGCGCGGCCGCATGCGGCCCGACCCACAAGGCCGGATCAACCAAGTGAGTCTGCACATCGAGCACGGGCCCATGGCCGCCAAAGGCGGCCGTGGCCGCATCCAAGTCCGCGGTAGCGGCTTCGGGGATGGTGAAGAAGCCGGCGCCGTGAGCGGTGTTGATGGCTTGGAGGGCCAGGGCGGTGGCGCGACGGTCGTTGGCGTATCGGACCTGGTCGAGACCGAGGGCGCGGGCGATATCGGGCGCACCATGTGCGGTCATCGCGGTCGCGCGGGCGAGGGCCGCGTGCGGTGCGACTGGAGCGAACTCGTCGGTATGGAGCGGGCGCAGCAACGAGGGGAGGAGCCGCGTCACGAGCGTCAGTTCAGACTTGGAGACGCCAGGCGTCGCCGTCGGCGACGAAGTGACCCGCGCCGGGGCCCGCGAAGTGGGTGCCGATTACCAGGACATCGGTTCCGGCATAGCGCGCCAACAGGTCTCGGCGAGTGCCCCGCGCGTGCACAACGTCCGAGTCGAACGCGCTCTCCCAATCGGGCTCGCAACTCTGGATCGGGTGATGCATCACGTCACCCGTGATGAGTGCCTCGGCGCCACCGGAGGTGATGTGCACACTCTGGTGCCCCGGAGAGTGGCCCGGCGTCGGTTCCATCACGACCTCGTCGGTCACGTGATGCCCAAACTCGATCAAGTCGACGAGCCCGGCATCAATCACGGGCCGCACCGAGTCACCGTAGACATCGCCGTCTTCGTGCACTCCGTAGGCGTCCCAATGCTCCGACTCCACGCGTCCGATGAGGTAGCGCGCGTTCGGGAATGTGGGAACCCACTCGCCGTCGACGAGCATCGTGTTCCAGCCCACGTGATCGACGTGCAGGTGGGTGCACACCACCGCATCGAAAGACTCACGCGGGAACCCCGCGGCTTCGAGGTTGTCGAGAAACGGCGTCTGGAGCCGGTGGAAGAACTCGTTGGTGCGCGGTTTGTCGTTCCCGAGACACGTATCGATCGCGATCCGACGGCCCTGTGACTCCACCACGAGGAGCTGGATCCGGAGGTGGAGAAAGCCGTCTTCGTTCGCGAAGTGTGGAACCAGCCAGGGGTGGGCCTTCACTGCTTCGGCGTTCGCCGACGGGATCACCGCCTCGCCGGGAATCGGCGACTCGAGTTCGACCACACTCGTGATGGTGACGTCACCAACGTTCCATCGATTGCTCATGGAGCCTCTCCGATTTTCTCGATGTGGGCGGCTTCCCAATCGCCCCGCCGCCCGGGCACGACCGTGAACTCCACCGCCGCGCCCACGCGCACGCTCCGAGTCTCATCCGCGATCTGGGTGCAGTGAAATGCGAACACCTGACCCTCGGCTTCGATCTCCCCGATCCCCCGCGCTTCGTCGAACGCCCGCACCGCGCCCGTGGCCACCTCAGGCACCGCACATATCAGTGAACGATCTTGGCGATCGGGAGTTCGATGATGTCGGACGCACCCGCGTCTTTCAATGCAGGAATCAACGTGTTGATCTCGGACTTGGCCACCACCGTCTCCACCGCGAAGCCGTCTTCGCCGTAGAGCTTCGACACCGTCGGCGATTTCAGCGCAGGCAAGAGGCCGATCACCGGTTGAAGGTTCACCTCGTCCACGTTCAACTTCACGAGGACTCGGCCCCGTGCCTCCAGTGCGCCCGTGAGCAACGTCATGAGTTGTTCCATCGCCCTGCGCTTCTCCGGATCCGCGTAACTCGTCGGGTTCGCAATGAGCTCGGTGTACGAGACCACGATGGTGTCGATGATCTTGAGGCCCGCGGCGCGCAGCGCACGGCCGGTCTCGGTGATCTCGACAACCGCGTCGGCAATCTCGGGGATCTTCGCTTCGGTGGCACCGTAGGAAAGCGTGATGTCGGCGTCGACGCCCGCCCGCTCGAAGAACCGCTTGGTGATCTCGGGGTACTCGGTCTGCACCCGAACCCCGGCCGGGAGGTCGTTCACTGACTTGGCTGCGCTGTCGCCGGCGACCGCGAGCACCATCCGGATCGGACGCGCCGTCGCCTTGGAGTAGTGCAGCTCCGTGAGCGTCACCACCTCGGCGTCGGTCTCCTCCACCCAATCGCGTCCGGTGACGCCGAGGTCGAACATCCCACTCGCGACGTAACGAGGAATCTCTTGAGGCCGCAGGACCATCACTTCGTTGACACGCGGATCGTCGATCGTGCCGCGATAGTCCACGTCGGATCCTCGGGCCACTGTGAGATCGGCGTCCTCGAAGAGCTGGAACGTGGCTCGTTCGAGCGAACCCTTGGGCAACACGATGCGCAACATGTGGACCAGTTTCTAGTCGCGCACGGCTGGCAGGGAGCGTAGTAATGCGACCATCTCGAGCGCCGTGGCCGCGGCTTCCTCACCTTTGTGACCTTCCGACCCGCCGATTCGGTCGACCGCCTGGTCGTGGGAGTTCGTGGTGAGGATCCCGAACACGATCGGGACTCCAGTCTCCAATGCCACCTCCTGCAGACCGCGTGCGGCTTCCCCGGCCACGTATTCGAAGTGCGGAGTGTCCCCGCGGATGACGGCTCCTAGGCATACGACACCGTCGACGGTGCCCGAGCGCGCGAGGTGTTGGGCAACCAGTGGAAGCTCGAACGCACCAGGGACACGGACGATGCTGACGTCCTCGTCGGCGACGGCCTGCGCCGCGAACGTGCGGCGAACGCCTTCGAGGAGTGGCCCGGTGATGTCTTCGTTGAATCGCGCCACGACCACGCCGAAGCGCATCCCGAACCCGTCCACGGCCTCTGCCGGCGCGGCGTACTCACCCATCAGTGTTGCCCATCGCTCGTCCGCATCGTTAATACCCGTCGGTCGTGCCCATTGTGGTCTGCTCCCACGCGGTGCCGTGCAAACGGTAGAGCACGTGAGTCAGACCCGCGTGTTCAACCTCGGTGTCGTAGACGAATCCGACCTTCTCCATGACCCGACGGGACGCCACGTTCTCCACCAGCGTGAAGGTGACAAGCTGCCCCAGCCCAATCTCGCGAAACGCGATCCGGATACCCTCACGCGCCGCCTCGCTCGCGAGCCCTTCGCGCCACCGATCCGCGGCGATGCTCCAGCCCAGTTCCACACTGTCCGGCCCACCGGTCTCCGTCGTATGCAACAACAGCCAGCCGACCGGGTGTTCCGTTGCGCGGTCGGTCAGGATCCATGGGCCAAACCCGAGCGCATCCCAATGGGCGTCCCACCGGTTGATCGCCTCAGCGGCTTGCTCACGGGTGCGCGGACCACCGAGGGTTGCGTTCACCCGCGGATCGTCGAACATCGCGGCGACAAAGTCGAGGTCGGCAATCCCCCCGCGGTGCGCGTGCAGCCGCTCAGTGGAGAAGGTCTGGATTGAAGTCACGCGCCCGTTTCGTCGACAGCTTCGATGCCCAGGAGGTGGCCCATCTTGTCCTGTTTGGTCCGCAGATACGCGATGTTCTCGGCATTTGGCTCGATCGACAACGGCACGCGCTCGACAATCTCCAAGCCGAACCCTTCGAGTCCGCCGTACTTCGCCGGATTGTTGGTCATGATCCGCATCGTCGTGATACCGAGGTCCACCAACATTTGCGATCCGATTCCGTACTCCCGGGAGTCCGCCGGGAAACCAAGCTCCTCGTTCGCTTCCACGGTGTCGCGGCCTTGGTCCTGGAGCGTGTACGCCCGCAGCTTGTGGCCCAAGCCGATGCCGCGGCCTTCGTGGCCACGCAGGTACACAACCACTCCCCGACCTTCAGCGGCGATCTGCTCGAGCGCGCCATCGAGCTGGCTCCCGCAATCGCACCGCATCGAGCCAAAGACATCGCCGGTCAGACACTCGCTGTGTACCCGCACCAACACGTTCTCCTGACCCGCCACATCGCCGCAGACGAAGGCCATGTGCTCCACGCCGTCGAGCAGACTCTCGAAGACGTAGGCGGTGAACTCACCATGGCGGGTGGGAATACGCGCGTCGCTCACCCGGCGCACAAGCTTCTCGCGATGACGCCGGAACCGGATGAGATCGGCAATCGTGATGAGCGCGAGGCCGTGTTCGGCGGCGAAGACCTCGAGCTGAGGGCGACGCGCCATCGTGCCGTCGTCGTTCACCACTTCGGCAAGGACCCCGGCCTCCGACAGTCCGGCGAGTCGAGACAAGTCGACTGCGGCCTCGGTATGCCCGGCGCGTTTGAGCACGCCGCCCTCCCGGTAGCGCAGCGGGAAGATGTGACCGGGGCGGGCGAAGTCGGTGGAGGTCGATGAATCGTCAATCAGTTTCAACACCGTTGCGGCGCGGTCAGCCGCAGAGATTCCCGTCGTCGTCTCTGCTGCGGCGTCGACCGACACCGTGAAGGCCGTCCGCTGTGACTCGGTATTGTGGCTCACCATGAGCGGAAGTTGGAGCTCGTCGAGACGCTCCCCGGTCATCGGCATACAGATCACCCCGCTCGTGTGGCGCACGAAGAAGGCCATCGCCGCAGGCGTGATCTTCTCCGCCGCCATGATGAGATCGCCTTCGTTCTCGCGATCCTCGTCGTCGACGACGATCACGATCTCGCCTCGGCCCACTGCGGCAATGGCTTCCTCGATGTGCGTGAACACGTGATTACTCCCTGGTCGCGAGCAGACGCTCGACGTGTTTGGCGAGGATGTCGACCTCGACGTTGACGGGATCTCCGGGTTGCTTGGTCCCGAGAGTGGTGACGGAAAGCGTGTGCGGGATGACGGCGACGTCGATCGTGTGGTCCTCGTCGTTGAGCGCGGCAACGGTGAGGCTGATGCCGTCGAGGGTGATCGAACCCTTCTCAACGACATACCGAAGCAGCCTGGCGGGAACGGCGCAGCGCATCTGCGTGGAACCATCGGGCAACGATTCCGCGTGCGTCACCGTGGCGACACCGTCGACGTGACCG
>JANPBJ010000078.1:0-7086 GCA_031430375.1 Acidimicrobiia bacterium
CCGACGTTCTCCTCGACGGCACGGGTCGCCGTGCCCGCGGCGCCCGCTACCTCGATCGCGAACTGGAATCCCACGACGTCTCCGCTCGCCATGTTGTTCTCGCGGGCGGCGCGTTCGAGACTCCGCGACTCTTGCTCCGCAACGGGCTCGGCAACCAGGACGTGGTCGGCCGATTTCTCCAGTTCCATTTCCAAACCTATGTGCTCGGTATGTTCGACGAGCGGTTGCATGGCCATCGCGGTCGGTCGGTCACTCATCTGATGGACGATCCGATTGTGCCGGACGCCGATGCCACGGCCGCGGCGCGTGCTGCGGGGCTCCCCTTCATTCGAGGCGGGATCGTGGAACACGGTGCAGCGGGCCATCCCATTCTCGAAGGAATCCACCTCCCCCACGGCGCGTTGCATTCCCAACTCATGATGCGGTCGATGACGCGCGATCGCATGGCTGTGTTCACCATGCAGGGCGAAGATCTCCCCCAGGCCGCGAACCGCATCGACCTTGACCCACACGTGCGCGATGCCTACGGCCTTCCCGCCGGCCGCGTCACGTATGCACCGCATCGTCACGAGGTGGCGTGTGCCCAACATTGGGCGCCGCGGTTCGAGGCCGTCATGCGCGAAGCCGGCGCGCAGAGCACGTTCTGGACCACGTCGCCACCGATCACCGGAAGCATGGCGGATCGGCCGGGCGGGCGGACGCCGATCTCGCGCCACATCATGGGCGGCGCGCGCATGGGCAACGACCCGACAACCAGCGTGTTCGACCAGTGGCAACGCCTGCACGGCGTGGAGAACGTGATCTGCACCGACTCGTCGGTATTCCCGACCTCAACGGGTTACGGCCCGACCCTCACCATCGTGGCCCTGGCCATCCGCGCTAGCCGCGCCCTTGCAGGCCTCGCCCCCCTACGCTCCACCCGCCCGTAGTCACTGCCCCACCACGAGCGTCGGCGGGTTACGCGGCGACGAGTTCCTCGTCGGATGCCGAGTCGGGATACAGAACGCGGGCCGGTGGCGACTTGAGATCCTTGACGATGCCCACCCAGCTCATCAGCTTGAGCCCGTAGTACGTCATGTCAATCTCCCACCAGAAGAACCCCTGTCGCGCCGACGCCTGGTAGTGGTGATGGTTGTTGTGCCATCCCTCACCGCCGGTGAGGAGCGCGATGAGCATCGAGTTCCGGCTGGTATCGGCGGTCTCATACCGGCGGCGGCCGAAGACGTGCGTCGCCGAGTTCACGAGAAATGTGGAATGCCACAGCAACACAGTCGACCAAAGGAATCCGACCACGAGTCCGGACCATCCGCCGATCGCCAAAGCCGCGATGCCGTAGATCCACGGCGGCATTCCCTCGTGCTTGTCCAACCAACGGAGTTCGGGATACTGCGCGAAATCTTTGATCGCCGCGAGGTCAGTGTCGTTGTACTTGTTGGACAGAATCCACCCGACGTGACTCCACCAGAAACCCTTGCGCGGCGAGTGGATGTCGAGATCTGTGTCCGAGGAGCGGTGATGATGACGATGGTTCGCCGCCCACCACAACACTCCCTTTTGAGCGGAAGCCTGGGCCTGGAATGCGAAGACGAACTGCCAAAACCGGTTGAGCCGATAGGACTTGTGCGAGAAATAGCGGTGGTAGGCGGCGGTGACGAAGAACGAACGACCGAAGAACATCACCGCAAGCAGCACCAGCGACGTGGTGGTGATCCCCGTGAAGAACACCGCGAAACATGCGACGTGGACGAGAAGGAATGGGATCGACGACACCCAGTTCACCCGCTCTTCGGGCGTACGACTGAGCGGGGGAAGCGTTGCAGGCATCCGCGAAGGCTATCGGTCTTGACCCCGAAGATCGAGATCGCGCTACCAAGCCATCGCGGCGAGGCGGCGCGGCTGCGCCGATGGACACCGCAGTGCCGGCGGTGGGGTTTCGGTCAGAATGCACCGATGGAAACCACCGCCGTCCTCCTCGACTTCTACGGCACGCTGGCGCGGGCCACCCAGTGGGTGTCGGCCGACGAGGTGCTCGCGGAACACGGTGCCTCGCTGTCTGATCACCAACGAGCGATCTACTTCGCCGATGGCATCGACCGCATCGAGCACGACGAGCATTCACGTAGCCGTGACCACTACCGATCATGGCAGCGTGACCGCACCCTGGCGATGCTCGCCACGACCGACGTCCACCCGGGCGAGTACGACACCATCATCGAGAAGCTGGAGGTCGGCTCGTCCCAGCGAGTGATGGAGCCATACGAAGAAGTCCCCGAGGTCTTGGCGGCGTTGCGCCACCGGGGTATCCGAATCGTGATTTGTTCGAACTGGGACTGGGACCTCCGCGAAGCGGTTGAAGAGGCGGGCCTCACTACCGCGATCGATGCATTGGTGTCGAGTGCGTGGGTCGGCGCCCGCAAGCCGCACCGTCGGATCTTCGACGCCGCGCTCGGCGAGGCTGCCGTCACGGCCGCGGCCGCGGTCTTCGTCGGCGATACCTGGGGCCCGGATGTGGAAGGACCACTGACCGCGGGTATCCGCCCGCTCTATCTCCAACGCGAGGGCCATTGGAATGATGCCACCGCACCGCGGGAAGTCGGCCACGTCGCGGTCGCACCCGATCTACGCGGCGTTCTGGAACTCCTGGGCTGAGAGAGCACGGGCACCAAGCTTCGGACTCGCTTGGTTTCCCCATGGCGTGCCCTCTACCGTCAACGACCTACGACGCCCTACCCTGGCGCCATGACGAGCACCCTGAATCCAACCATTACCCCTGCGTCGGCTGTTGCGATCATCAGCCGTGCTCGCGCCACCTTCGCGGCCGGCCGCACCCGTCCCACCGAGTGGCGCAAGGACCAACTTCGTGCGCTGGCGCGCATGCTCACCGAACGGGAGGACGAGTTCCTCGCGGCGCTGGCACAGGATCTCGGCAAGCCGGCGCTCGAGGGTTATCTCACCGACATCGCGTTCGTCACAGCCGAGATCACCGAGACCCTCCGGCGCCTCGATCGCTGGCTGCAACCCGCTCGCACCGCCGTGCCGATCAAGCAGCAGCCCGGCCACGCGCGGATCCACCGCGACCCACTCGGCACGGTGCTCATCATCGGGCCGTGGAATTATCCGATCCAACTGGTCCTGGCTCCGCTCGTGGGCGCGATCGCCGGTGGCAACACCGCGGTGATCAAGCCGTCCGAGGTTTCCCAGCACACCTCCCGCGTGCTCGCTCGCCTCCTGCCGCAGTATCTCGATCCAGATGCGTTCCTTGTCGCGGAGGGCGGCGTCACCGAAACCACCGCGCTGCTCGACGAACGTTGGGACCACATTTTCTACACCGGCAACGGCACCGTCGGCCGCGTGGTGATGGCCGCCGCGGCGAAACACCTCACGCCGGTCACCCTCGAACTCGGCGGGAAGAGCCCGGTGATCGTCGATGCGAGTGCGAACCTCGATGTTGCAGCGAAGCGCATCGTGTGGGGAAAGTTTCTCAACGCGGGCCAGACGTGCATCGCACCGGACTATGTACTCGTCGACCGGCGCGTTGAAGGCGCGCTACTCGCGCGCATGCGCGACGCGGTCCATGCGTTCTACGGTGCCAATCCGCGTCAGAGTCCCGACTACGGCCGTATCGTCAACGAGCGCCACTTCGACCGCCTCGCCCAGCTCGCCGACGCCCCCGGCGTCGGCGACATCGTGGTCGGCGGTGACCGCGATTCCGCCACTCGCTTCTACGCACCGACCGTCTTCCGCGGCACCGATGCGACGGCGCCGATCATGGCCCAGGAGATCTTCGGACCGCTGCTGCCCACCATCCCGATCGATGATCTCGATGACGCACTCGAGTTTGTGACAGCACGCGACAAGCCACTTGCGTTGTACCTCTTCGCCGAAGACCGCGGGGTGCAGGACCGAGTGGTAGCCGAGACCAGCTCCGGCGGCGTGTGTCTGAACGCCACGCTGTTCCACATCACCGTGCCGGGGCTTCCGTTTGGTGGGGTCGGCGAAAGCGGCATGGGCGCATACCACGGGCGCAGCAGCTTCGAAACATTCACCCACCGCAAAAGCGTGTTGCGCCGTCCCACCGCGTTGGACCCGAGCATCGCCTACCCGCCGTACTCTGCGGTGAAGTCCAAGCTGCTCCGGAAGCTCCTCTGAGAACGCGGGTCGAAAACGCGACTCGACCCCCGGCCGGGCGGCCGGGGGTCGAGATCAGAATGTCTGGAGTGCTCGCTCAGGCTGCGGTGACGTTTTGAGCTTCCTCGCCCTTCTGGCCGGGCGCCACATCGAAGTTCACTGCTTGACCTTCGGTGAGCGTCCGGTAGCCGTCCATCTGAATCTGTGAGTGGTGCACAAATACGTCGGGCTCGCCTTCACGAGAGATGAAGCCGAAGCCCTTCTCGGCGTTGAACCACTTCACGGTGCCTGTTGCCATGTGCCTATTTCCTTGCTTGGTACTTCGGGGCCGGCCGGGCGGCGAACCCTCGGACAAAACGGTAGCAGGATGCCTGGCCCGGAGGTCGCAGCCCCCATGGCAACCAAGCCTGCCGGCTCACGATCGAGGCAGTCCCAGAATCCGGTCGCCAATAATCGTTCGTTGGACTTCGCTGGTGCCACCGGCGATCGACGCGGCCCGACTCCAAAGCCACTGGCGCGACCATCTGCCGCGCAGCGGCGCCTCCGGACCAAGAATGCTGATCGCGGTCTCCGCGAGGTGCTGGCTCATGTCAGACCACAGCAACTTCGTCACACTCGACTCCGGCCCCGGCACCACACCGCGCCCGAGCCGCGACAACGTTCCCCAGTTGTTGAGGCGGAGCAACCGGAGTTCAATGAAGTTCTCTGCGAGCGCGTCCGCTATCTCAACGTCGTCGAGCCTCCCGCGCTCCACCGCAAGGGTGTAGAGCTCATCGAGGAACACCTCATGGACGACCTGTTCCTTGAAGGGAAACGCCGTACCGCGCTCATGCGCGAGCGTCGTATTCGCGACCGCCCACCCATCATGGAGACCGCCCACGAGATAGTGCGCCGGCACGAAGACGTCGTCGAAGAACACCTCATTGAACTCAGCTTCGCCGGTGATCTGCACCAGCGGCCGAACCTCGATCCCGGGGGCCGTCATGTCGACGACCACGTAGCTGATCCCACGATGCTTCGGTACGTCCGGGTCGGTCCGCACCAGCGCAATCCCCCACCGGGCGTACTGGGCGTACGAGGTCCACACCTTCTGCCCGGTGAGGAGCCAGCCGCCGTCGACGGGTGCGGCCCGACACGCCAGCGCCGCGAGGTCAGACCCGGCACCGGGTTCACTGAATAGCTGACACCAAATCTCCGCGGCGTCGAGAATGCGAGGCAGCCACAGTGCCTTCTGATCGGCAGTCCCGTGAGCCAGCAGTGTGGGCCCGGCGAGGTTGATGCCAACTCGATTCACCGGCTGAAGTGCACGCGAACGCGCGTATTCCATGTTGTAGAGCGCAACCTCCACCGGCGATGCGGCGCGACCCCCGTATTCAACCGGCCATTGGACCCCGACCCACCGGTCGGCTGCGAGCTTGTCCTGCCATTCTCGGCCCCACGCGATCTCCTCATCAAGAGAGGAGAATGCCGGCGGAAGATCGAGGTTCTCGTCCAGCCACGCTCGAATCTCCGCGGCAAACGCGAGTTCGGATGCGGTGAAGCTCAGATCCACGTCAGAGATCCCAGAATCGTTCGCGGTCGTAGTGCACGAAGGATTGGTGGAGGGAGGCTTCGTCTTCGACAGTCAAGAAGCGATACGCATCATCGCCGCGGCTGCGCACCAACACCGCGTCGCCGTGCACGCGATCAGTGCGCCACTTCTCGTGCACCAGCGTGCGCTTCACGATCTTGAACGTTCCGGTCGTGGGCGGTTCCACGAGAATCCGGACGTAACGCGGCCGCCACTTGGGACCAATGTCTGACTGCGCATCGAGCCAGATCGCGAAACCCTCCGGATCGAAGGCAACGCCCTCTGCGAGTACCAGCCCCGCCATCACTTGGTCACCCGCTTGATCGTCGGGTACGCCGTAGACCGCGGCCAGGACAACGTCGGGGTGGGATCGCAACGCCTCTTCGATTGGGCCCGCCGGGAAGTTCTCGCCGTCGACGCGGATCCAATCGGCAGTGCGACCGGCGAAATACAGGTATCCGTCTGTATCGATGTAGCCGAGGTCGCCCGACCAGTACCAGCCGTTCCGGGTGGTCTTCTCCGTTGCCTCCGGGTTGTTGTAGTAGCCCTCGAATGGACCCGCGCCCGCAGTGTTGACAATCTCGCCGACGGCCTCCTCGGCGTTCGTCAGCCGGCCATGGCCATCAAACTCTGCACGCGGCTTCTCGAGACCATCGTCATCGACGACCTGCACGTTGGGCGTCACTCGCCCGAGCGCGCCCGGACGGGGATCGGCGTCACGACTGACCGCCACGCCCCCTTCCGTCGCGCCGTATGCGTCGATGACCTCCACTCCAAAACGGCGCGCGAAACTATCCACGACCTGCGGCGAACCTTCGTTGCCGAACGCGATCCGCAGGGCGTTCTCCGCATCATCGGCACGCTCGGGCTGCGCGAGCAGATACGCGAGCGGCTTGCCTGTGTAGTTGAAATATGTGGCGCCGTAGTGGCGCACATCCGGCAACCAGCCGGACGCCGAGAACTTGCGCGCGAGGCCTACTGAGCACCCGGCCACGAGCGACGGCGCCCACCCCACCTGTATCGCGTTCGAATGGAACAGCGGCATACAGACGTAGCCCACATCGGTGGGGCCGAGATCCATGATCATGCGCATGCGGTTTCCCGTGACCAAGAGACGCCGCTGTGAACAAATGACTGCCTTCGGCGCGTCGGAGGTTCCGCTGGTAAAGATGAGCGCCCACGGGAGGTCTACCTCGGGCTCGATCCCCGGGTCAGAGCTCGGCACGGACGCAAGCCCCGACTCCAGGGTGTCTCCGACCACCAGGGTCGGGGGCAACCGACCTTTGATGGGTTCGATGAGTTCTGCATGGCCCGGTTCGGTGATCAGCAGACCGCAGTGCATGTGCTCGAGATCCCGAGCGAGGTGTTCACCCCGACGGGTGTGGTTG
>JANPBJ010000079.1:0-2580 GCA_031430375.1 Acidimicrobiia bacterium
CACACCGCAGATGATTCCCGCCGAGCACACCGGACCGAGCGCTCGGAGCGAAGCGGCGAGCCTCGACGGCCATCGGCCATCACCCGCGCTGCCTCGGGGTGCGGGCGCCTGGATCGGGAGCCGACCCCATCGCAGGATCGCCAGCGCGGAGAAGGCCACCGCGATCAGCGCAAGCCCGATGATGATCAGGTTGTCGGCACGCATCCGACACCTCCCCTGCCCGAAGACCCCGAAAGGGGAAGACACGAGTCTCGCACACGCGGCAGTTCGCCGTAGCCCGAGCGGGGCTCCGCAACGGCGTTCGGGCGATGACCTGGGCCTACGAGTGGGGCGTCATCCGAGAGGCGCTCGAACACGCCCCGACGGTCGTTTTGCCCGGAGTGCGCCCAACCAGTTACCTTGCACACGGGTTTTGAGCAGGGTCTATAGGGGGACGAATGAAACCATCGCCGGCGGTCGCGAGTTTGGTTCTTGCCACAGCGTTGGGATTGGCCACATCGCTCGTGACAAGCACCGCAGAAGCGAAGGTCACGTCTCGCCTCGGCGGTTGCGAGGTCACGGCCGGTCTGAGGCTCAAGGGCACGGTGCTCACCGGCACCGACGGCCCCGATGTGATCAGTTGCATCGGAGCGACCCGCGGAATGACCATCAATGGGCGGGGTGGCGCGGACTTCATCACAGGGTCACGGTTCGCAGATGTCATGAATGGTGATGACGGCGAGGACGTATTGCACAACACGGCGGGGGCGGATGCGTTCGACGGCGGGTCCGGAAATGACGAGCTTGCGTTCGATCTGGCGACAGCGGGCGTGACCGCAACTCCCGATGCCGCATCGAACGACGGATTCGGCAGTATCGAGGCATACGTATCGATTGAGGCGTTACGGGGTAGTCCCCATGACGACCGGCTTCTGGCGGATACCAGGACCACCTCGATCCTCGCCCGAACCCCCGGCGCGATCATCTACGGGGAAGCTGGCAACGACACCATCATCGGCACACCCGACGACTCAAGCAGGTTCGGACCAGGCGACGACCTTCTTGATGGAGGGCCAGGGAACGATGACGTCGACGGTGTCCGCGGACGTGACGTCATTCGCGGCGGGACCGGAGCGGACACGATCACAACGCAAGGGGGCGGCGCGATCGAGGGGGGCGACGGCGAGGACCGAATCCAGGGAGGAGGCGGCGCCAACTCAATCCTGGGAGGCGCCGATGACGACGTCATTCGCGGCGGTTACGGAGACGACACCCTGTCAGGTGGTGATGGGCGAGACGCCATCTATGGCGAGGGCGGGAACGACACAATCCATGGGGATGCGGGTGATGACTCGTTGCAGGGAGACGGCCACTTCCACGACCCGTTCAAGCTGACGACCTACGACGACACGCTGTTCGGAGACGGTGGAAACGACGAACTCCTCAGCGATGCAGGAGTCGACACTCTTCACGGCGGTGACGGAACCGACAGAGTGCGATTCGTCGATACCAACACGAGTACGGGCGTGCGTTCGACCATCACCGGCGCGTTTGACGATGGATACGGCAACGAAGAGACGTACACGGGGATCGAGAATCTGTTCGGTACCGCATATGCAGACATCCTTTCCGGTGACGACGGTCCCAACTTCCTGAGTGGAGCCGGTGGCGACGACCAGGTCTTCGGGAACGGCGGGAGCGACCTCATTTTCGGTGGGTCTGGGAACAACGATTATTGCTACGGAGGAGACGGGACCGACACACTCCTCGTCACGGATACGAATCCGCCGCTCGACACATGCGAGTTCAAGGACTCTCTCGAACTCACGCAGGTAGGTCTGTAGCAGAACGAGATCGAGGTCAGGAGAGGTCAGGTCAGGTCAGGAGGCCGTAAAGCACCCACGAGCCACGTGATCTGCGAACTGTCGCGTGGCGTTCATTGGACCGATATCCGCTCCAGCGGTGGAATGCGTCCAACGAACGGGCAGTTCGGTTCGTCAGGAGAAATTTAGCCTCGCCCTTGGGTGCTTTGCCTCTCACCCCCAGAGCGTTTGTCGGCTGGTGTGCGGTGAGCGCATCTGAGGTGACAAGCGGTCGCGATGTGCTCGGATGTGATTGCCGCGCCCCTGGGTGGGCGGCGACGGATTCTCCCGAGCCTGCGACGGTGTCCGTGTAACGGCCTAGGCGGTACCGGCTGCTGAGGGGGTCGGTACAGTCGCGCTTCATGACTGACGTCGACTACGCCGTGATCTATCGGAGCGTCCGACTCCGGGTCGCGGACCTGGTCCGGAACCTGCCCGCCGATGTGCTCGTCCGCGATGTGCCGGCCACACCGGCCTGGCGTGTCCGCGACGTCGTGGCCCATCTTGCGGGTGGAGCTGCTGACGTCCTTGCTGGCAACCTCGAGGATGTCGCGAGCGACGCGTGGACCCAGGCCCAGGTTGATGCCCGGATCGACGTGCCGTTCGTCGAGGTCCTCGAGGAGTGGGACCGATGCAGCGCATCCGTCGAGCCGATGATCCAGGACTTTCCACCGATCATGCGGATGATGCTCCTCACCGACGCGGTCACCCATGAGCACGACATCCACGGCGCGATCGG
>JANPBJ010000080.1:0-24288 GCA_031430375.1 Acidimicrobiia bacterium
GGCGGTGATGGAATGCGTCCCGGCGGTCAGCGCCGATGTCGTGATGTTCGCGGTGCCCCCGGTCAGGTTCGCGGTTCCGATCGTGGTCGTGCCGTCGGCGAACGTGATGGTTCCGGTGGGGACACCCGTGGTTGCGGTGACGGTCGCGGTGATGGTGATTGCCGACCCTGCAGGCGCGGGGTTGAGGTTGGAGGTCAGGGCCGTGGCGGTAGCGGGGACGACCGTTTGGACACGTACTGGGCTCGTGCTCGCGGTGTAGTTCGTGGAACCCTGAAACGCCGCGGTGATGGAATGGCTACCGAGCGCGAGATTTGACACTGTGACGGTTGCGGCGCCCGCGACGACCACCTTGGAGCCGATCTGGACTGCGCCGTCATAGAAACGCATCGTCCCTGACGAGGGTGCGCCGCTCTGGGGCAGGATCGCGGTCACGTTTCCGGTGAAGTTGACGGCGCCCCCGATCACGGATGGGTTCACATTCGCTGAGACGGTGGTCGCAGTCGGAGCGGCGTTCGTTACCTGGCTGACGGGCAACGCGTTGCTCGCCGCGTAGGTGGCGTTCCCGTTGTAGGTCGCAGTGACCGAGCGAGCACCGACGTTGAACACGGTGCTCCAGGAGGCGGTGCCCGCGGTCATCGTCTTCGTGGAAGTTTGGGCTCCGCTGTTGAAGGTGACAGTTCCGGTGGGGTTGCCACTTGCTCCGCTCACGACGGCGGTGAAGACCACTGTCTGTCGATACACATTGGGATTCACGCTGGAGGAGAGCACCGTTGATGAGGGCACCGTGCCAACCGCTTCAACCGAGCTGCCCGACCCGATGAGCAACCCCACCGATGCCACCACACCGAGGCCAACTGCGACGGTCATGAGTGCAGCGATACGGCTGTGAACCCTCGTTCTCGTTCCCATGGCCCCAAGTTTCGCCTGCTTGACGATTTCGACGCCCTTCATACTGAACGCGGAGTTCATACGCAAACTCCCACGAAAACCTTTTCGTCCAGAGAAGAGAACTAGTTCGAACGCGCTACACGATTCGAGCGGTTTCGACGTATTCGGTGCACGGTGCGTCCGACGGTCGTACGATCCGGGGATGCCGATCACGGTTGCACCGGTGACTGCCACTATCGGGGCGGAGATCGGAGGGGTTGACCTCGCGGACCCTCTCAGTGCCGAGGCGGTTGCCGAGATTCGTGCCGCGCTGCTCGCGTGGAAGGTGGTGTTCTTCCGTGATCAGCATCGACTCGACCGCGATCGTCACATCGCATTTGGGCGGGCGTTTGGTGAGCTCGAAGTACATCCGCTCACGCCCAAGGATCAGGCCGAACCGGAGATTTTTGTCCTCCCGTCAGGTGGCACCAATCGGGCGCCTCATGTGTGGCACAGCGATGTCACATGGCGTCCCGAACCCTCGTTGGGATCGATCCTGCGCGTCGTGGAACTCCCCGCAGTCGGTGGCGACACGTTGTGGTCCGACATGGGTGCGGCGTACGACTTGTTGGACGAGAGCACCAAGGAGCAGGTCGACGACCTCGTGGCGTTGCACGACTTCACCCGAGCGTTTGGTATTGGGCAGCCTCCCGAGGTCCAGGAGCGCTTGCGGGCCAAGTATCCGACGGTGGAGCATCCGGTGATTCGAACCCATCCCGAAACCGGCCGGAAGACGATCTATGTGAACGGGTCGTTCACGATGGGGATCAAGGGGATGGACGAAGCCGAAGGATCCCGATTGCTCGACCGATTGCAGCGCACTGCGACCGTCGCGGATGTGCAGTGCCGATTCCGTTGGGCTCCCGGAAGCGTCGCGTTTTGGGACAACCGGGCAACCCAACATGTGGTCAGCAACGACTTCCTGCCCGCTCGCCGCGTGATGGAACGCGTGACTGTGGTCGGCGACCGGCCCTACTGATCGTGGGACCGGAACGCTCGTGTCGTGACGATCGCGTTCGTCGTGTCCCGGGGTGGCAGCTTCAGTTCAGGAGTTGGCGGGTTGTGCGAACACTTCGCGCACCATGGGCTCGAAGTGTTCGAGTGATTCGTACGGGCCGTCGGGATCGAAGGCGATCTGATCCCATTCATCCGCGAACCGTTCGGCCAACGCGAACCATGGCTCGTCCCGGTACTGCTCCCGAGCGTTCACGTCGCCGCCGAAGTGGTGGTAGTAGTGACGGCCCTGGAAGTCCTGGTGGGCGCGGATCATGTTGTAGACGTCCGACCGCACGTACGTGCGAAGAATTGCGGCGGCGATCTCGGGGTGGCCGAACACGCTGATGTTCTTCCCGATGTCGTGGCACAGACTTGCGACGATCACCTCCTGATCCGCATTAGCCCGTTCGGCGAGGGTCGCGGTTTGCAACGAGTGCACGAGTTGGTTGGTGCCGAACCCATCCGTGATGGCTTCGAGGCGTCGGAGCATCGACAGGATCTCCTCGGCGACGCGCGGTTGGTTCTTCATGGTCTCGGCGCCGATGACCGCCCACTGCTCGGCGGTTGACTCGTCCATTCGGGTAAAGGTGGTGGCCATCGCGACAGTCTGGCCCGTCCGGCGCGTCGTCGTCTCGCCCGATGGTGAGAGCAGCCCCTAACTTCTGGTCCCACCGCCGAATGAGTCCGAGGACACGATGACCGATCCCCACCGAAGGCCCTGCGGATTGTGGTCATTGGCGCGGGCATGGCCGGGATCTTGGCCACCATCAAGCTCTCCGAGGCCGGCTTCTCGGATGTGGCGGTCTACGAGAAGGGCGCTCGAGTCGGGGGCACGTGGAGGGACAATACGTATCCGGGCATCGCGTGCGATGTGCCGTCACACCTGTATTCGTACTCCTTTGCGCCGAACGCGGAGTGGAGCCATACCTTCTCGCCGGGTCCCGAAATCCACGCGTACTTCGAGCGGGTTGCGCGTGAGCACGGTGTGATCGATCGGGTCCGGTTCAACGAAACCATCACGCGCTGCGAGTTCACCGAAGGCCGTTGGCATCTCGAGACCGCGGCCGGCACTCGCGATGTCGCCGACATCGTGATCGCTGCCACCGGGGTCCTGCATAACCCGGTGGTCCCGGACCTGGCCGGTCGTGACTCGTTCACCGGAGCCGCCTTCCACAGCGCCCGTTGGGATCACTCGGTACCGCTCGACGGCGCACGCATCGGAGTAATTGGCACTGGCTCCACCGCGGTACAGGTCACCGCGGCGCTGGCTCGGCGAGCGGCGAAGTACTCGCTCTTCCAACGCACGGCACAGTGGGTGCTGCCCCAGGAGAACGCCGAGTACTCCGATTCCGAACGAGAAACGTTTCGCGCAAGCCGTGAGTTGCTGATGCAGATTCACGACAATCTCGCGGTGGCATTCGGCAGCTTCGCCAGCGCAGTGATTGATGCTGACTCGGCGGGGATGGCGGTGATCGAACAGATGTGTCTCGAGAACTTGGAGACGGTGCGGGACCCCGATCTGCGAGAGCGGCTTCGCCCCACCTATCGCGCGGCGTGTAAGCGGTTGGTGGTCTCGCCCGATTTTTACGAAGCGATGCAGGAGCCGAATGTGGAGCTCGTCACCGCCGACATCGCGCTCATCGAACCGGCCGGGGTACGCACTTCCGATGCCGTCCTCCACGAGCTCGATGTGTTGGTGTTCGCCACGGGGTTCCGAGCGAATGCGTTCGTGCGGCCGATGGGCGTGGTTGGCCGCGACGGTGTCGATCTCGCCGACGCGTGGGCGGAGCGTCCGAACGCCTACCTGTCGGTCGCGCTTCCCGGGTTTCCGAACTTCTTCATGATCAACGGACCGAATGGTCCCGTGGGCAACTTCTCATTGATCGAAGTAGCGGAGATCCAGTTTGGCTACATCGCCCAACTCATCGAAGCGCTCGCCGCAGGGGACCATCGCGAGATCAGTCCCACCCTGGAGGCCATGGATCGCCATGAAGCCGATCGGGTCGCCGCCGCGCAGAAATCAATCTGGGTTACCGGGTGTCAGAGCTGGTACCTCGACGACCGCGGTATCCCTGCCACGTGGCCGTGGACCTTCGATCGCTTCCGAGAAGTCATGGCGGCACCCGAGCCGTCGGCCTTCGAATACGCGTAGCGAGTCGCGGCCCGTCGCGGGCCTTAGGACCCGCGCGGAGAGGTCCGAGCATCGTCGCACTCCCAAACTGGCTTCCCGCTCTTGTTCACTGCGTTCACGGGCCGCTCGGGCCACGGGCGAGCCGGGCGTCTCGGAATCCGACGGCCGGATGTTGCCTATCCGCTCGCCCTCTAGTGGGCGATTGCGACCTTGGCGGTGGCCTCGGTTTCGGCGTGGCGGGCGTAGGACCAGCCCGGGCCTCGGAGTACGAACGCCAGGCGGTCGGCCCAGTTGGTTGCACGGCTCACGTCGCGGAGCATCCCCGCGTGTTCGCGTCCGGCGACCCGGGCCGGATTGAACGTCTCGATATTGGTCGTCAGCCCGTAGACCACGGGCTCGGCCTCCGGCTCGTAGGTGCCGAACATGCGGTCCCAGATGATCAGGATGCTGCCGTGGTTGCGGTCAAGGTATTGGCGGTTGCTGCCGTGATGGACACGATGGTGCGACGCGGTATTGAAAATCGCCTCAAGCGGTCCGAGGGAACGGATCGCGTCGGTATGAATCCAGTATTGGTAGATGAGGTTGATGCCGCGGGCTTGAAGAATCAAGGCAGGTTGGATGCCGAGAAGACACAGCACGGTGTAGGGCACGAACGTTCCGAGTACATCCGCCACCGGCTGGCGCAACGCAGTGGAGAGGTTGTAGCGCTCGCTCGAGTGATGGACCACGTGCACGGCCCACATGTACCGGCTCGTGTGCATGAACCGATGGTTCCAGTAGTAGATGAAATCCCAGCCGAGGATCGCGGCGCCGGCCGCAAATGGACCAGTCCCCAGGTCGGCCACGATGCGCCGATCCCACATGGTGTTCGCGCTGCATCGAGATGCCCAGCTGGTGGTAATCGCTACACCTCCGGCGGCGACGGCGGTCACGCCACCAATCGCGGCCACCCGACGAGCGACCTTTGCCGCACGCCGCCGTCTGCCACGCGATTTCGTTTCGTATTTGTGGTCCTCGAGCGGCGAAATGTCGGTCGCGAACCGGGCGACGACCTGGTCGGCGATCGTCGTTGCGATCACGGCTCCGACGGCGGTCGCAACGAGTGCCTTGCCAAATTTCGGGCGCCCCGGAACCAGGGGAGCGAGCAGCTTCGGCGCGGCGAGCGACGCGACCAGGCTGAGCACCCCCATCGCCAGACTGGTGGTGGTGTCGTTGCGTTCGTAGTCGGCCGCGGTGGGCCCGATGCGCTCGGCCCGTCGCTGGAGGAATCGATGCTCGAGGCCCATCGTCGCGAAATAACCCGGCGTGGCCGCGACGGTCAGATCCATGCTGGGCTCGCGATCATCGCGGCGGTATTCCGACGCTGACGTTGATCAATGCGAGGGTGCCGTGGCCTCGCCGGGTTCGGGCCGGGCGGGTGGTGAGCAGGGTTCCTTCCGATGTCGGATCTCCGGCGAAGCTGTCCTGCGCGTTCGTCGTGTCCGGATTTCCGAACTCCGCGTACGGCGCCGTCCGGAACACCGACTTCGTGTAGGCGTCGTCGAAGAAGAGCTGCGATGTCAGCACGGTCGTGGTGTCATGGTGAATCCTCACATGGATGTGGACACTGCGTCCGGGGTACCAGCCCGGATAGATCGTGTGGAATTCGACAATGCCGTCGGGCCCGGCGGTCTGGGTGCCACGAAGAAACCTAGACCCAGGTCCCTTGTCCTTTCCGCGGCGATCATCGATAAACGCGGAGTAGTCGCCGGTCGCGTCGGTGTGCCAGATCTCGACCTTGGCTCCCGGCACGGGGTCGCCGCGGTCCCGCCGACGAGGCCCACGAACTGTCGGCGCGTGGGGTTCTGGCCCAGAAGCTCCCCCTTCCGACATCGGACCATCCTCGCGGTTGGTTGTCGAGGCGTCCAGCGGGCGCCGCCGTCGACGATCCGCGAAGCTATGCACATGATCCCTCACCCGCGCCGCGTCGGGATACTTGCCCCCATGCCGAGCGAGCTCCGGCCGATCGTCAAGACGATGGGCCTGACCCGGCGGGGGAGCAGCTCGAATGACTCGGTCTACGCCGGTCGCGTCGGCTCGGTTGACGTCGTTGTCCTCCATGCCGGGATGGGGATGCGTCTCGCGGCTACCGCGGCGAATCGGCTGCTCGATACCGAAGTAGCCGACCATGTGATGGTGGTGGGGATCGCCGGTGGTGTCGGCTCGGCGCGGGTCGGTGAGCTGGTGTGTCCCCTGACGGTGATTGCGGGCGGGGCGGGCCCTCACTTCGCGGCAGTTCCACTGACCGGCGCGGCGATCGGGACGATCTCATCGTCTGATGACTTCGTGGTCGATCCGGGGCGGGTGGCTGCCCTCGCTGCGAGCGGTGTGCGAGCCGTGGATATGGAGACCGCGGCAGTTGCGGCGGTGTGTGTAGAGCGCGGTTGCGATTGGTCGGCAGTGCGCGTGATCAGCGATCTTGCGGTCGACCATCCCGATGCGTCCGTACTCGGGCTTGCGAATCCCGACGGTTCGCCGAATGCGCCCGCCGCGCTGCGTTTCATGCTGACCCATCCCGCGCGGATTCCGCAACTCATGAAGTTGGGACGCGACGCGGGTCGGGCCGCCCAGGCCGCCGCACGCGAAGCGCACACAGCTGATGTCGCTTCCGTCCGTTTGAGGCCCCGACACCAGGTTGGGTGATCCAGATTGGGATCCGTCTGCGAATCAACCGTCGATATCGCCTCGTCCACCGGCCAATCAATACAAGACGTCGCACCTAGGGCCGACGGCTATTCGGCCGGACAGGTCGTCCCTTCCGGGGGCACGGTGAGGTCGATGAGATACGCGCTGACCGCATTGTCGATGCAGTCGACACCGTGTCCGAACGCGGTGTGACCATCGCCTTGCCAACGCAGGAGATGGCCGGACACCAGTGCCTTTGTGAGCGCTTCCGCATCCTCAATCGATGTGACCGGATCGCCTTCGGTTCCCACCACGAGGATCGGTGCTGCGCCCCGAGCCCGGAGTGTCCCCGTCCGATTCCGATTGGGCGGCGCCGGCCAGAATGCGCAGGGAATCGAGAGCATCACACTCACGGTCTCGAAACGATCCGGAGTGGTGCTGATCGCACGAACCTTCGTCCGGGCATCGTCATGCGATGGCCGCGATCGAACCTCCGTGCAGGAGATCGCATAGTGGGCCTCGGTTTCGTTGCTGTAGGAACCATCGCGCCGACGTCCGGTATACGAGTCGCTCAGCGCAAGGAGGGCGCCGCCGTCGCCGGCCTGCGCGGTTGCCAGCGCATCCATCAGATCGGCCCAACCATCATGACCGCTGTAGAGCGCGGTGACGACTCCGAGTTCGGCGAGGCCGCGGCCGAGGTGGCGGGGCCCGACCGACAGTGGCGCAGTCTGGAGTTTCGTCATGAGTGTGTCGTACCGTGGGCCGGTGTCGCCCGTTCCATGGAACGGGCAGAGAACGTTCGCCGCACAGTCGAGAAGGGCCTCATTGAGGAGGTCGTCGAAGCCGGTGTCGGTGTCGAAATTCAGGGTGGACACCGCGTACTTCGGGTCGACCGCGCCATCGAGCACCGCCGCGCGCACTCGTTCGGGAAACCGATCCGCGTACACCGCGCCCAGGTACGTTCCGTAGGAGAATCCGAGAAACGAGATCTGGTCAACCTGAAGCGCCGCCCGCACTCGGTCGAGGTCGCGCGCTCCGGTCTTGGTGTCAAGGTGACGCAGCAGGGCGGCACTCCGCACCTTGCACTGCTTGATGATGTGTTTGATCTTGTCGAGCTGATTGGACCGAGCATTGAGATCTTCGGTCGTGAGGTCAATGTCGAAAAGCGGATCGAGGTTGTCGGCACAATCGACGGGCGTGCTCTGACCCACCCCGCGTGGATCGACGCCGATCAGGTCGAATCGCTGAAGAACGTCCGTTGGTAGCAGTAGTGCGGCCTCCCGAAGGAAGGCCACGCTCGATCCGCCCGGTCCGCCTGGGTTGAGAAGCAGTGGAAGCGCGCCGCTGGCGTTGTCGGCCGGGCGGCGAACGATGGTGAGTTCGATCGACGGACCGCGCTGATGTTGGTAGTCGAGCGGCACCGCCAAACGAGCGCACTTGAGGCCTGAGGTCCCATACGGAGCCCAGGTGATCGGCGCCGTGAGTGGGCCGGCACACCGTGCGGTGGGGAGTCGTCCGAGAGACTCCGAGAAGTTGCGAAACGGAAGTTCGAGCGCGTCGACCGCGGCTCCCACGGAGTCGTTGCTGCCGTTGAGCTCGTCCACGATTCGGTTATGGGCATCGAAGTCTTCGGTCGAGCCGGCCACCCGTAACCGACTCAACCGGTCGGTGAGCTGGGCTTCGACGTCCACGAGCGCCGCGCCCGCTGCCGTGGCGAACTGTGCGGACCCGGAGAAGTCGGTGATGGCGGCGCGGGCGGCCGCCAGGTCGGCCTCGGCTCGACGCTGCACATCCTTTGCCGCGAGGAGATCGGCGTGGGCTGCCGCGAGCCGCCGCCGCGCCGTCTGTTCCGCGGTCCGACTCTCACGCAACGTGACCAGGCCGTACGCGAGCACTGCCGCCGCGAGCAAGAGCACGCCGAGGCGCCAGGCGATCCGGATTCGGGGAGCCAACGGCTCTCGCGGCGCCGAGTCCGGCTCGGGGTCGATCGTGAAGCTCGTCGTCATGTGGCGCTCACCTGCAATGCGACCGCCGCTTGCTGGGCGCCGGCCAGATAGAGCCGGGCACGGTTCAGGAAGTCTTGGAGTCGACGCAACGCGTCGGCCGCCTCTCCGTCGTATATCAGTTGGGACCCGGCCAGGTTCCCGGCATTGGCAGCATCGACGGCGCGGGCCAGGGCTTCGCTGGTGGTTGATGCCTCGCGGAGCACGCTGCCGCTCTCGCTGGCGATCTTGGCGACTGAGTTAGCGACGAGTTCAGCATCGCCGATGGGTCGGTCGGCGCGGTGGTTTGTGGTGTCGGTCTGCGTGGCGGCGGATCGAATCTCGCGGCGCACCGTCGTTCGGAGGTGGCGGGCGGCAACGGCACGATCGTCCGCGCGCGAACCGACGACGACGGCTGCGACACCGGCACCCGCGGTGAGCAGAGCGAAGATCAGGACGAGGCGGCCGAGCGTCCGACCGCGGCGTCTCGTGCGCGTCATGCCGCGAGGAAGCGGGCGGCAAATGCTTCGACTTGGTCCCGTCCGCCTGCGGGCCACCCGCAGACGAGATACCCGAAGCCGGCGTCTGCCCACGTGTCGACATTCGCGGCGATGGTGTCGAGGTCGTCTTTGAGCGAAAGCGATGCTGCGCGCAAGATGGTGGCTGGATCGCGCCCCGCCGCTTCTGCATGCGCGCTGATCCGCTCCGACTTCTCTCGGAGAATCTCCGGCGGTCCGAAGCAGTGCCATACATCGGCGTAGCGAGCCGCGATCGGCATCATGCGCAGTTCGCCCGACGCCCCGATCCAGATCGGTGGGTGAGGAGCTTGTAACGGCCGCGGGTGCATCGTGGCGTTGTCGGTCCGGTAGTGGCGACCATGAAAGGTGAACCCGTCGGTGGTGAGCAGGCCTCGCACGATCTGTACGGCTTCCTCGAACGCGTCGACACGCGCACCGAGGCGCGGGAACGGGATGCCCAGCGCCCGGTGTTCGGCGTCGAACCACGCCGCGCCATATGAAAGTTCGAGCCGTCCGCCCGACGCGTGGTCGATGGTGATCGCCTCGGCCGCAAAGACCGACGGGTGGCGGTATGTCATCCCGGTGACGAGCAGGCCGAGCCGGACTCGGCTGGTGATCCCGCTCCACGCCGCGAGTGTGGTCATCCCTTCGAAACACTCACCGGGGCCCTCGCCGTACATCGGCTGGAAGTGATCGAATCCCCAGACTCCATCGAAGCCCATCGACTCGGCAAAGCAAGCCCGGTCGGCGTTCTCGGACCAGGCCATTCGTTGTTGGGCGATGTCGAGACCGAAGCGCACCCGCTTCTTGTATCACCGATGTCCGGACCAGTGCAGGGCCGGTGCCATTGACTACGGCGCGAGGAAGCCGTCGCACGCACCGCTGGTGAGCAGGTTCACTGCGTTGACCGCGCCTCCGAGCAGGTTGGCGACGTCGGTGTCGTCGAACTGGCCTGCACCCGCGGCGACGACCGCGTTGAGGTCGTCATGGAACTGTTGGAGCTGGGTTCGAGGGGTGCCGGTGAAGCGATCGATGTCGGTGATTGCCTGGTTGACAACGTCGTTCAGCTCCACCGCGTCGGCGAATGTCGCGAGGGGTGTATTGGGGACGAACACAGGCGGCTCGCCTGCGACGAGGTCTTCGGTGACCGCGATCGCGATGTCGGTCTGCTTCTTGAGCTTGCCCCAATCGACGATCGCGACGTCGTCCTTGACCGTGTGATAGCAGGGGCCGGTGGAGTCGCTGAAGAAGACGGTGGGCACCTGCACGCCGGTGAAGTTCACGTAGTCGCTGCGACCTTGACCAAAGATCGAGCTGACCAGATGCATGTTGAGGGTGGTTCCCGCTGCATTGCGGACCGCAGTGGTGAGGCGAGCGCCGCCGGACTCGGCGCCGACGGCGAAGGTTGACGTGCGCAAACTCGGAAGCAGGTTGGCGCCCTGGATGTCGAAGTTCACATAGGCCTTGGTATTCGCGATCGGTACGAGCGGGTTGGCCACGTAGTACGCGGAGCCGAGCAAGCCGTCCTCCTCGCGGTCCCACAACGCAATGATCACCGATCGGCGCGGTCCGCCCGCCAGTTTCGAGATTGCGCGTCCGACCTCGATCGCGGCCGCGGCGCCCACGGCGTTGTCGGTAGCGCCGTTGCAGATCGCGTCGGCCGCTCCGCTGCCCCGACAGCTACCGCCAAGGTGGTCGTAGTGGCCACCGACCACCACGTATTCGTTGGGAAGTTCGCTGCCCGGGATCACGCCGAGGATGTTGGTGCCGTCGGTGAAGGTCTGCTTGTAAGCGTCGTCACCGGTCTTGCTGGTATCGAGGCCGATCGCGCCCATGTACTTGAGTTGCGCCACGAGGTAGTTCTGCGACGCGACCGACCCGGCGGTGCCGTTGTTGCGACCCTGGAACGTGTCGCTTGCGAGCACGTGCGCATCGATCTGCATCTGTGAACACGCAGTTGTGAGTACGAGCACGACGAGCAGTGACAATTTCCTCATAACGCCTCCCAGAAGAAGGTGGCATCGTAGCTGCACCATCGCAGAGCCCGCGCCGACACCATCGATGGGATGGCCGTAATCTCGGCGCCATGAAAACCGTGAAAACTGCTGACGGCACGAATCTCGCGTACGCGCAGCATGGAGCGGGGCGGGACCTCGTACTCGTACACGGGATCACCGAGTCCCGTGCGGCATGGGATCCGGTGATCCCGTCGTTGGCCACGAAGTGGCATGTCACCACCGTCGACGTACGCGGCCACGGTGAATCCGATCGCCGCGCTCCCTATGACACGGACACCCTGGCGACCGATGTGGCCGCCGTGGTGAGTGCGCTCGGATTGGACGAGCCGCTGATGGTGGGTCACTCGATGGGCGCGGTCATCGTGAGTGCCTACGCAGGCACCGGTCACCCCGCTCGCGGTGTCGTGAACGTGGACCAGCCTTTGGCCCTCGGATCGTTCAAGGCTGCGTTGGAACCGTTGCAACCGATGTTGCAGGGCGATGAGGCGACATTCCGCGGAGCCATCGCCACAGTGTTCGCGGTTCTCGATGGCGCGCTGCCCGCCGCGGACCGAGCGCGCCTCGATGCGCTTTCGAGTCCGGAACAGGACGTGGTGCTCGGAATGTGGTCACAACTCTTCGACAACACGGCCGATGAGCTTGATTCGCTCGCTACGGCGTTCCTGTCCGGGATCCGCGTCCCGTACTTCGCGATTCACGGGAGCGATCCGGGCGTCGAGTACGTGCAGTGGTTACTGGGGATCGTGGCGAACGCACGCGTGGAGGTGTGGCCCGACACCGGCCACTACCCGCATTTGGTAGATCCCGATCGGTTCGCCGATCGGCTGGCTCAATTCGACGGCGGCCTGTAACCGGGAGGTTGACTCCGATGAACGACCGTGGCCCGGATCGCTCCTTCCGACGCCTGCCCGACCCTGGTGCGGTACACGACGAGCGCGAGATCGACGCGGTGGTCGAGGTGCTGCGGACATCAAATCTGAGCCTCGGTCCGCGGGTAGCTGAGTTCGAAGCCGCGATCGCGGTGCTGCTCGCCAAGCGGCACGGCGTGATGGTGAACTCGGGATCCTCGGCGTTGAAGCTCGCGGTCGAGGTACTTGAACTCGCGCCCGGCGACGAGGTGCTCACCGCCGCGGTCACGTTTGGCACCGACATCGCGCCGCTCGTGCAGAGTGGTCTGGTGCCGGTGTTTGTGGATGTCGATCCGCAGACCTATCAAGTGGAGGCGGCTCGAATCGAGGAGATGATCGGCCCGCGCACGCGGGCGATCCTGATGCCAAACCTGGTGGGGAATTGCCCGGACTGGGATGCCATTCGGTTGGTCGCGGATCGGCACGGTTTGATGGTGATCGAAGACTCGTGCGACGTGTTGGATTCATGGCAAGGAGGTCGGCGGACCGGAGAACGCGCCGATATCAGCGTCACGAGCTTCGCCCGCGGTCATGCCATTACCGCGGCGGGCAATGGCGGCATGGTGGCCGTCAGCGATGAGGGTCAGTTGGATCGCTGCCTGATGCTGCGCCGATGGGGTCGCCGGTCCGAGACGTACCTCTTCGGTTCTCGACGAGGGGAGACGGATCGGCACGGGCCCCTCGCCGACGGCACGCCGTACGATCTCACCTTTCAGTTTGAGATGATCGGGTACAACTTCGAGCCTTCCGAGATCGGCGCCGCGTACGCATTGGTACAGCTCGAGAAGCTGGTCGAGTACAACCGCCGTCGCCAACACAACTGGAATCGCCTGCACGAGTTGATGGCCGACCACGAAGAACTGCTGGAGCGGCCCGCCACCGTGGCCGAGACCCGCACCACGTGGATGCGATATCCGTTCCTCCTCCGCGAGGGTGTTGCCCGGGCCTCGTTCCAACGAGCGTTGGTCGATCGCGGGATCGCCAGCTTCATGGTGTGGAGCGGCAACATCCTGCGGCATCCGGCTTACGTGAACGTCGAATGCCGGGTCCCGGCCGACGGTCTTCCGAATGCCGATGCGATCACCGAGCGCGGGCTGAGCCTGCCCGCGCACCACGCATTGAGTTCCGATGACCTCGGCTACATGGTCGATGTCGTGGGTGAGGAACTGGCCCGTTTGTAGCGGTCGTGAACCGAGCTCCGGTAGCGTCTCGGGAGGTGACCGAAGACCGCGAGAAGACCGTGGTGCCCGTGGACGGCCGTGATGTTTCCGTCTCGCATCCCGACCGCGTCTTGTTTGCGGATCGCGGTGAGACGAAGCTCGATCTGATCCGCTACTACGAGGCCGTCCGAGAGCCGCTGCTCGCCACGATGGGCGATCGTCCGGTGATGTTGCAACGATTTCCACGGGGTGCGGGAGGAGACTCGTTTTTCCAGAAGCGGGTGCCCAAGAACGCGCCGGCGTGGCTGCAGACGGCCACCGTGTCGACACCGAACGGAACCGAATCGGAGGCCATGGTGGTGGCCGACGTCGCGCACGTTGCGTGGGCGGTGAACCTCGGGTGTCTCGGATTCCATGTGTGGCCGTCGCACTCCGCCAACGTCGAGATCGCGGACGAGTTACGCGTTGACCTCGACCCCGGTCCGGGGGTCACGTTTCCGATGGTACAGGAGGCCGCGGCGGAGGTGCGTCGACTGCTGGAGGACCACGGTGTGGCCAGTTATCCGAAGACCACCGGGAGCCGCGGGATCCACATCTACGCGCGCCTGCTCCCGCGGTGGGATTCCTACGCGGTGCGCGCCGCAGTGGTGGCAGCCGCACGCGAACTGGAGCAGCGCCGACCGGACCTGATCACCGCGGCCTGGTGGAAGGAGGAGCGCGGAGAGCGGGTCTTCGTGGATTTCAACCAGAATGCACCGCACAAGACCGTGTTCGGCGCGTGGTCGGTGCGTGCGTATCCGGAGGCGCCGGTCTCAATGCCGTTCCGGTGGGACGAGCTGGATGAGGTGGCGCCTCGCCGTTGGACGATCGCGGATGCACCGCAACGCCTCCGCGCGAGCGGCGATCCCTGGGCCGAGATGTACAAGGAGCCGCAATCGATCACGTCGCTGCTGGAGCTGAGCGAGCGAGATATGGCCGCGGGTCTGATGGACGCGCCGTGGCCACCGGTGTATCCCAAGCAACCGAACGAGCCTCCACGCGTTGCCCCCAGCCGAGCGAAAAAGGTCAACCCCGGCCCGTAACCCACTCCAATCGGGCTGCGGCTCGCATCGGAGCTGCCGCGCCTGCTAATCCATGCGCCCATGACAAAGATGTGTGCAGACAGAGTCGTAATCGTCACCGGCGCAGGCCGGGGCATCGGCCGTGAATACGCGCTGATGATGGCCGGAGAAGGCGCCAAGGTCGTGGTCAACGACGTCGGAGGATCCCGCGACGGTGCGGGCCACTCTGACGGTCCGGCCCACGATGTGGTGGCCGAGATCGAGGCCATGGGTGGTCAGGCGGCCGCGAACGGCGATGACATTTCCTCGTGGGATGGCGCCGGCAACGTGGTGAAGCAGGCAATCGACACCTTCGGCGGACTCGATGTGGTGGTGAACAATGCGGGCATCCTCCGGGACCGCATGCTCATCAACATGACTGAGGAAGAGTGGGACTCGGTGATCAAGGTCCATCTCAAAGGAACGTTCGGCGTTTCGCGGTTCGCCGCGGCGTACTGGCGTGAGCGCACCAAAGCCGGCGAGACCAACGATGCGCGGATTATCAACACCACGTCACCGTCGGGGATCTACGGCAACGCGGGCCAGACTAACTACGGCGCCGCGAAGGCCGGGATCGCCAGCTTCTCGATCATCGCCGCGATGGAACTCGAGCGCTACGGCGTGACAGTGAACGCGATTGCGCCGACCGCACTCACGCGCATGACCGAGGATCTTGGGCTGGGCGCTGCCTCGGAAGAGACCAAGGCGATGATGGATCCACGCTGGATTGCTCCGCTGTGCACCTGGCTCGCGTCGCCACAATCGGCGGGCGTGACCGGCCGAGTGTTCGAAGTGTCGGGCGCCTACCTCGCGGTGGCCGAGAGCTGGCACCGTGGTCCGAGCGCCTCGCCAGTCGACGAGCCGTCCGAGGTGGACGCAGTGATCCGACCGCTCCTCGCAGCGGCCCGTCCGAACTCCGACATGTTCGGTCGCGACAAGGACGCGTAGTCAAGCGTTGGCCGGGATGGTCCGACCCTCGGCCAAGGACTTGAACGCGGCCGTAAAGAATCCGTCCTTCTGTTCCCCGGCTCGTCGGTCGACGACGTCGCCGAACTTGTCGACCATCACGATATAGGGGTACGACGTCAGGCCGAACGCCTGGGCTGCCTGGGCGTCCAAGCTGTCGACCAGCGTGGCGAGATCGGCGATGTTCATGTCCTTGACCCACTGCGACGGTGGCCAGTTCGGAGCCTGCTCGTCGGAACCGGTGGGAACGATCGTGATCTCGACTCCGGCGGGAACCCCGTTTCGCTTCAGGTAGTCGACGAGTCGCGGTGCCTCGGCGTTGCAGTGTGAGCACCAGTGGGCAAGGAACAGAATCATTTGCGCCTTGCCGTTCGGCGCGATCGTCTCGGCCTGTCCGGCGAAGTTTTGGCCGTTGATCGTCGGGATCGGTGTGCCGACTGCAGGGTCGGTCCCAGTGTCGGGGAGACGAGCGAGTGCGCTGCCGTCCACCACGATCTTGCCGAACTCGCGGCTGGTGGCCTTGCCACTGGGACGCGAGGACTTCGTCGAGTCGTCGCTGCCGGACGAGACAATCGCGATCCCGATACCAATCACTGCGATGACACCGAGTGCGATCCAGAACACAGGGAACGTTGGCTTCGACGGAACGGGCGTCTTGGGCGCGGTCTTCGGCGGTGTGCTCTTGCGAGCGGGACTCGTGCGGGGTGGGTTCTTGGGTTTGCTCATGACATCTCCTCGGCGGTCGGCTTCCCCGCGAGCCACAACACGGTGGCAATGAAGAGGAACGCCGTTCCGGCCATGGTTGGGATCGAGAGGTAGTGGAAGTACCGCGGCAACGGCAGCGCGGAGCACGCGTTGTTGGGGTCACACGAGAGTGTGCCTTCCAAGTTGGGATTCCACTCCACCAGCACGTGCCAGGTGGAGATCGTGGCGCCCATAAGCGCCAGCGTGATTGCGTACGGTCGGATGGCCCAGTCCTTGCGCACTGCGGCGATGATCAGCAGGACGGCCAGGGGGTACATCATCGTGCGCTGGTACCAGCACAGCCTGCACGGGACGAGATGTCCGCCTTCGGAGAGGTAGAGCGACCCGGCCGTTGCCGCCGCCGCCACGAGGGCCGTCAGCGCCAGCCCTTGGGAACGGAACCCGGCGCGGACCCGTTCCCAAGTGTCCGATCCCGCCGCGCTTCGTCCGGCAAGGCGCGCCAGCCAGATGCCGACGACCGCGATCTCGGTCGCGAGCGCCAACCAGGCGAAAATTCGGTACCAGTCGGTGAGTGACACGTTCCGTAGTCTGGCTTCTTGGCTGGGGAGTTCCCGGACACCCCCGAAGGTCGCGCGGCTACCTTCGCCGCATGCCTGGCCCGAACCCTGCCCTCAAAGCGTTACGCCGCCACGAAGTCCCCACATGGTGGCGCGACGCCAAGCTCGGAATCTTCGTGCACTGGACGCCGGCCTCGGTACCCGCGTATGCGCCCGTCGATGCCGATATCAACGAGCGGTTGCAGTCGGGTGATCGCACCGCCCTCGGGTGGTCCCCGTATACGGAGTGGTACGAGAACTCGCTGCGGTTTCCGGCGAGTCCGGTTGCCCAACATCACCGCGCGGTCTACGGCGATCGCCCGTACCGGGAGTTCATCGGGGATTGGGAAGCCGGCCTCGCCACGTGGGATCCGGAGGACTGGGCCGCAACCTTCGCCGCGACCGGTGCGCGGTACGTGGTGCTGGTCACCAAGCATCACGATGGCTACTGCCTTTGGCCATCGGACGTTCCGAATCCTCGGGTCCCCGGGCTCCAGTGCGCGCGTGATGTGGTGGGCGAACTCGGCGAAGCAGTGCGAGGGCACGGGATGCGGTTCGGCGTCTACTACTCGGGTGGGCTGGATTGGAGCTTCGAGCCGCGGCCGATCGGCGCGTTCTCGGATCTGATCGCTGCGATTCCTCGTGACGACTATCCGGCCTACGCCGCGGCGCAGGTGCGTGAACTCATCAGGCGGTATCGGCCGAGCGTGTTGTGGAACGACATTGCATGGCCCGAGGAAGGCAAGGCGCTGTGGCCGCTCTTCGCCGAGTATTACGACGCGGTCCCCGACGGCGTGGTGAACGATCGGTGGATGCCGTGGAATCCGCTCGCAGGCGCGATGAAGTTCAGTGCGGCGCGTCGGGTCGTGGACGCCGGATCGGTGCGCCAGGCCAAGAAGGACTCCGGCTTGATCCCGCCCGAGCCGCCGTTCTACGACGTGCGTACCCCCGAGTACACGTCGTTCTCCGATATCCAACGGCGGCCGTGGGAATGCGTGCGGGGCATGGATCAGAGCTTCGGTTACAACGCGGCATCGGGACCGGAGCATTTCCTCACACGCCACGATCTGCTGTGGTCGTTCGCCGACATGGTGAGCAAGAACGGGAACCTGTTACTGAACGTGGGTCCGCGCGGAGTCGACGCGCAGATTCCCGACGAGCAACGCGAACGGTTGCAGTGGCTAGGCGTTTGGTTCGGTGCCAACGAGACCGCGTTGCGCGGGACTCGTCCGTGGGTGCGGCCGGGGACCACGACCGGTGAGGGGGTAGGCGTGCGCTACACCGCGGTGGACGATTCGGTGTTCGCGATCGTCGAACGCCCGCCCGAGCCAGGTCACGACACGGTGACACTGCCCGATTTGGTGGCCACCCGCACAACCGAGGTGACCACGCTCGACGGAAGTGCACTCGGATGGACCGCGGCGCCCACCGGCCTCCAGGTCACGGTGGGATCGGCGTTCGTCGGAACATCGGTGCCGATCGCGCTCCGCTGCATCGACGTCGACGCCGCTCCGGTTTGACCTGCTCACCCGACCCGCGTCCGTGGCCCGCCGATCTGACATCGGCGTCAGGTACGCTGCGCGGCCATGACGAACCCCGAGCGAGTCCTGCCGAAGATCGTCAGCGTCGATGACCACGTGGTGGAACCGCCGCATGTGTGGCAGACGTGGTTGCCCGAGAAGCATCGGGCGCGGGGGCCGCGCGTCGAGCGAAAACAGTGGGGCGCCTTTCGGCATCTGCCGGGAGCGCGTTACGAGATGCCGGAGGAGCAAGGCGGCACATGGGGCGACGCGTGGTACTTCGACGACAAGCTCATTTACGTACACAAGCGGTTCGTTGCGATCCCGCTCGATGCGACACCCGACGGTGACCTCTCCCGGTTTGATCGCACGAAAATGGTGATGACCGCGATGACGTACGACGAGATGCGCCCCGGTTGCTATGACCGGGACGCTCGCATCGTGGACTTCGCGAACAACTGGGTCGATGGCTCGTTGCCGTTCCCTACGTTCCCGCGGTTCTGTGGCCAGACGTTCAAGGAACATGACGACCGCGAACTCGGGCTCGCGTGTGTGCGCGCGTACAACGACTGGATGGTGGAGGAGTGGTGCGCGCCCTCGCAGGGCGTGAACATTCCGCTCTGCATCATGCCACTCTGGGACGTGGAACTCGCGGCCGCGGAGATCCAACGCAACGCTGATCGCGGCGTGCGGGCCTTCTGCTTCTCCGAGCTACCAACCCATCTCGGACTTCCCAGTATCCACACCGGCCTCTGGGATCCGATGCTCGATGTCTGCAACGACACTGGCGTCACCTTGTGTATGCATATCGGCTCGTCCTCCACCAACCCCGCGGCATCGCCCGACGCGCCCAAGGGCGTGGGGGGAACGTTGGCCTTCAACAATTCGATGGCGTCACTTGCGGATTGGTTGTTCTCGGGCAAGCTCATTCAGTTTCCGAAGTTGAAGCTCGCATACTCCGAAGGCCAGATCGGCTGGATCCCCTACGCGCTCGAGCGGGCCGACACGGTCTGGGACCAGCACGACAGTTGGCAGCACTCGAAGGAGCTGATCCCGAATCCGCCGTCCACCTACTACTACGGCCGGATCTTTGGATGCTTCACCGCAGATCGGCACGGGCTGGCGAGCCTCGACGAAGTGGGTGTCGACAACATCTGCTTCGAGACCGACTACCCGCATACCGACACCACGTGGCCCGACAGCCATGCCTACGTGCAGAAGATGCTTGAAGGATTCGACGACGACGTGGCCTACAAGGTGTTGCGCGGTAACGCGATCCGCATGCTCGAGTTGGATCGCGTCTAAGGACCCGCGGCGGGTCGCTCGCCGGCCGTGGGTTGTCTATCGCTCGCGCCCTGAATATGGCCGGCGGGTTTCCCTCATGTTGGGGATGGCAACCGGGTCCCATTCGGGCAATGCTCGTTGGGCGGTGCTGGGAGGCACTCACCCACGGAGATGTGCATGATGGCGGCACTGGCTGGCAACCGGACTCACGGTCGATCACACCTCAAGCTGGTGCATTCTCGTGACGATGCTCGCGCCATGAACACGGCCTCATTGGACGCACTGCGCGCCCTAGATGATCCCAGCCCTGGTCCGCGCGATGCATCGTTGCTCGTGAGTCGCTTCGCCATGGTGCTCCCCGAAGACACCGACTACGACGGCATCTTTTCGCTTGGTGAAAGCGGGTAAGGGGTACTCCGTCTCGCCGTGGTTTCCGCCGCGGATCTTCAGACCCATCCGCCGGCATAGCCGACGAACTGGCCGGTCGTGAACTGACTCGTCCCGTCGAGAAACGCGGCGCAGAAAGACGCGCACTCTTCCAACGTTCCGAGCCGGCGCATGGGGACCTTGGATTCGATCTTCGCCCGTACCTCGGGGTCATCGGCGCCATTGGCCCGGCGGAACTCGGGGAAGTCCATGAAGTTGGTGCCGAGCGCGTTTACCTGAACTCCCGTACGGGCCACCTCGCCGGCGACGTTCTTCACCAGCATGTTCGCAGCGGCGCGCGCGGAGGAGTAGAGCGGTGCCCCCGGAGTGGAACGGGCGCCTGAGGCACTCGTGAGCAGCAGCACCTGACCGGAACCCGCGGCGACCATCGCCGGGACCACGGCGCGCAAGAAGTGGTACGGCGCTTCAATGCAACCGCGCATGACCGTGTGGAGGTCCTCCACGGTGGAATCGGTGAACCGGCCGATGACGATCTGGCCCGAGAACGCGCACGCGGCGTCGATCCGCCCGAAGTGTTCGAGTGCGCCGGCCACGAGCGCGGGTGCGGCCTCGGGATCGGCGAGATCGCGCGGCGCGTCGATGACTGCAACGGTTGCGCCAAGGGACTCGAGTTCAGCGACCAAACCTTCTTGGGGATTGGCGATCGCGATGTCGTGGCCGCGGGTGCCAAGTTCTCGCGCGAGCGCGGGTCCGACGAAGAAGCTCCCGTCCGCGATCAGCGCGATTCGGCGGGTGGACGTGGCGTTGGTCATGTCCGAGACGGTAGACGGTGTCGTTGAGTCGGAGCGCCTACGCTCCCGCCGTTACACCTCACTCCCTGGAGGAAGCATCGTGCGAGCAGCAATTCTCGAAGCCCCGAATACGCGGGTGTTCGTGGATGAGATCGACATCCGAGGCCCGCGACGCGGCGAGGTCTTGGTGCGTATCGCGGCGTGCGGAGTGTGCCACTCCGACCTGTCGATCGTGGACGGATCGTTCCCTTCGGCGTTGCCGGTCGTGCTCGGCCATGAAGCCGCCGGTGTAGTGGAAGCGGTCGGCGACGACGTGACCTCGGTGACACCAGGCGACAAGGTGGTGTTGACCCCACTGCCTGCGTGCGGACAGTGCTACTTCTGCACCCGCAACCAGCCGACGTTGTGCGCGGTGTACGGCGCGTCACTGTTCTCGTCGCTATTGCCCGATGGTACGAGCCCGTTGTCACGCAACGGGGAGCTCGTGTACCGCGGTCTCGCGACCGCGGCGTGGGCGGAGCGAGCGATCATGCCCGAGGTCGGTGTGGTGAAGGTCGACGCCGACGTGCCGCTCGACGTCGCGTGCGTGCTCGGCTGCGCGGTGCAGACGGGTGTGGGCGCCGTGCTCAACACCGCAAACGTCGAGGCCGGCGCCACGGTGCTCGTGTTGGGTGCAGGTGGTATCGGAATCGCGGTGACCCAGGGGGCACGGCTCGCCGCCGCGGCGCGAGTGATCGTGGTCGACCCCGTTGCGGAACGGCGTGACGCCGCCCTGCGGTTCGGCGCGACCGATGTGTGCGATCCCGGCGAGGATGACCCCATCGCGATGGCGTTCGCACTTACCGATGGCATCGGAGTGGACTACGCGTTCGAAGCCGCGGGCCAAGCGGCGTTGATCGAGCAGGGGATCATGGCGACCCGATCCGGCGGGACGATCGTGTGTGTGGGCGCGCCGCCACTGGAACAAGGCATCAGTATCCCGATGGTGGTTGGATTCACCGCGACCGAGAAGAAGCTCTTGGGGTGTCTGCTCGGTTCGGTCCACGCGCAGCGGGATATTCCGCGGTTGTTAGCGCTCTGGAAGGCGGGTCGACTTGACCTCGAAGGCATGATCACCCAGCGGCTCCCGCTCGATCAGACCGAGCATGCGCTGGAGTCGATGCGCAATCGCGAGGGTATTCGCACCGTACTCACGGTCGACGCGTGAGCGAGGCGTCGATATCTGAGGACGACGGCACGCTACTGGAGGAGGCACGGGTCTCCGCGAGCGACTCGTTGCGCGATCTCGTGCACGCCTTCGTGCGCGCGCATCCTCAGACCGACGAGGCGTACGCGCAGATTCAACAACACGCGCGCGAGTTGATCGCGATGCTCGAAACGGCGCCGCGACGAGATCGCATGGCGCTCATGCAGGCGGCGCGGGAAGGCCACGGCGGTACATTTCCGGTGGGCATTGCAGCGGGTGGCTTCAACGACCGCGCGGTCGCCGGGCTCGCCAACCCCACGGCCGTCGACATCAAGGTCGAGCCGGGTGGCAATGAGGTCGTCGCGCAGGTGTTTTTCCGCAAGGGTTTCGAAGGGCCTCCTGGACGCGCGCACGGCGGCATCGTTGCTGCGACCTTCGACGACGTCACGGGGTTCATCATCGGCCGCATCGGTCAGCCCGCGTTTACGGGCGAGCTCACCGTTCGCTACGTCAACGCAGTGCCGATCGAAACGCCGATCGAGATGCGGGCCCGGCTCGACGGCCAGGAGCGCCGCAAGCTCTTCATCTCTGCCGAGGCCACGGCCAATGGTGTGGTCGTCGCCACGTGCAAGGCCATCTACATCACCATCGACCCGAGTGTCTTCGCCGCCGCCCCTGATCCGCGGTAGTCAGCCGCGATCCAGGCACCCGCCCGATCTCTACCCACAGCTGCAAGTACCGCCCAGAAGTCGTTCCCCGCACCCGCGCAGAATTCCTGCAATCCGGCCGGGCCAATTCCCGGGCTCGGTGCCAGCACCAGCGACCCGATGAAATGGGAGGCATCCGCGCCTCGATCTTTACGATCCTCCGCGAGTTTGACGACGTCGTCCCACAGGCGGCGTAGCTGTTCGTTCTTCCACGAGTACGTGCGCTGGTAGAGCGGCACCCTGTACTGCTTCGTTCCCTCGAGCAATTTCTGCAGATTGGTTTCGACCGCGAGGACCATTCGTTCCTACCCAGCTTTCATCTATGCCACAGCCGCTTGGCTGCGGACTTCGGTAAGGACGGCGACCAGGCGGTCCACCTCGCCCGCGGAGAACAGGCCTTCGGGGCCGAGGGGGCTCACGTCGGTGAAGGGAGATTCGTAGAAGCGTCGCGCTTCGATCACGCCGTGCTCGGTGAGGTCGTCGATGATCAGGTTGACGAACTCGATCTGGCTCGCGGAGTATGTCGACGCGTCGAGGAACTCACCGAACGCTTCCTTCGCGGCCTCCCGATCGAGCCCGACCAGTGAGCGGATGAACAACCCGAAGCTCCCGGCCGCGGTGCGGGCCGCGTCGCAATCTTCCGCGGTCCCCACACCGCTCGACACCAGGATGCGTTGCAGCTCGGTCATGTCGTTGGGCGTGATCGGCCAATTGCGGCGGATCTTCTCCACCGCGAGTTCACCGCTGTGGGAGCGCAGAAACGCGAGCGCCTTCTTGCGGAACCGTTCGAAGTCCGAGATCGGGGCGAGGCCGGCGAAGGGAACGTCAACCGGCGCACCCATCTCGTCGGTGAAGTCGGTGTAGACGATCTTGCGTTTGCGCTTCTCGATGAACTGCACGAGCAGGCGCAACCGCACCCGCACCGATTCGAGCGCCGGGAGGGTCACGCCTTCCCACCACTCGTCGGTCTGCACGTCGCCGATGAGTTCCAACTCGGCAGCGATCGCCGGGAACGACGGGTAATCCTCCAACAACCCGGCGATCGCGCGGATCCGGTCTCGCAGTTCGTCGAATCCCGGTTCGGCCCGGAGTTGGCGGAGCTGCAACCCCAACATCAGCAGATCGAACCGCTTCGCCTCTTCGGTCTCGGGTGGAAGCTCCGTCGGCAGTCCGGCCACCGACGCACCCAACGCACTCAGGTCGTCGATCCCCACGTCGTCCCACGCACTCGCCTCACGGAAGCGCTCCACCAGCCGACGGTGTGGACGCACGATGAAGTTGTCGACGTTCATCGCCGCCACCTCGATCCGCAGCAACTCCGCGATCGACGCGCGCAACGCGGGTGCCTCGCCACTCTCGGCCAACGCCGCGAGGAGATCGAGCCGCGCGAGGAACCGGCGCTCGCTCACGCCCGCACCCACCGCGGGCGCGACCGCGTCGGGGTTCTGGCCGAAGAACTCGAAGTTCTCGCAGTAGTCGAAGACCTGGAAGTACTCCTTGTCCACGCCGGGGCCGAACAGGTCGGGGCAGAGTCGCGTCCCACGGCCGATCATCTGCCAGAACTTCGTCTTCGACCGCACCGCCTTGAAGAAGACGAGGTTCACCACCTCGGGCACGTCGATACCGGTGTCGAGCATGTCGACGGAGATCGCAATGTGTGGGTCGTGATCCTTCATCGAGAATTGCTCGATCAGCGTCTCGTTCTGTTCGACCTCGCTCGTGATCACCGCCGCGAACTTGCC
>JANPBJ010000081.1:0-2796 GCA_031430375.1 Acidimicrobiia bacterium
CCCAGGGTCGGTGCCGCGGTCGGGATGTCGAACGAGAACGGCATGGGCACAAAGATGAAGACCGGCAACGCGATGAAGTACACCGTGCCGTACCACTTCATCGCTCGCCAGTACACGGTGAGGCACTGCCGAAACGTCATACGCTTGGTGACGACGACATCGACGAACGAGAAGACCACACCAGGCACGTAGATCCCGAGCACTACCGCCGTGAGCAAGAAGCCGGGCGATCCAAGGAAGTCACCGAGGTTGTTCTGGAGGAAGTCCCATGCCGGTTGCAAGACGCGTTCGTTGCTCATGAATGAATCCCGCGGTGCCATCTTCTTCAGACGATGTTGGCGAGACGTACCGTACACAGGCCGGGTTGGTGCATACGGTGAGCCCGACTCGGGCATGCCCTGTGCCCTTGCCCATTGTGCTACGCTGCGCTACATGGAGGAAGTCACGCATCGAGAACTGAGAAACGACAGCGGAAGTGTGCTGCGTCGCGCTGGCAACGGAGAGATGTTGCTGATCACGAACCACGGGGTCGCTACCGCAACGCTTGGACCACCCCCGAAGGACATGCTGTCCGACCTGGCCGCTCGCGGAATGCTCCGAGTGGCTCGCGCCGACCCCAGCACACTCACGACGATCCGCCGGCGTACGTCCGACTTGACGAGCGCCGAGTTCGTGTCCGACGTGCGCGGCTCGTGGTGAACGTCGCCTACCTTGACACGTCGGCGGCCATGAAGCTCTTGGTCGCTGAACCCGAATCCGACACGCTTGCCGAAGCACTTTCTACTGAGCGTCGACTCGTGGCTTCGTGGCTGCTGCACACCGAACTGCACTGCGCTGCCGGACGGCACCCGAACGTGATCGATGTCGACAACGTGCGGATCGTGTTGGACGCCGTCGCGTTGGTCGACCTCACTCGTGGTGACATGATCGCTGCCGGCACCCACGCCCCGCTTCGGTCGAACGACGCCGTCCACTTCGCCATCGCGATCCGCATCGCAGTCGACGAATTCGTCACCTACGACATGGAGCTGGCCGCCGCCGCCCAGACAGCCGGACTGAAAGTACTCACGCCGCGATGACACACCCCCTTTCGCTGCTGGTCGTGACGACCTCGTAGATCGACGTGAAACCATCGTCTCCGTGTCCACGTTCGATCGTTCGCTGGGCAAGCGCTGCGATCGACCCTGCGAGGGTCGTATCGAGCTGACGCGCTTCGAGTTCGTTGTGGATGAGATCTGCGGCGTGTGCCCATGTTTCATTTTCGGTCGTCTCCTCGTGATCTACGGGTCGCGGTTGACTTCCTATCAATGATAGGTACACTGCCTATCATTGATAGGTACGGCCGATGATGGGAGGCACCGATGGCAGACAAGGTCACGCAGCGACGAGAAGCCAAGGTGACCTCGATCGTCGCCTCGGCATGGGAGCTCGCTCGGGAGCATGGCATCGCCGGCGTCTCGCTCCATGCGCTCGCCCGCAACGTCGGGATGCGCCAGCCGTCCCTCTACGAGTACTTCGACTCGAAACACGCGCTGTACGACGCGATGTTCGCCGACGGCAACCGGCAACTGCTCGTACGGCTCGACGCACTCACGCTCCCCCGAGACCCGCGCACCGCGTTGAAAAGGTTCTTGGCCGTGTTCGTTGCATTCGGACTCGAAGATCCAGCACGCTACGAGCTGCTCTTCGAGCGGCACATCCCTGACTTCACTCCGTCGCCAGAGTCGTACACGCTCGCGGAGGAGGCCCTCGGCCGAGCCGGCAAGGTGATGCACGAAGCGGGCGTCAACCGACGAGGCGACATCGACTGCATCGTCGCCATGGTCGCCGGCCTCATGGCGGCACAGGTGAGCAACGACCCGGGCGGGAACCGTTGGACCCGTCACCTGAATCGTCTCGTCGATCTCTACGTCGACGACGTCACAACAAGGAGTCAGCGCTGATGATGCCCAACCGAATCAACCGCCCCGAGGCCCGCGTGTTGGCCGAGGAAGAGTTCGTGCGCTTCGCAGACCTGGTCGCGTCGCTCACACCCGACGAGTGGGATCGGCCCACCGACTGCACCGAGTGGGACGTCCGCAAGATGGCGTTGCACGTGCTCGGATCGGGCGACGCGCAGGCGTCGTTCCCGACCTTCGTGCACCAACTTCGTCGCGGGGTTCCGCTCAACAAGGAGATCGACTCGCATCACTGGGTCGACGGCATGAACGAGTTGCAGATCCGCGAGCGCGATCACTTATCGAACGACGAGATCGTCGCGCAGCTCAGCACCGTGGGTCCCAAGGCCGTCAAGGGTCGGTGGGGAACTCCACTGCCGGCGCGGTACCTGCCGATTCCGTTCGGTCCGCCCATCGGTTGGACATCGCTCAAATACCTGCTCGACGTCGGCTTCACGCGCGACGTGTGGGCGCACCGCATCGACATCCACGCGGCCATCGAACGGCCGATGCAGCTCACCGCGGATCACGACGGCCGCCTCGTCGCCGACATCGTCGGCGAGTGGGCCGACATCCACGGCCTGCCGTTCGAGCTCGTGCTCGAAGGACCGGCCGGCGGCAAGTTCAGCCAGGGCGTCGACGGCGAACGCGTCGAGATCGACACGCTCGACTTCATCCGCACTCTCTCCGGTCGCCTGCCCGGCACCGGCGTCCTCAGCAACCTGCTCCCGCTCTGAAGGAGACACGACCATGGAAACCACCGTCGACGAAATCGCCGATCGCATCTACCGACTCTCCACCTTCGTCCCCGACGTGGGGCCAACCGGATTCACGTTCAACCAGTTCCTGATCGATGCCG
>JANPBJ010000082.1:0-4080 GCA_031430375.1 Acidimicrobiia bacterium
CGAACGTATGTTCGCTAGTGTGTCGGTACCGCCGTGTCCCGTGTCCCTTACATATGTGTCCCGGAACGCGCGCGTTCCCAAATACGCGAAATCCGTTCCCAACCCCGCGCGTCGCCCCTGGTCACCCCGGTTTTCTGCATGCCCCACGAGGGCGGGGGGTGCCGACACCGTGGCCGAAAACCCGGGGCGCTGCTGGGATCCGGCCGATGTTTGCTGCATCTGGGACATTGAAGTGCGTTCGTCCTGCCGCGACGGTAGTTGGTCGGGTGTTCGCCCTGGTCCGGACGCGTCGAAGTGATCGGGTGACCGGGGAAGGCGGGTTCAGGCGGCGAGTGCGGTGGGTTGTCGTCGCGGCTCTGTTGCGTTGATTCGGGTCGGGTCGTGGTGAACCGATTCCTGTCCCCTTCGGGGTTCAGATCGTGCCGGCGAGTTCGGTGAACGCGCTCTCGACCCGCCGGTGGGTGCGCGCGTCGATGCCGAGTTCGTAGTGGCCGCGTCGGACGTTCTGCATCAGCGCATGACCACGGATGATCACGCGTGCCGAGTGGTCGCGTTTGAGTCCACGCATCGGACGCAGTCGCGCTTTGAGTCGACCATGATCACATTCGACGCGGTTGTTCGCGTACTGGTCCGTGTTGTGAAACGCGGCGGGCATGAGGCCTTCGATCGCAGCCCGCAGCGCTGGGGCCCGGTCGGTGACGATCTCGGTCGGCTCGCCATGGGCGCGCAGCGCGGTCGCGAAGAACCTGCATGCGGCCCGGAGATCGCGTCGAGCCGAGACGAGCACGTCGATGATCTGGCCGTGCTGATCAACGGCCCGATACACGTAGCGCCACTTGCCGGCGACTTTCACGTAGGTCTCGTCGACGAACCAGCGGTCGCCCACCAGGTGCCGACACGGCCCCGCGGCATCGGCCAAGAGTGGGGTGAAGCGTTGCACCCAGCGGTAGATGGTGACGTGATCGACCTCGATGCCACGCTCACCCAGCAGCTCCTCGACGTCCCGATACGAGAGCCCATACCGCAGATACCAACGCACGGCAAGGACGACGATCTCCGGCGGGAACCGAAAGCCCTTGAACGCCGAGCACGGGACGACGGGCATTGGACGGGAACGACGAAGCCTCATCCCGCCACCCTCACCGACGGGCGCGACCTTGCGCTAATGCAACAGTGCCGTGCGAGTAGGTAGCCGAGACCGCGGGCGGACTCGACCGCCCACGACTTGTCGTCGAACTGGGAAGCCCACGACCGCAACCGTTGCACCTGGGTGTTTGACGATCGAAGCGTGAACTCGTCGAGGACGTGTTCGTTGCTGTCGATCGCGACCGCGGTATGGGTCGCTTTATGGGGATCGATACCGATCATGACCATCATCAGAGATTGCCCTTTCCAGTTGAGGTAGGACCGTGGCAGGCACTCCTGATTCGGGTTCGATGTGCTCGCGCCTCTTTCGAGCCACACCACGGCAAGAGAATCCGGCCGGCAGACACTTCGGAAACAAGCCAACCCCGAAACCGGGACGGCAGGCACCCACCGAGCCAACCGGCCAGACCCTCACAACGCTACGGAAACACCGCAACGCCCACCCACATCCTTAATCAGGCACCTACACCCCACTCGATCAACCTGACCGAGCGAGCAAACCCCGGAACGATGTCCAGGCGGAATCCCAACCTCACCAACGGAACGATCTCCAGACGGTTCCACCGGAACGATGTCCTGGCGGCCGTCAAATAGTATCGGCGTCGATGACGACCAAATCTGAGGACCTTGCAGCAGAGGTGCAAAAGATCGGTTGGTACCACCGAACCTGGGCGGTCGCGGCCTTGGTGCTGTTCGCAAGCTTTCTGGTGTACGCGTTAAGCCCGGTGGTGACTTCAGACGATTCGAGGTGGGCTCTGGCGACCGCCGTGAGCCTGGAACGGCATGGCGACATTGACCTGACCGAGTACGCGCCGACGATCGCCCGGGCTCATGGCTACGGAGTCCAGATCGTGGACGGACGCCCGTATGACTTCTTTCCCTACGGTACGGCAGTCCTCGTCACACCTTTGGTCGCCGTCGCCGACCCCATCTTGCAGGTGGCCGGCATTAACCTAGAACGAGATCTCCGAGATCGGAAATCGTCGGGACTGCTAGTCGAACATGCACTCGCCGCGTTCATCGCGGCAGCTACCGTCATGCTCGTTTTTCTTGTCGGCGCCGAGCTGCTCTCATTGTTCGGAGCAATGCTGCTCGCTGCTGGCTACGCCCTGGGAACGTCGTCTTGGTCGATTGCGAGCAGAGCCCTCTGGAGTGTCGGGCCCGCGGCACTATTTCTCGCGATCGCGCTATTGATCGCACTCAAGGCGCGGACCTGGCCCCGGGTCTTGCCGTGGATGGGAACTGCACTTATTGCGGCGTACGTGATGCGGCCCACGACGCTGCCGGCAGTCCTTGCGCTCGGGGTCTATACCGCGATTACGCATCGCAACCGACTCGCGGCCTTAGTGGGATGCGGAGCGCTCCTCGCTGTGCCCTTTATAGTCGTCAACCTCAACGTGTACCACTCCGTTCTGCCCCCATATTTCAGGGCAGGACGAATCGGCATCCACTCGGCGTTCGGCGAAGCGCTCCTGGGCAACCTCGTCAGCCCATCGCGTGGATTGCTCGTCTTCAGTCCGCTATTGGTCGGTAGCGTTGTCGGGCTAGTCGTCGCTATTCGCCGCCGACAGTTTACCGGGCTCAGCGCCGCAGTTGTCGCTGCGATAGTGGTTCATTGGGTAGCAGTCTCCGGTTTCCCGCAGTGGTGGGGCGGCGCGTCATACGGACCGCGACTCATGTTCGACATGATGCCTCTCTGGGCGTTCCTCGCGATCCCGACGCTACGAGCATTGTCCGAGCCCTGGACCAACATCTTGAGGCGACAGGTTGCGCTAGTCGCTCTCTCCGTGTGTATGGCGGTAAGTGTCGCGATCCACGCCCGCGGCGCAGTCGACATATCGGTTTACAAATGGAGTATTTCCCCCACCGATATCGATCGTGATCCCGGACGAGTCTGGGACTGGCGTGACCCGATGTTCGTGAGAGGCCTGTGAAACGGCTCTGTTGCATTGATTCGGATCGGGGCGCGCGGGATCGGGTTGCCGTCCCGTTTCGGGTTCAGATGGTGCGGGCGAGTTCGGTGAACGCTGCCTCGATCCGCCGGTGGTGGTGCGCGTCGATGCCGAGTTCGTAGTGGCCGCGGCGGACGTTCTGCATGAGCGCATGGCCGCGGATTAACACGTGGGGGCGCTGTTGCATTGGCGCAAGGTCGCGCCGGGCGGTGAGCGTGGCGGGATGAGGCTTCGTCGTTCCCGTCCAATACCCGTCGTTCCAGGCTCGGCATTCGCGGGTTTCCGGTTCCCGTCGGAGATCATCGTCCTCGCCGTGCGCTGGTACCTGCGGTATGGGCTGTCGTATCGCGATGTCGAAGAGCTCCTCGGTGAGCGTGGGATCGAGGTCGACCACGTCACGATCTACCGGTGGGTCCAGCGCTTCACGCCACTCCTCGCGGACGCCGCCGGGCCGTGCCGACATGCGGTCGGTGACCGCTGGTTGGTCGACGAGACCTACGTCAAAGTCGCCGGCAAGTGGCGCTACGTCTACCGAGCCATCGACCAGTACGGCCAGATCATCGACGTGTTCGTCTCCGCCCGCCGCGATCTCCGGGCCGCACGACGGTTCTTCAGTGGGGCGCTGCGCGCGCATGGTGAGCCGGTCGAGGTCGTGACCGATCGGGCCCCGGCGTTGCGGGCCGCGATCGAAGGACTCATCCCAGCCGCGTTTCACAACACCGAGCGGTATGCGAACAACCGCGTCGAATGTGACCACGGCCGACTCAAAGCCCGACTCCGTCCCATGCGTGGACTCAAACGCGACCACTCGGCAAGGGTGATCATCCGCGGTCATGCGCTGATGCAGAACATCCGTCGCGGCCACTACGAACTCGGCATCGACGCGCACCACCACCGGCGGATCGAGGCAGCGTTCACCGAACTCGCCCGCACCATCTGAACCCGAAACGGGACGGCAACCCGATCCCGCGCGCCCCGATCC
>JANPBJ010000083.1:0-4890 GCA_031430375.1 Acidimicrobiia bacterium
GTTGCCAGTTACACCAAGGGGCAGTGCTCTCCGCCGAGCCAGCGATGGGCGCGGGGACGTGAATTCTACCCGGCCCTGACCCCTCGGGCAACGGCAGAAGCCTCTTAGATTGTCCCGCTATGACAACCGACCTGTCCTACCCAATCGGCAAGTTCGAGCGGCCGGGATCGAGCACCGCCGCCGATCGTCAGTCGCGCATCGCCACCCTCGCCGCCCTCCCCGCGAACATACGCGGCGCGCTGCGGGGGCTCAGCGAGGCTCAGATCGACACCGCGTACCGCCCCGGCGGGTGGACGGTGCGCCAACTCGTCCACCACGTCGCCGATTCGCATATGAACGGCTACTGCCGGGTGAAGCTCGCCCTCACCGAGGAGAATCCGGTGATCAAACCCTACGACGAGAAGCTCTGGGCGGAGCTTCCGGACTCCGGACTCCCGGTCGAGCTCTCGCTCGCGATCCTCGATTCCGTGCACGAGCGGCTCGTGGTGATCCTTCGCGGCCTCTCGGCCGACCAGTTCGCTCGCCCCTTCCTGCATCCGGCCAGTGGGCCGCAGACGCTCGACACCTGGCTCGCGCTGTACGAGTGGCACAGCCGGCACCATACGGCGCACATCACGGCGCTGCGTGCGCGCGAGGGCTGGTAGGGATCGCTGCCGCAGCGGTCCGCCCACCGCCGCCCGACGATCCAGAAGCAAAAACACCGCTGATCGGTGATCAGCGGTGCCAAGAGAAGCTGGATTCCTGCGCGATCGAGTCGCCACGCGCGCCGTCATTGGAACTGTACGTCCTACCGAACGGCGGCGGGCTTTCTCGTCTACCACAGGAACCAGCGGAGCTTCGAGTGGAGCTGAGGGGGATCGAACCCCTGACCTCTGCAGTGCGATTGCAGCGCTCTCCCAGCTGAGCTACAGCCCCGCATCACGCGCCGGCCAGGCCCTCACGTCCCACTCCTACCTCACCAACGGGGGACGACCCGTGAAAGTTCCGGTCACGCATACGGCCCCGCCTAATGGGTCTGGGCGGGGCCGCCGATGCAATGAATGTAGTCGAGCGACGAGGGCGATGCCACCCCCCGGTAGATTCCCGGCGTGACGCCCGCATCCATCCTCCCTACTCCAGGCGAGGTCCGCGAAGCCTCCTCGCGCATCGCGGGCTCGGTCCTGCGCACGCCCCTGCTCCATTCGGCCGAGCTGAGCGCCGTGGTCGGGGGTGAGGTCTACCTCAAACTCGAATGTCTGCAGCACGGGGGATCGTTCAAGCTGCGCGGCGCGCTGAACGCGCTGCTCACGCTGCCGCCCGAGGCGCGGTCTCGCGGCGTCGTCGCCTCGTCGGCTGGCAACCACGGGATCGGCGTGGCGATCGCGGCCGCGCAACTCGGCATCGAGGCGACGATCTTCGTGCCCGCAACGGCCCCGGCGACCAAGCGCGAGAAGATCGCAGCCCACGGTGCCCGCGTGATCGCGACGGAGCCGAACTACGACGCCGCCGATCGGGCGGCTCGCGAGTTCGCGAGCACCGGCGGCGCGACGTTCGTGAGCCCTTGCACGGGACGCGCCCTGCTCGCCGGCGCCGGCACGGTCGCGCTGGAGATCCTCGAAGACCTGCCCACGGTCGCAACAGTGGTCGTGCCGGTCGGAGGGGGCGGTCTCGTCGGGGGAATCGGCGGCTTCATTCGCGGAACGGCGAACGGCGTCCGCACCCTCGGCGCCCAGAGCGTGAACACGAATGCGATGACGCTCGCCCTCGCCAGCGGACGTCCCACCGTGATCCCCGACCTCCCGACGCTCTGCGATGGACTCGCCGGCCTCGTGGACGCGGAGATGCTCGCGCAGGGAAAGGCGGCGCTCGACGGGATGGCGACGGTGGAGGAGGCGGACGTCGCGCGCGCGATCGCGTGGCTTCACCGCGAGAATGCGCTTCGCGTCGAGGGCTCCGGTGCGGTGGGAATCGCGGCACTGATTGCCAGAGTGCTACAAATGAAGGCGTTCCCCGTTACCGTAATCGTGACTGGTGGAAACATCGACGACACGACACTCAATGGGCTCACATTTGCATAGTTGTAGTTGACAAAAGCGCCGCAAAAATGCAAAATCAGCCGATGCGCCTCCTTCAATTGGTTGCTGGCTCGATCGGTCGCCTGTTCCTCCCTATCGCAATCGCCGTCGCTGCGGTACTCGCCTCCTGCTCGGAATCAACCGGACCCGAGGGTCCATCGCCCGATCCGATTGCTCCGGTGGAGGTCTCGATCGCCGAGACCCTCATTGTGCTCACCGCAGTGGGCGAGTGGCGCACGCTCACGGCGACGACCCAGCGGGAAGGTGTACCCGTCGCCTCGGGGATCACCTGGTGGAGCCGCGTGGATTCGATCGTGCGCGTGTCGCTAACCGGATCCGCCCGCGCGCGCGGCCCGGGACGCAGTGTCCTGTATGCCGTTGCCGACTCGGGCGGAATCGACTCTGTTGCGATATTCGTCGACCCGCTCGCCACGGGCCTCGAGTTCGTGACCCCGCCAACCAGTATCATTTCCGGGCGCACGCGCACGCTCAAGGTCGTTGGTTTTGACAGCGCCGGCCACCCGACGGTCGCCCGCGCTGTCACGTTCGCCGTCGACGACACGTCCATCGCGACAGTTAACGCCGCTGGCAACCTGACGGGACGCGCTCCGGGTTCCACGACGGTCCGCGCCGTCTCCGGTGCATTGAGCGCCGCGACGCCCGTGACGATCACTCCCCTTCCTCGCCTGCGTTTTGCCAAGGACTCGTTCCTCCTTGCGGTCGGCGCGCGGAACGTGGGAGCCATAGGACATTCTGCCGACTCCCTCGCGCCCGACGAGTTCGCAACCGTCACGGTCACAGTCGAGGACACGACGGTGGCATCGGCAACGCCGACTCTTAAGGTGCCTCGCACGACCGGGAACGATCCGATCCTGCGCTTCGAGGGACGTGGTGTCGGGACCACGCGCGTGCGCCTCTCGGCGCCGGGTTGGTCGGACGCCGAGGCGGTCATCGTCGTGCGACGACCTCAGCTCAATCCGTGGAGCAGAACCGTCCGAAAAGCCACACTACCGGGTGGGGGAGGCTTCTCGACGCAGGCGACCGACACCTCGGGACAGAACGTCGACCTCGTCCAAACCCACTGGGTGCGATTCACCTCGCTCGACACGACAATCTTCACCGTCGTCAACGATTCTGCTTCAATGACAGGTGAGAAGCCCGCGGCAACGCCTTTCGTAGTGAAGCAGGCCGGGACCGGCATGGCGGTCGCGAGCGCGGATGGCTTCAGGCCGGAGACCCTCGTGCTCCTGATCAACAATGGTGGATTTTATCATTACAGCGGCTCCGGCCAACTGGTGACGGTCCCCCTCGGACACCGGGCGTCAGTCCGACTCGGTTCCTCCGGTTACTGCGTCTGCAATGGAACACCACTCGACGTGGTATTGACGCAGACGGATCCTTCGGTGGTGCGGTTGCCGACCGCGCCCACGCGCCTCACGCCGTTCGAACCTTTAGTCAACCTGCCCTTCGATGCGATCGGCCTCGGACGCGATACCGTGTTCGCCTCAGCGCCCGGACACGCTCCCGACACGATCATCGTCGACGTCACGCAGGGAGGCCTGAGGATCAACGACGCGCCGTCGCGCGTGGCATTCACCTGGTTTCTCCAGCTGGCGCTGCTCATCCCTGACGAGCCGATCCGCGGCGTGCCAACCACGCTTCGCGTGCAATCCTCGGCGCCGGACATCCTCCTCGCCGAGTCCGAGTACGCAACGATTCCTTTTCCAACGACGAGCGTCGGCGTTCCCCTGCGCCTGGCGGGACCAGGAACCGCGACCCTGACGGTCACCGACACCTCGGGATTCTACACGCCGCTCGTAGTCGGGCCGATCACGGTGGAAAGGGTGCCGCTCTACCTCTATGCCGCGGGAGAGGTCGGCGACGCAAGCTTCGACCTCGGCGTCCGTCAGCGACGCGTGATCGGCGTGAACACGGACTTCGGAATGGCTAGGAAACTCGGAGGGCGGCTGCGCAGCTCGGATCCGTCCGTGGTCCGACTCACGACGGACACCTTCCCGTCCCTAGCGACGAGCTTCGAAATGATCGCCGGTGATGTGCCAGGCACCGCGTGGATCGTCGCGACGGCTCGCGGTTTCCAACCCGACAGCGTCAAGGTCAATGTGACGCGAGGCCGTGCCGTTGTGCCTCGCGCAGGGGACCTCTGGCGTGGTAGCCCAGGTGCCTCGCTTACCGTCACTGCCCAAGACGAGAACGGTCATCTCCGTGTAACGGAAGACTCGCTCTTCCTCACCGTGCGATCCATGAATCGGGACCGCCTTCTCCTTTTCGATTCGATCGCGGTCATTCCTGCCGGCGCATCGTCGAGCAACGAGATCCGGTACGTGACCGGCCACCTCGGCCCTGTCGCCGTCGCCGTGACGCCTCGCCGTCCCCTCGCGCCGTTCGTCGAGACGGGTTCCACGGTCTTCGTCGTGATCGATCCTCTCGCGCCAAGGCCGATCCTCGCATCGCCAGCGCCTCGGACTCCCTGACCTCGAGCATCGACGTCGCGCGGACGTCGGTCTCCTGCCGAGATTCTCGCGGCTGCTTCGGCGCCGCGGTGCAATAAAGTTCGGTTATCGGGGGATCGTACCGACAGCAGTGGAATTCGGACGACCTCGGCTGAGGACAGAACGCGCCGATCGATCGCGTCGGGCGGGCGGCGTTAGATTGCGCCACGATGTCCCTCTCCCTTCAGTTCCTCGGCACCTCCGCCTCGCGCCCGACCGTGGAGCGCGGGCTCTCGTCGATCGCGCTCACGCGCGAAGGGGAGACGATGCTCTTCGACTGCGGCGAGGGCACACAACGCCAGATGATGCGCTGGGGCGCCGGCTTC
>JANPBJ010000084.1:0-38253 GCA_031430375.1 Acidimicrobiia bacterium
GTCAAAATCGTCGCCCTCCTCGATCCAATGCAGCGCAAAGTAGGAAGAGAAAGCACTAACGGCGACTCCCCCGCCCGGCCGAACCGAGCGGGCGATGTTGGCGATGATCGCCTCATCGTCGGTCCCCCCAAGGAGGCCGAATCCACCCTGGCAGAGACAGATTGCCGCGTCGAATGCTGCGTCGTACGCCAGGTCGCGCACGTCGAGGATTTCGAAGGTGGCGGGCACCTCCCCGGTGGCGTGTCGAGCGAGTTCGACGAAGTCCGGCGAGAGATCGACGCCGTGGACCGCGATCCCACGCTGGGCCAAAGCGAGGGCATGGCGCCCGGGCCCGCAACCGACATCCAGCACGTGCATTCCGGCCTCGAGGCTGAGCGCGTCGACGAGGAAGCCGACCTCCTGCGCGGTCCCCTTGGTGAAGGCATTCTTCAAATACGCCGGTCCGAGAAAGGCTGCGATCTTGTTGAACCAGTCGCCGGACGGATTGTCGTTGGCACTCACGGGTCTAGGTTCGCGCGTTCGCGCCATGGCCCCCTGCCCCGGCGTAACGTTGCCGGGTGCCAACCCGCCCCAAGGTCGCGGAGCGGTTCGCCGGGTTCGATGCGTTACGGATCTTTGCCGCCATCGCCGTTGTGGGCACGCACTCATACGAACTCACGGGCTACGGCACCACCAAGCCGTTGCTGTACGCCGGGCGCGGGCTGTTCACGCTGGGTACCGTCGGCGTTGGCGTGTTCTTTGTCACGAGCGGGTTCCTCGTGGCGATGAGCTGGGAGCGGTCTCCGAGTCTGGTGGTCTTCGCCCGTCACCGCGCCCAACGGATCTGGCCTGCGCTCGTGGTTTTGGTCGTGGTACTCGTGCTGGTGCTCGGACCGCTCATGACGACATTGTCGGTCGGCGAGTATTTCCGCAGCCCTCTCACGCACCACTTCGCGTGGAAGAACATCCTGCTCGTTCTGGGCCCCGAATATTTCCTTCCGGCAGTGTTTTCCGGGCAGCCTTCGTCGCAAGTCGATGGATCTCTGTGGACCTTGCAGTACGAGGTCTACGGGTACTTTGCACTCGCGGTGCTCGGATGGTTTGGAGTTCTCCGCCGCCCGTGGGTCGTGGGATGTCTGCTCAGCGCAGTGTTGCTGCTCCACCGACTCGGCGTTTCGAACACCGAGAACGGATACCAGTTCTTCTATCGCCCGATGTCGGTTCGGGGACTGCTCGGGTTTGGTGCCTGGTTTCTCGCAGGCGCGTTCTTGGCCACTGTCCGATCGTCCCTTTCGCCGAGACTGCTCTCGCTCATCGGATCAGCAGCGTTGGTGAGCGCGTTCCTCGTGTCCGAGCCTGCGCTCGTGATCGCCGGCCTCGCGAGCCTGACCGTCGGACTCGGTATGACGAACTGGCGAGCGTGCGCTGCACTCCATCGCCTCGGCGACCCGTCGTACGGGATCTACATCTTTTCGTTCCCGGTCCAACAGGTGCTCTATCAGACGGGTGCCGCTCGCACACCAGGCGCGATGTTCGCGTTCGCGGCCCCGATCTCGATCGCGATCGGCTACCTGTCCTGGCACGCGGTGGAGCGACGTGCGCTCCGTAAGGGCCGGCGCGGATAGTGAGAACAGGGTGCGCGAACGCGTGTGCGTGGCGAACGAGGAGCAATCGGGTCGCTGTCTCCGGGATATCCACGGCGTGCTCACCCGGCGCGGCCTCACCGACCCTTTGCAGGTTCGTCATGGGCCGATGTCGTTCCATACCCATCTCCCCCGCAATCGGAGCATGAGGCGCGTGAGGAGCACGAGCACCGGTAGCTCGACAATTGGTCCGATCAGGATCGCCAACATGACGAGGGGCCGCCCGGCGAACGCCACGGCGGCTACCCCAACCACAGCTTCCGAGTTGCGGGCAGTGACCTCGAATACCAACGTGGTCGTATCGGCATATCCGAGTCGACCCATCCGACCCACAGTCAGCGCCACCGCGAACAGTCCGACGAAGAACACGATGATGACGCCGATGACCAGCCCCACCCGACCGAGGTCGGCATTGGCGAGGCGAGGTTGGGTGGCGAAGATGCCGAGCACCACCGCGACGAGGGACCACAGCTTCAGCTCACCCATCGCGTGTCGGTAGGGACCGATTACGAAGTCCCGGCCGCGCCACCGATCCAAGATTCTCCGGACTCCATAGGCCGCCGCGAACGGCAGAATCAGGAACACCCCAACGCTGCGGACCACCGTCGTCATGGCGATGGGCACGACGTCGCCGATGAGGAGCCACAAGTACACGGGCAGCAACACAACCTGGAGGACGACATCGATGGGCAACAGCGCGAGGCCCCAGTCCAGATTGCCGCCGGCCAGGTCGATGAAGATCAGATACCAACCGATACATGGGGTCAGCGTGTAGAGAATCACCCCGGCCCACAGGTCCGGGTATCCGCGTAGGAACAGCCAACCGAGTGACCACGCGAAGAAAGGAACCAGCACGTAGTTGGTCGTTATCGCGATGGAGGTCGGCTTCAACTTGCGACACGCACGGCCGACGCCGCCGACGTCGACGAACGCCATGATGGAGAAGATCGCCGCGAACAGGCCGAGGCGAACGACCCAATCAAGTCCTTCGAGCGCTCCTCCTGAAAGACGGTTCACCGAGACGCCCACCGCGATTGCCGCAATGAGTACCAGCGGCTTCGTTTCATCTCGTACTGAAAGCCTGCGACCCGCCGGTGCAGACTCCCGCCGGCGTTCCGCTGATGGCCTCATCGGCGGGCAAAGACTCTCGTGTGAATCGCGTTCACAGGGACTCGACGGGCAAGGCCGCATCGGCCCAATCGGCGAGACCGCCCGGATAGCGCAGGACGTTGCGATACCCAACTGCCTCCAGGAGCGCTCCCGCCTGGGCGGACCCGGTGCAGTTCAGGTCGGTGCAGTACACGACGATCTCCCGATTCAGATCTTCGCCCAACGTGGCCAGAGTCTCTTCGGTTTCGTCGGCGCGGCCGCGAATCGCGCCGGGGATGTGAAGGTGTTCGAACTTTCCGGGACCCTGAGCATCTAGTAACGCAGCTCCGGCATGGATACGATTGGCGGCTTCCTCGCGGTCGATGTCACGAGCCATCAGTGCGCCTTCGCTCCGAAATCTTCGGTGGCGGCGATGACGGTATACGTCTCCCACGGAACGCCGTCGGGATCACGGGTCCACACTTTGTCTTGCGTGGCGAAGCAACAGGTATGGGTATCGTCGACCTTGATCGGGAGTTCGAGTTCCGCGAGTCGCTGCGTGGCCGCCACGACGGCATCGGTGTCCGCCACCTCCACGCCCACGTGGTTGATCGTTCCGGGCTCGCCTTCGTTCTCGATCACGATCAGCTTCAGCGGCGGATCGGCGATGACGAAGTTCGCGTATCCGGGCCGGTGCTTGGCCGGGCCAACCCCAAAGAGCTTGCTATAGAACTCCACCGCGACTTCGACGTCGCGTACATTGAGCGACAGCTGGAACACAGACATGGGGATCCTCCTCTGGACTACATGGACTCATGTAATAGTGTAGGAGAATGCTCAGTATGTCAAGCTCTAAAACGAAGAAAATGAACCCGGCCGATCCACTCGCTGCCCGCGACCTCATCGACACCGGCCAGGCCAACGACCTCACTGCGCTCTACAAGGTGCTGGCGAACCCGCATCGGCTCCGCCTCCTGCATGCACTGGCCCGCGCCGGCGAACTCCCGGTTGGGGAGCTCGCAACCGAGGTTTCGATGTCAGTCCAGGCCGTGTCGAACCAACTCCAACGGCTTGCCGACCAGCAGATCGTTGCCGTGCGACGCGAGGGTAACCACGCCTACTACCGCGTCATCGATCCTTGTGTCGGCGGACTGCTTGAGCTGGGCATCTGCCTCGTCGATCAGCATCCACCGAACCGCCCGTGACCGATCCCCCACCCCGCGCTCGGTCGTAGCACCGACGCACCCCGTGCGTTGCCCTTCCCTCGGCTTAGTGAGGGTGCGCGCCGCAGCTGTCGCCGTGGATGCCTTCGATGCCGGAGAAGGGTCCGCAGGGGGTGGGCCTCATCCAGACGTGGAGCATGGGTGGTGTGGCGATGAACTGGCCTTGGGCACAGTTGCCGTTGGCGTCGGTGATGCCGACGACGTGGGGGGTGCCGGTGAGTTCCCAGCAGAGGTTTTGGTGGTCGTGCCAGGTGGTGAGTTCGCCGGCGATTTCGGGGACGTCGGCCAGTGTTTTGCCGAGTGGGAGGATGTACATGGCGGAGACGATGGTGCGGGTTCCGTCGGGGTTGACGATGAACACGATTGATTCGACGCGGTCGGGGTCGAGGGTGAGCGAGTCGCTGAGGTAGTTCCAGTTGACGAAGTGTTCGAATCCGGTGGAGGAGTCGCCGATGGAGCGGTAGCCGGCGGCTTCGACGGATGCGACGTCGGTGAACCTGGCCATCGCGACGGTTGATGCGTTGATGAGGCTGGTGGCCGCGTCGCGTTGCGCGGGTGTGAGTCGGGGATCATCCACCGAAATGATCGGCCCCGACGGCGGAACGGTGGGGTCCGTCGGGTGGTGCGGCACGGTTGGGTCGGTCGGGTTATGCGGCACAGCCGGGTTATGCGGCACAGCCGGGTCGTGGGTTGCGGTCGTGCCACCAACCTCGGTGCCATGACCGTCGTGTGCGGCATCGGTGCCAGCGGCGTCGGTCCCGTGTTGCTCGTGCGCGGTCGAATCGGTGGCGCCCGGGTGGTCGTGATTCATCTTCGCGTGTTCCGCCGCGGACATCTTGTGGCCGGCCTGTGATTGCGCCGTGTCTGCGGCGTCGGCCGATGAGCAGGCCGCGACGAGTCCGAGCGCTCCGAAAAGCACAAGCGTGCTCCAACGAACCGGGACCCGACGCCTGCTCCCATGTCGGTTTGGAACTGTCGCTGCTTCCATCATGTGCCCCCCAAGGCGCCATCGATTGCTGTGGCAATCCATGCGTCCGCCGGCACCAAGTGACGGCGGTCGCCAAAGAATAACCCGCCACCTGCACCGGGGTTGGGTGGCCTACTTGGCTTGGGCCCAGTTGGGCCCGAAGCCGATGTCGACGACAAGCGGAACGTTGAGCTCGATGGCGCCTTCCATGGCCTCGCGGATCACCGGTTCGATGTTGTCGCGTTCGTCGAACGGAACCTCGAACACGAGTTCATCGTGCACGGTGAGCACCATGCGTGTCTTGAATCCACCGCGGCGAAGCGCAGCGTCCATACGGATCATCGCGACCTTGAAGATGTCGGCCGCGGAGCCCTGGACCGGTGCGTTTTGCGCCATGCGCTCTCCCATCTGGCGGATGCGGAAGTTGTCGGAGGCGAGTTCGGTGATCTGGCGGCGGCGGCCGAGGATGGTGGTGGTGTAGCCGCACGCCTTGGCATCGGCGATTGTCCGGTCCATGTACGCGTGCACGTTGGGGAAGCCGGCGAAGTAGTTGTCGAGGATCTCTTTGGCCTGGTCGGTCGGTATGTCCATCCGCTGTGCGAGGCCGTAGGCCTCCATGCCGTAGGCGAGTCCGTAGTTCACGACCTTGGCGAAGCGGCGGTGATGGTCGGCCACGTCGGCTTCGGCCACACCGAAGACCTTCGACGCGGTGATCGTGTGCACGTCCACGCCGCGGGTGAACGCGTCGATAAGTCCGGGGTCCACGGCGAGATGGGCGAGGATGCGCAATTCGATCTGGGAGTAATCGGCGGTCAGGAGTCCGCATCCTTCCTCCGCCACGAATGCCTGGCGGATCGTCTTGCCCTCCTCGGTCCGGATCGGGATGTTCTGGAGGTTCGGGCTCTCGCTCGAGATGCGCCCGGTGGTCGTCGCGATCTGGTTGAAGGTGGCGTGGATCCGACCGTCGTCCTGAATCAGCCTCGGCAGCGCGTCGGCGTAGGTGCTACGCAGCTTCTCCACCTCGCGATACTTCAGGAGATCCGCCAGGATCGGATGCGCGTTCGCCGCCGCCATCTTCTGAAGCGAGTCGGCGTCGGTCGACGGTCCGGTCTTCGTGCGCTTCACCGGAGTCAGTTCGAGCACTTCGAACAAGACGCGCCGCAACTGGGGAACCGAGTTGACGACGAACGGCTCGCCGGCGTGATCATGGATCTTGGTCTCGAGTTCGTCGCACCGTTTCTGGAGGTCGACGCGCATGTGATCAAGGAACTCACGATCCACCCGGATTCCCGTGTCCTCCATGAGCGCGAGCACGCCAACCAGCGGTCGTTCGACGGTGTCGTAGAGCGTCCAGAGTTCCCGCGCGTCGAGGACGGTCCGCAGTGCCGGTGCGAGTCGCAGGGTGGCCGCGGCGCGCCGGCCGGCGTCGTCACCCGCGGCATCACCGTCGAGGTCGAACGTCCCTTCCGCCGCCGGACTGTCGGGCGAGACGAGTTCGATCCCGCAGTAGCGGCCTACAAGGTCGCCGAGGTCGTACTTCCCTTCACCGGGGTCGATGAGATAAGCCATCACGGCGGTATCGAGATCGAGGCTGGCCACGTCGACGCCCGCGGTCCGCATCAGCGCGTGCATCAGCTCTTTGGCCCGGTGGGTGACGAGCGGAGGTCCGTCGGCCCCGAGGAGCGCAGTCAGCGAGTCAATGACACCCTGGTCGCCCAGGAGGTCAACCGGCGCGTAGGACACATCCGCCGCGGTCGCGATGGCGATGCCGCGCAGTCCGCCCACACCGGGAGCAACTAACCAGTCGGCATCCAGGGCGTACTGCGCACGGGACGCGGCGATCGAGTCGAGCGTTGCGGTCAACGCCGCCGTGGTCGTGAGCCGGGTCACCTCCACGTCGAACGCGGTCGCGGCGACATCCACAGCCGAGTCCGTCGCACCGAACGCTGCGAGCAGACGGGGATACAGCGTGCGGAACTCGAGCTGCACGAAGAGTTCCCGCACCGCATCCTGGTCCCAGCCGCCGATATGGAGATCGTCCACCGCGACGTCGATGGCGACGTCGCGATGCAGGACCGACATCGTGCGGTTGTGAAACACCTGCTCGCGCGAGTCCCCCAGGTTGGCGCGTTGCTTCGGCGGAAGCGCGTCGAGGTGTTCGTAGATGCCTTCAAGGGTGCTGTATGCGTTCACGAGCTTGGCCGCGGTCTTCTCGCCAATGCCGGGAACGCCGGGCAGGTTGTCGCTCGGGTCGCCGCGCAATGCCGCGTATTCGGGATACTGCGCGGGTGTCACACCCGTACGCTCGAGGATTCCGGCTTCGTCGTACAGCGCGTAGTCGGAGACGCCGCGCTTGTTGTAGAGCACGCGCACATGGGGATCGCGTACGAGTTGGTAGGAATCGCGGTCGCCGGTCACGATGATGACGTCGATGCCCTCGGCTGCGGCTCGTTCGGCGAGGGTGGCGATCACGTCGTCGGCCTCGGTGCCGTCGAGTTCGATCACCGGTACGGCCAAGGTTTCGAGTACTTGATGGATCAGCGGCAGTTGGGACTTGAAAAGATCAGGCGTGGGTTTGCGACCAGCTTTGTAGGTGCTGTCCATCTCTTTGCGGAACGTGGGTACCGCGGTGTCGAACGCAACTCCGAGGTGGTCGGGTTTCTCGTCGCCCACCACCTTGATCAGCATCGACGTGAATCCGTAGACCGCGTTCGTGACCTGACCCGACGACGTCGCGAGGTCGGTGGGAAGCGCATAGAACGCGCGGTACGCGAGTGAATGCCCATCGAGGAGCAGCAGTTTTCGGTTTCCGGACCTGGGCTCGGCGGTGCTCATCGTCGCACTCTAGGCAGCGGGCCGGAGCGCGATCTGGGGTGAGCCAATCGGTCCGACGCGGTTGGGTCGGGTTCAGGTTGCGTCGGGTTTGAGCTGACCATCGACGACCAGTGCCGCGATCTCATGGACCTTGGTGCGCCGGTTCATCGCCGCAGTTTGGATGAACCGCCACGAATCGGCTTCGGTCAGCGCGTGTTGATCCATCAGCACTCCCTTGGCGCGATCGATCATCTTGCGCGCTTCCAGGCGTTCGGCCAGATCACTGACTTCGGTCTCGAGACTCTTGAGTTCGGCATGGCGACCCAGCGCGATATCGATCGCGGGGATGAGGTCGCTCTTCTGGAAGGGCTTCACGATGTAGCTCATAGCGCCCGCGTCGCGAGCCTGCTCCACCAAATCGCGCTGTGAGAACGCGGTGAGAATGAGCACCGCCGCGAGTCGATCGGCGGTGATCAGGCGAGCGGCGGAGAGTCCGTCGAGGCCGGGCATCTTGATGTCGAGAATCGCGAGGTCCGGCTGGAGGGATCGGACGAGCTCTACCGCTTCATCGCCCCGCCCGGTCTCGCCCACGACGTCGAAGCCCTCTTCTTCCAAGAGTTCCTTCAGATCGAGGCGGATGATCGCCTCGTCTTCGGCGACGACAACCCGGGTTCGTTCCGTTGCCACAGTCATCCTTCTCTCGTCGATTGGTGGATTGCGTCTGGCGCCATGAGGTTCAGCGTGAGGTCGATTCGATGGTGAGACGATCAAGGAGACCGTCTTGTTCCCCGCGGAGTTCAACCAGGGTCTTCGTGAGCGACTCGCGGTGGCGACGTAAGGCATCGGCGTGGCGTTGCGCTTCGTTGGCGGTGGCGACTTCCATCGGGGTCTCGGCCACGATGGCACGTAACCGCGCCGAATCGGCTTCCTCGTCAAGGAAGGTCAGCTGCTCGTCCGTGACGGCGAGTTCAGTGGTGGTCTGCTTGATGCGATCGGAAATATCAAGGAGACGTCGTTCGATGGAAGCCCGAGACACGGCCGGGAGTGTACGTGGTGGCTAGCGATCTTGACTTGAGAGATGGCGGGAAACCCTGCCCAGCGATCGGATCGGGACAGAATGGAGCAGTGAGCATCCACGCCATCTTCACCGCCGAACATGAGGCCTTGCGTGCCACCGTGCGCCGGTTTGTCACCACGGAACTCGTTCCCCACATCGACGATTGGGAGGCGGCGGGCCTGTTCCCCGACTCGGTGTTCCGGCGCTGCGGTGAACTCGGATTCCTGGGGCTGCACTACCCGAGCGCATGGGGAGGATCCGACGGCGACCTCGCGAGCAGTCTCTTGTTCATCGAGGAACTCGGCCGCTGTGGAGCCGGTTCAATCCCGATGGCCATTGCAGTCCAGACCCATATGTGCACCCCTGCGATCGGCGAGTTCGGGACCGATGATCTCAAAGCCCGGTACCTCGCGCCCGCCATATCCGGGGAGAAGATCGGCGCGATTGCGCTCACCGAACCCGACGCGGGATCGGATGTGGCGAGCATCACGACCCGGGCTGAACGCGACGGCGATACGTGGATCATCAACGGGCGCAAGATGTTCATCACCAACGGGACGCGCGCCCAGTTCATGACGATGGCGGTGCAGACCGAGCCGGGATCGAAACACCGGGGTGTGTCGCTGTTCATTGTCGATACGAATCTTTCGGGTGTCTCGGTTTCGCGGAAGCTCGACAAGCTGGGAATGCGCTCGTCTGACACTGCGGAGATCGTGCTCGACGATGTGCGGGTGCCGGCGGGGAACCTGCTCGGCGGAGAGACCGGTCAGGGCTTCACTCAGATGGCTTGGCAGCTTCAGTACGAGCGTCTGTCTGGCGCGGCCCAGAGCATCGGCCAGGGGCTCGACGTGTTGGAGCGCACAATCTCCTATGCGCGGGAGCGGCGGGCCTTTGATCGAACGCTGGCCGACAACCAGGTAATCGCCCACATGCTCGCCGATGCGGCAACAGAACTCGAAGCGGCACGGGCACTCACATACGACACGATCTGGCGCGTGCAGCAGGGCGAGTATCCGGTGGTACAGATTTCGATGGCGAAGAAATACGCGGCCCAGGTTCAGAACCGGCTCGTGGACACCTGCCTGCAGATCTTCGGCGGCGCGGGCTATCTCACCGAGACACCGATCAGCCGACTGTGGCGCGACGCTCGCCTTCAGCGCATCGGTGCGGGCACCGACGAAATCATGAACGAGGTCATCGCGAAGCGGTTGGGCATCCGCGGGTAGCTGGCCCCGAATCGCCCCGTAGACTGGGAATGGCCACCAGTTCCCAACGGCAAGAGCGACGGATGAGTAAACGCCGATGGTTGCCGCTGGCGAGGGCGCTGCAAAGCGGCCCGCGGTTGACCTCTATAGCGCTGGGCGCGACGGTGGCCTTTCATCTCCTCTACCTTGCGCCGGCGACCCGCGACGCTGCCGAGTGGTTCATGCGCGAAGGCTCCGCGGTGGAGGACGTCACCTTCGCGTCGCTGCTGCTGGCCAGCGGACTCGGTCTCGGTCTCACCCTGCGAGCCCGCCGCAACGGCGAAACGACACTGGTTTGGGGTTGCTTCGGGATCCTCAGCTTCGGACTGTTCTTCGTCGCGATGGAAGAGGTGTCCTGGGGGCAGTGGATCTTCTTCTTCAAGACGCCGGAATCGTTCGAACATCTCAACCGGCAAGGCGAGACGAACCTCCACAACCTCCCTGGGCTGTTCGGTCGGAGCGAATACCTGCGGCTCACCTTTGCCGTGGGTGGACTGGCTGGTTTGTGGCTCGATCGCGTTCCCGCGTTGCGGAAGGTCGCAACCCCGCGGGCGCTCGCCGGTTGGTTCGTCGTGGTCACCGCATACGTCCTGCTCGACTTGGTGGATGACTTCGTTGATGCACCATGGTTCTTCAGCACGTTTAGCCCCATGTCCGAGTGGGTCGAGATGCTGATCGGGTTGGCCGCCCTGGCCTACATGCTGATCAAACGTGATCGGTTCCCGCGTGTGCCCGTGGTGGAGACCCGTCCCGTCGATGCGGCCAACCACAGCTGACTCCATGGCTCAGGTGTCGCTCTGGTGCACTCCGCCGTAGGATCGGTGTCCGCTCAGGCACGCTCAGTGGGGGCAGCGATGTTGCAACGAATCACAGTGCTCGGTGGCGGGATCGCGGGGCTCACGGCCGCACTGGAGTTGAGCGCGACGCCGGAGCTGCGTGAGCAATATGAGGTGACGCTGTACCAGTCGGGTTGGCGCTGCGGCGGGAAGTGCTCCACGGGTCGCAACGCTGATGCCGGCAGTCGCATCGAGGAGCACGGACTGCATCTGTGGTTCGGTGGGTATGACAACGCGTTCCGATTGCTCGCCGACTGTTACACGGAGCTGGACCGGCCAGTCGGCAGCCCGCTCGCCACCATCGACGAAGCTTGGGATCCGCTCTCGTCCGTGGTGCTCTACGACCACTACAAGGGTAAGTGGTCCTCGTCGTACCGCACGTTCGACGTGGACCCGGGGAAGCCCTGGGATGTGGTCGAGGTCCCGCGCTTCTGGGACTTCACGGTCGGCGTGTTCCATACAATCGAAGCGCATCTCCACTGGTTGCGCTCGTCGGAACATCCGGCGCGCACCGGTCGCGTCGGTCCGCTGGCCCGCACGATCCGGGCAGTGGGCGATGCCGCCGAGTCCGGCCTGCTCTGGCTCGTGGGCCGAGCGCTCGACCGGCATCATCGACGTGATACCCAGCACCGCCGTCATGTGCACCCGATCGCGAATCTGTTGGAGAGGTTGCGAGCAAGCATTTGGCGCCGTCACGTGCGTGACCATCTCGACAACGACGCGGTTCGGGAAAAGTTCTCCCAGACCGACACCTCGCTCACCTGCTTGATCGGGATGATTCGCGATGACCTCCTCTGGGACGGCTTCGGGAAGATCAACGATGTCGATTTCGCCGACTGGATGGCGAGCCACGGCTCGCAACCGACCACACTCGACGGGCCGGACGTTCGAGTGGTGTACGACCAGTGCTTCGCTGGGAACCGTGGCCCCGCGACGACTGCAGCCGATCCAGTGGCCGACGGACGGGAGAATCAGCGAGGCATGGCGGCCGGCGCCGGGCTGTACTCACTGGTGCGCACCAAACTCCCCTACCGAGGCAGCATCATGTGGCAGGCCCGGGCGGGAATGGGCGACACCGCGATCGCGCCCATGTACGAGACGCTCGTGAAGCGCGGCGTTCGGGTCAAGTTCTTCCATTCGGTGACCAACCTCGGCGTGGATGCGGGGCAGCTGGTGGTCGACACGGTCGAGATGGTCCAGCAAGTCGCCACGGTGGGTGACTACGACCCGCTCGTCGACGTGAAGGGGCTTCGGTGCTGGCCTGATCGTCCGCGTTGGGAACAGATTGTGAACGGTGACACGCTCGCCGGACAAGGCATTCCGTTCGAACTTGGCGGCGCAGAGGCGGGCGCGCCCACGGTCACGCTTCGCCGTGGCGCCGACTTCGACACCGTCGTGCTGGCGATCTCCGCAGCTGCGCTCCCGGCGATCACGGGCGAGGTCATGAGCGCGAGCCCCGCCTTTGCGAACATGCTCGACCACACCACCACGATCATGACCCAGGCGTTCCAGCTTTGGCTGGACGAGACGACAGCGGAGACCGGTTTTCCCGATGGCCACACGGCAACGTCGTCGTTCATCGAACCCGTCGATACCGGGTGCGACAACTCGCAGGTGTTGTGGTCGGAGGATTGGGGAGCCAAGCCCGCGCCGAAGGCGGTCTGGTACTTCTGTGGCGACCTACTCGATGTGGAAGGCGATACGCAGGACGCAGCCACGGCGCGGGCCCATGAGGGTGCGCTCGACTATTTGCACCACATCGGCGAGCAGTGGCCGAAGGCGGTAGGGCCTGACGGATTCCGGTGGGAGATTCTCACCGCCCCCGACGGCGTTGCGGGTGAGCGGCGTTTCGAGCACCAATACTGGCGTGCCAACTTTGCGCCCACCGAACGTTACGTGCAGACGATGCCCGGCACCGTCGCCCATCGGCTGGCTGCCGACGAGTCGGGGCTCTCCAATCTCATCCTCGCCGGCGATTGGATTCGCAACGGATTCGACATCGGGGCGGTCGAGGCCACGGTGATGTCGGGGATGCAGGCCTCGCGCGCCATCAGCGGATCTCCCACCAAGATTCTCTGGGACGAGCACCGTTGGATGATCGACGAATGAGTCCGCCGACGAACGGGTTGCTCCCTTCCGGGGTCATCACGTTCCTGTTGAGCGACATCGTCGGTTCGACGAGGCTTTGGGAGAAGCATTCGGACCTCATGCCGGGCGTCCTCGCCCAGCATGACGCGCTGATCCTCGAGGCCGTGGACTCGCACCACGGCGTGCTGTTGAAATCGAAGGGGGAAGGCGACTCCACGTTCAGCATCTTCGAACGCGCGGTCGACGGTGGTGCGGCCGCGGTAGCCGCCCAGCAAGCTCTCCGTGACTTCGATTGGCCGAAGGATTGTCTCATTACCGCGCGCATGGCGCTGCACACGGGAGCGGCGGTCGAGCGCGAAGGCGACTACTTCGGCCGTACCGTGAATCGCGTCGCTCGCGTGCGCGGGATTGCCGACGGCGGCGAAATTCTCGTGAGTCAATCCACTGCCGAACTGATCTCGCAGTCGCTTCCCGGCGGTGCGGAACTCATCGAACTCGGCGTCGAGCATCTCCGCGATCTCGAACTCCCAGAGACCGTATTTCTGCTCACCGATCTGCCCTTCGACCCGGAACGCCGACGCGCCCGGACCTCGGCGCCGAGACGGGGGCTTCCCCTGCCGTCGAAGTTCCGCGCGGCCGCCACGAGCCCGATGGTGGGCCGGCAGCGCGAGATGGAATCGCTCGACGCGGCCTGGGCCCGGATCGTCGATGGAGCGCGAGGCTTCGTGCTGGTCGAGGGAGATGCCGGCATGGGTAAGTCCCGACTGGTGAGTGAACTGGCGAACCGAGTGCACGATGGTGGCGCGACCGTGGTCACCGGCCGCTGTGACGAAGCGGGAGGATCGCCCTACCAGCCATTTTCCGAGGCGATCCGGTTCGTGGGCGAACGGATGGATCTCTCGGCGCTCGGCACGCGCCTCGATCCCCTCGCTCGCTTGGTGCCCGATCTCATCGCGGCTGCGCCTTCCGCCGGTGGTCACGAGTCGGTTGAGCGGGAAATGCTCTTCATTGCGGTTGGCGAGTGGCTGGAGGCGTTGTCGAATGACTCGCCCGTGCTGCTCGTGCTCGAGGATCTGCACTGGGCCACGCCGACGACGGTTGAACTCCTGCGATCTCTGCTGGTGGGCGAAGGCGCGGCCCGGGTGCTTGTGGTTGGCACCCGCCGCCCGGCGTTCGCGGGAGGAGATCCACTACGGGATCTCATGTCCTCGGCCCACGATTTTGCAGTCGGCGTCGGTCGCCTCCGACTCGATGGGCTCGACGTGGCCGAGACCCGACAGCTGTTGGCCGGAGTGGAGATGGCGGTCGGCGATGATGCTTCGGCCGAGGTGCACGACCTGACGGCGGGGAACCCGCTCTTCGCACTGGCGGTCGCCGCCTCGCGCCGAGAGGTCGGTGCCGAACTTGAGCTTCCTGAGTCGGTGGTGAATCTCCTGGAGGACCAGGTCCGCGCGTTGGATGACGAGTCGCTGACGTTCCTCCGTGCTGCCGCCGTTCTGGGCACCACCTTCGAGGTCGACCTCGCGGCCGAGCTCAGCGGCGCGTCCTTTGAGGTGGTCGAGTTGGCGTTGGACGCCGGTGAGCGACACCGCGTTGTGCGCGAGCAAGCGGCGGGAGTGTTGTACCTCTATGAGTTCAACCACGCGCTCGTAGCGAGCGCATTGGTCGATGGTCTCACGAGCGTTCGGCGCCGCAGGTTGCATGCCGAGGCCACGGGCGTCGTGCAACGCGCCGCGTTGGTGAGCGGCGATCGGTCGACGCGCGCGGCGCACCATGCCAGCGAAGCAGGGAGCGCATTGGCCCCCACCGCGGCAGTGAACGCCTTCCGTGAAGCTGCGCGTTCGGCGCGAGACCAGATGGCCCCCGAGGAAGCACTCGGTTGGTTAGAACAGGCGAAGATAATTACCGACGCGACCGGGGACGCGTCGATGGAGATCGATGTGGATACCGAGTTGGGTGCAGCGCTGCATGCTCTCGATCGATCCGACTCCCAGGCGTTTCTGGCCAACGTCATTGACCGCGCGCTCGCACACGGTGATGTCGGGCGCACCGTCGCGGCTCTCATGGCCAGTGATACCGGTGGATTTGCCGAATATCTCAGGGTCGATCGGCGCCGCGTGAGCCAACTCGAAGCGGTGTTGGAGATGTGTCCTATCGGTGATTCCGTGGCGCGGGCACGCTCGCTCGCCAGTCTGGCGAGCGAGGTGACCTACGACGATCCGGAGCGCCGACGATTCGCGCTGTCGGATGAGGCCTACGCAATGGCCGGTCGGCTCGGTGATCCGGAGTTGCTCGAACGGGTCTTCGAACACCGGTTGTCGTTGCACGCCGGTCTTCCGTTCGTCGAGCTTCGCCTGGCCGAGACCGACCAGATGTTGCGCCTCCTTGAAGCCCGGGGCGCGCCCGTACACCGCCGTTTCATCTGGATCGGAAACCGGGCCCAAGTGCATCAACAGCTCGGTCACGTCGAGGAAGGACTCGCGTTGGTTGCCGAGATGCGCGCGATCGTCGAAACCGGTGAGCTCCTCCCCCGGCAACGGGTCTACTTCGAACTCCAACAAGGTGGTTGGGAGATCCTGTTCGGCCAGCTCGCGAGCGCCGAGACAACCATCCGCGCCGCCTTCGCCACCGTCAAGACACTCGCCTCCTCTGCGCTCGGAGTGGCGACCTCGCGTCAGATGCTGGCCGTGCGCTTCTGGCAGAACCGGGTCGACGCCATGCTCCCGGTCATCGGCAACTTGGCCGCGACCACCCCGATGCTGATCGCGCATCACGCCTACTGGTTGCTCCAAGACGGACGGGTCGATGAAGCGGCGATCGAGTGGGAACGCTGGGACGACTCCCGGATCGAATCGCTGCTCACCATCGGAGGAACGGGCGAGTCCGGCGTGATTGAGGCGGCGGGCGTCTGTGCCATGTTCGGTTCCGCGACGCGTTGTCAGGTGTACTACGACCTCTTGGCCCCGTACGGCGACCACTTGGTGAGTCCCTTTGCTCCCGACCAGCCGACCCATCACTATCTCGGCCTGCTGGCGAACGGGATGGGCGACGTCGAACGTTCCGAGTCACACTTCGAGTCGTCGCGGGCGTGGGCCGAGCGAGCGCAAGCCCCGCTGATGGCGGCACGCTCCCAGCTCGAACTCGCGCGCATCTTGGTCGAACGACGTCGGGATCCGGAGCACGTCGTCGAACTTGCCCGGACCGCACATGCCGTCGGCGTCGACTGCGGTTCCGAGTGGCTCCTGGCGCAATCCGATTCACTCCTCGAGCAAGCCGGTGCCGCATGACCGATTCCCCGATGACCGATTCCTCGGCGCCGGACTCGTGGTGGCTCAAACCCGCGACCATCGCGGCGATCGCAGCCATGCCCGACGGCGGCCAGCGGAACAAACTCATCACCGAGACCTACTACCGCCTGGCGGTCGCGATCGGAGATGTCACTGATCCGACCAGCGCCAACTGGTTCCATTTCGGTGTCTGGGCATCGCAGTCGGTCGGGACCATCATGCGCGGCGAGATGCTTCCGGCGTGGTTGCGGCGGGCGCTCGTGGGCAACGGAGACATGTTGGGCGGTGGTGAGCACCGGTTCGCCCTGTTCGACGCGATGGAGGAAGCCGCGGCACGGGTATCGGGCGGACTCGCCGCCGGGAACCTGAAGGTGTTTCGCGAGATGGCGCCGGCGGGCGCGGCGTTCGTGGCCACCCGGACCGGATCCGATGAAGCCCGCGCCACCGCCGCGGTGCGGCTGCGTGAGTACGTGGCCGCCGCTCCGTCGGTACGCGCAACGAACTGCTTCGGCGCCGGCTTCACGGCCCTCGCAGCAGCAGCCACCGAGGCAGATGCCGATTGCCGGGCCCAGCACGTGCTCGGCTCTGCCTTGCAGCTGGGAGCCGCAGAACAGTCCCAGCTCGATCCGATCCTGGATTCGCTGATGTGCTCCGTTCCCGAGGAGTTCATTGGATCGCTGGAACGGCGGTTCAGGATTCCCATGCTTCGTCGGATGGCCCGCGTCATCGATCGGGCATGGGACAAGGAGGTGACCAGGCGGTTCATGGTGCTCGTGCTCCCATTCGAGACGCTCAAGCTTGGTCACGATGTCCCACCCCTCCCTGGCTCAGGCCTGGTGCCTTCGTGCACCTCGGTCGTGCGCGCACCATCGCTTCGCCAGGCGCTCGAGACCTGGGACCGGACGAAGGGAACGGGGCGCGGCGACGCGGCGCGTGACTGGAGCGTGTTGGATGACCGGATGGACTGGGTGAGTTGGTTCTTTCGGTCGCGGTTCCGTGACGAGCGCCTCCAAGTGGCGCCATTTCGCGAGTCCGAGGCGGCCGCACTCCGGCGGCTCCTCGGCGGTGAGACTCAGAGTTTCCAGCGCGTCCTGGGTGTTCGCGGGCGGACTTCCAGCTGACTGGGAACTTCGAACGGCGGGCGGCTTCCGCTTCGTCCGGCCGCAACGAAGGCCCCGAGCACCCGGTGACCGAGGTGACGCGACAGGACGCGGATCATCTTGTCGTGCTGTTGAGCAAGGCCGACACCCCGCATCAGTGTGCGGCTTCCCTTGATGAACCCGCCGAGCCAACGACCTCCGGCGATGCCGTTGATCGCCGCGACCTCGGTGCCCACGTTCCAACGAACCACTGCCGCCGGAATGGGTCGAAGGATCCGCAGCGGCATGCTGTCGCGCATCGCCCCAACGAGGGCTTGGCCGAGCACGCGGCCGTCCTCACTCGGAGCGGTCTGGCGGCGCCGAATCGCCGCGGTGATCTCGGTCGCATCCTTCAGGTCGAGCGGCAGCAGATCGGGCAGGATCCCGAGCAAGTGGCCGGTGACACACCAAGCGTGGAGATACGACTCCGCTTCGTCGGGCTGGTACACCGCTCCGACCCGGTCGAGTGACTCGAAGACCGTCTGGGTGAACGTCATCAGGGTTCCGAGGAGGTCTTCCTGATTGATGGGTACGCCGGCGGTTGGACACCATGCCGGGAAGGGCGCTGGTGCGGCGGTCTTCGGAATCGCGGGGTCGTTCAGGATCAAGTAGCGAACGGCGGCGTGCATCAACCGCACTCGCCGGATGTCGGCGTATCCCTTGCCGGTCGCGGGGTCCAGCCCGCCGGCGCTCATCGAATCAAACACCAACTGGGCGGTCTCGTTGACCCGTCGGACCGGATCCGATGCCATACGAGCCGTCAGTGTGAGGACACGCGCTCCGCGTGCGGCGGCGTAGGCCTCTGGGAGTGAGGCACAGAACAGTGAGGTCCCGATGGTGATTGCGTGTTCGGTGAAGAAGTCCACACTCGATGCGATCTTCTTGGGATCAACCCAATCCGGGAGCGAAGGTCGGTCTTCCAGATACTGATGAATCGCCGGTGAACGTTGCTCGGGAGGAAGTACCAAGTGCTTGCCAATCTCGGCTACCAGTTTGGCGGGGTGTCCGACCTCCGCGAAACGGGCATGCTCGGCAATGACATCGTCGGCGAGCGGATCGCCTTGCTGGGCCAGCGCGTCGAACCGGGCGTCGGTCCACCGACTCGAGGTCTGCCCTGCCATGGCGCCACCCTACCTATGACGGCTGTGCCCGAGGAAGGTTTCGAGCCTTCACTCCCGAAGGGGCCGGGTCCGAAACCAGGCGCGGCTGGCTGTCCCGCCCCGCTTGCGTTCGTTCAGTATCGGACTTCTCGCGGCGCGGCCTTGGGAAAGGTGGCCCCGAGCAGATCGTCGAGGGCGACCGGGGCCGAGAACAGGTAACCCTGGCCGAAGGTGCAGCCCAGGCCGTGGAGGACGTCGAGCTGGCGCCGGGTCTCGATGCCCTCCGCGATCACTTCGAGTCCGAGACCGCGGGCCAACCCGATGATCCCGGCCACGATGGTGAGGTTCGCCCCGTCGGCGCCCAGCTCGGCAACGAACGACTTGTCGATCTTGACGATGTCAACCGGAAGCCGCCGCAGGTGGCTCAGCGAGGAGTAGCCGGTGCCGAAGTCGTCGATCGCGAGCCGAACCCCGATCTCGCGAAGAGACTCCAGGGTGGCGACGGTGGCGTCGACGTCATCCAGAACCGCGCTCTCGGTGATCTCGATGCACAGGCGATGGGGCGCCACACCATTTTCGATCAGGCACTGTTCGATGGCCTTCACCAAATCAGGTTGCGCCAGCTCGCGGGGGGACAGGTTCACCGCGATGGTCGCGATGTCTTCCTCGGCCAGCCCGCTCATGGCGCCGACGGCGAGTTCGAGCACCTGGCGACCGAGCGCAACGATGAGTCCGGAGGCTTCGGCCGCGGGCAGGAACTCGTCGGGATTCAACAGGCCTCGTTCGGGGTGCTGCCAGCGAACGAGTCCCTCGACACCGGTCATGATCCCCGAATCAAGCGCAACGAGTGGTTGATACCGGAGCAAGAGCTGTCGGTGGTCGAGCGCGCGGTGGAGATCCGTCTCGATCTCGAGTGCGGCCGCAGTTGCCGCTCGCATCTCGTCGTCGAAGACCTCGTAGCGATTACGGCCCAGGTCTTTGGCGCGGTACGCGGCCGCATCGGCGTTGCGCAGCATCTGGCCCGCGTCGGAGTTGCGGTCCGCGAGCGCGATTCCGATGCTCGCGCTGACGAACACTGTCCGTCCCTGAATGGTGAACGGATCGCGCAAGATGGTGGCGATGCGATCGGCCACAACTTCGGCTTCGCTCGCCGCGTCCAGATCGGAGCAGACGATGACAAACTCGTCGCCCCCGGATCGGGTCGCGAGATCCGAGGCGCGCAGCGCGCTCTGGAGTCGTCGCGTGAAGTGCACGAGCAGCTCGTCCCCGGCGGCGTGTCCGAGCGCGTCGTTCACCAACTTGAACCGGTCGAGGTCGATGAAGAGTGCAGCCGTCATCGAATCTGTGCGTGCACCGCGGGCGAGTGTGGTCTCAAGGTGGCTCATCAGCATGGACCGGTTGGGCAGCCCCGTCAACGGGTCGTGAGCCGCGTCGTAGGTCAGGCGCTGTTCGAGGTTCTTGCGGTCCGTGAGATCGACCATGACTCCATCGATCCAAAGGGGCGCGCCATCCGCGTCGAGCGTGACTCGTCCCCGTTCCTCGATCCAACGCAACGTTCCGTCTCGGTGTTGGATCTGGTACTCGACGTCGTACGGAAGACGGTCATGGATGGCGGCAGACACCACGTGGTCGACGCGCTCCCGCTGGTCCTCGGGGATGAGCTCATAGAACGCCGCGGTACTGCTCCCCGACGACGCTGAGGAATAGCCGCTCAGACGCGTGACCGCATCACTCAGGAAGACTCCGGAATACGGCGGCGTTGCTGCGCAGCGGAAGACCGCGCCGGGGATGTTCGCCACGAGCGTCCGGAGGCGTTCCCCGCTTTCCTTCACTTCTGCCGTTGCGAGCACGCGATCGGTGATATCGAAGATTGCCCCTTCGAGCAGGCAGGGGACGCCTGCGTCGTCGAACACGGCGTGGCCGTGTTCGGAGAGCCACCGGACGTCTCCGTCCTTGTGTCGGATCGGGTACTCGGTCACGTACGGCCGACGCTCGGTGATCGCCTCGGCCACCTCGCGATCGGTCCGGTCCAGATGATCGGGGAGGATCAACTCGTCGACGCATTTCTCGCCGGAGAGGAAATATTGCGACGCGTATCCGGTCAGGCTCTCGATGGCATCACTCATGAACTCGTCGCGGAAAGGCGGTATCGGACTGCATTGAAAGACGGCACCGGGGAGATTTTCGATGAGCGATCGATATTGATCCTGGGTCGCCCTGAGTTCAGCCTCGGTCTCGTGACGGCTGCTGACATCGCGCACGTTCATGATGATCCCGTCGATCGAAGGCTCGTCGAAGCGACTGGACGCAACCAGCTCGATCGGCACCCAGTGCCCGTCGGCATGATGGATGCGCATCTCGTTGGTGGCCCTGTAACTCGGGTCGAGCGCGGCCTTGATCAGCTCGCCGACCGCGAAATCCAGGTCGTCGGGGTGCACCAGGTCCAGCGCATTCGTACCGTAGAGCGCCTCGGGCGTGTATCCCCAGAGGTTCTGACCGATGGGCATCTGGGTGATTCGACCCTCATTGTCGATGACGACGATCGCGTCGGTGGATTGCTGGACCAGCGCTCGGAACCGACTCTCGGCGAGGCGCCACTCTTCGCCCTCGTCCTGGCGCGCCAGCGCGGCCCCGATGATGTCGGTGGCAACCTGCAGGAGCCCGATGTCGTCTTCATTCCAGGCCCGCGAACCGCTGGACACCGCCACGACCAGGAACCCGATGGCCGCGCCGTCGCGGGTCATGGGGATTGCAAGCAGCGCGGTGATCCCCATGCGAGTGAGACCGGCCCGCTCGGAGTGTTGACCTGCGTCGAGTGATTGGAGGTCTTCCAGCGCGACGATGTCGAGCCGTTCGATCGAACGGACCCAGCGCGGAAACGTTGACGTCGGAACCTCGAGGTTCAAATTGTTGAAGAAGCTGACGCCGCCGCGACCCCATCGGTGAGTCTGGCGCATGGTCTCGAAGTCCGGCGACGTCCGATACAGCTGGACTCGGTCGACGCCGGTGTGCGACCCGAGGATCTCGAGCGCGGCGGTTATCTGATCGTCGATGTCGGGGCCCTGCGCGTTCACCAAGCTCGCCGCGAGCGCGGCAAGGATCTCGTGCCGAGTGCGGTTGCGTTCGAGTGTGAGCCGAGTTTCGTAGAATTCGGTGAGATCTCTGACCGTCAGCACGAGGCTCCCACCGGGCGCCGCCGGGATCGGTTCGGGGTTCTCGGTCGCGAGGAGATCCACCGTGACCCAGTGCCCGTCTGCGTGGCGGCACCGGAACGACTGATAGTCCTCCGGGAACTCAGTTCCGATGTCGGCGAGCCGATCCAGTGCGCGTGAGAGATCCTCGGGATGAATGATCTCGAGGCCGTTCTGGCCGACCAGAGAGCCCTCCTTGTTGCCGAGGATCCGATCGATGGCCGGTGTCGTCGCCAGGACGGTCCCGTCGCTGGCAACGAGGGCCATGCCGTCGATGGCGTGTTCGAGCATCAGTGAAATCAGCGTCTGGTTGACGCTGCGCCCGGGCCCCGCTTGGTGGTCCTCTTGGTGGTGTGGCTCCACTCGGGACACATCGACCCATTTGGCGTGATCTTGAGGCTGATCAGCCTCTCAGACCGCGGTCCGACCCCGGAGCTCTGCATCCTCGGAGGGCCAGTTTTCGACGCGCTGTCGGCCTCCGAGCCAAGCGAGCGGGAATGACGCCCCCGGCGCGGTCACTTTCGCGCTGCTCTCTGGATCCGCAGTGACGGCACGCGGCCGGACGCGTCCTTCGAAGAACGTGGCCGTCCTATCGCGACCCGGCAAGGCGCGCGCGGCTCAGGATCCCGCACCTGCCCCTCCGTGTGTCTGGTCAAAGGGTGCCCGAGGAGGGATTCGAACCCTCATGCCCTTGCGAGCAGCGGATTTTGAATCCGCCGTGTATGCCGTTCCACCACCCGGGCGCGACTCCCATGTTGGCATCTTTTGAGTCCACAATCGGGAACTAAGGTTTCGGCGTTCCTGTGGCGGAGGAATCTCTTGATGTGGATCACGGTCATGTTGCTGATGGTGGTAGCGGCGATCGTCGCGCTCGTTTTCATCCCCCGCAGCCGCAACGCGGCGGACGGCCCTCTGCCCAACGATGTCCAACTCCAGCTGTTGCTGGGCGAGGACCCCGATCGGCCGGGGGTGGTGCCTCACACCGGGGACGACCCGGAGTCGGGCGCGCCCGATCACGGAACCGAGTGACCACCCCCGTCGCCGTTGCCTTCCCCGGCCAAGGTACCCAAACTCCGGGAATGGGTTCACCCTGGCTGGGACGCCCCGAATGGGACGCCGTGATCGAACGCGCCGAGACCGCATTGGGGGAAACGCTCCGCGAGTTGGTGCTCGACGCCGACGACGCCACGCTGGCCCGCACGCGCAACGCCCAGCTTGCAGTGCTGCTCACGTCGTTGCTTTCGTGGGAGGCAATCCGCGAGCACGTCAGCCCGGTTGCCTTCGGCGGCCACTCGCTCGGTCAAGTGACCGCGCTCATTGCCTCCGGGGTGATGACGTTCGACGATGGGGTGAGGTTCGCCGCCGTGCGCGCCGAACGGACCCAAGCCTGCGCGGATGCGAATCCGGGTGTGATGGCCGCGCTGTTGGGCGCCACGGTCGAGCAGGCCGAGGTCGGCTGTGCTGCCGCGCCCGACTCCTGTTGGATCGCCAATGACAATGCTCCCGGTCAGGTGGTGTTGGCCGGAACGTCCGACGGTGTTGATGCCGGTACCGCCGCCGCGAAAGACGCGGGTGCTCGCACCGCCCGGCGCCTTGCGGTGGGTGGCGCGTTCCACACGCCGCTGATGGCCCCAGCCGCCGATGCGCTGGTGTCGGACCTCGCTGTGGTAGCTCTCCACGCGCCGACCGCACCGGTGATCTCGAATGACGACGGCGAGGTGTATGGCGATGGTGCCGGTTGGCGTGACCGCAGCGCCCGCCACGTGGCGACCCGCGTGAACTGGCGTCTCGTCCAGCCGCGTTTCGTGGAGCTCGGTGCCAGCCAAGTCCTCGAAGTCGGTCACGGCACGATGCTCGCCGCACTCGCGAAACGCACGATCACCGGCACGCCCGTCGTCGGCATCGCGACTCCGGCCGACGTCGACCGACTGATGCCATGACTGGACGCGTTGCCTTGGTCACCGGCGCGTCGCGCGGTATCGGACGCGCCACCGCAATCGCTCTGGGCGCCGCGGGGGTCCGAGTGGCGGTGGGCTATGCCACGGACTCCGAAGCGGCGAACCAGACCGTCGCCTCAATCGGAGCGAACGGAGGAACGGCGGTTCCGGTGGCGATATCGGTGGAAGAACGAGACTCGGTCGACTCGGCGTTCAAGCACATCGAGTCAGAGTTCGGCGCAGTCGAGATCCTGGTGAACAACGCGGGTGTCACCGGCGACGGACTCATCGTGCGCATGACCGATGATCAATGGGACCGGGTGCTGGACGTGAATCTCACGGGCGCGTTCCACACCATTCGCCGCGCCGCGCCCAAGATGATGCGGGCGCGGTTCGGGCGGATCATCAACGTGTCGTCGGTCGTCGCGCATCTCGGTGGTCCGGGCCAAGCTAACTACGCCGCCGCCAAGGCCGGGCTCCTTGGCCTGAGTCGCTCGGTCGCCCGAGAACTCGCACCCCGCTCCATCACCTGCAATGTGGTGGCACCGGGGCCAATCACGACCGACATGACCGCCGCGATGGGTGAAGCCTGGATCGATGGCGTTGCCCAGTTCGTGCCGCTCGGACGCCCTGGGACGCCGGAGGAGTGCGGCGCGGTGGTGGCATTCCTCGCTTCGGACCTCGCGGCCTACATCACGGGTGCGTTGATCCCGGTGGACGGCGGGTTGGGGATGGGATTCTGATGTGACGGGCGATACATAGCGACCCCGGGTCGTCCGCTTCGGCTACAACTTGGGCCCACAGATTCAACGCCGCACGGCGCGAGGGAGCGAAACGGTTATGGAACGAGAGGAAGCATTGGGCGTCATCCGCGAGGTGGCGGTCGAGATTTTGAGCGTCGAGCCCGATGCTGTGGTGGAAACCGCTCGTTTCGCAGAGGATCTGGACGCCGACTCGCTCGACTTGGTTGAGCTGGTCATGGGTCTCGAAGAACGGTTCGACGTGGCGATCCCCGAGGAGGACCTCGAAGGGGTTGCCACGGTCGGCGACGCCGTGGACCTCGTTCTCAAGAAGGCCGCTGCGCTGTCATGAGCTCAGTGGGGTCGGTTCGGCCCGCTCCTCAGGAGCACGAGGACCTGTCATGACCCACTCGGTCGACCATCGGGGTAGGCCTCGTGTGGTGGTCACCGGCGTTGGAATGCACACGCCCGCCGGTGCGGGCCTGGATGCCAACTGGAATGCGATTGTTGCGGGCCGCTCAATGGCTCGTCTGGTCGAAGGATTCGATGCCTCCCCGCTCTCGGTCCGATTCGGCTGCGAGGTGCGCGACTTCGATCCGGTCGCGTACCTCGGCCCGAAAGAGAGTCGCCGGGTCGACCGCGCCGCTCAGTTCGGCTTCGCGGCGGCCGCGGATGCTCTCGCCGACGCGGGTGATCCCGGCGCCGACCCGGCGCGCTGTGCTGTGGTGGCGGGAACGGGGATCGGTGGGTTGCACACGCTGGAAGAGCAGGTGGGCGTGTACATGAATAAGGGCCCCGACCGTGTGAGTCCGTTCTTCGTGCCGATGATGATGCCGAACTCAACCGCGGGCCTCATTGGTATTCATTTCGGATGGAACGGGCCGATGCTCTGCATCAGCACGGCATGCGCAGCCGGCGCCAACGCGATCGGTGAAGGGGCACGGATCATCCGCGATGGCACCGCGGATGTGGTGGTGGCCGGTGGGACCGAGGCGTCACTGACCGCGCCTTCGGTGGCAGCCTTCGCCCGGATGGGGGCATTAAGCAAGCGCAACGAGGAACCGGAACTCGCCTCCCGGCCGTTCGACGCGGCACGGGATGGGTTTGTGCTCGGCGAAGGAGCCGCGTTTCTCGTGCTCGAACGAGAGGACCGCGCGTTGGCGCGCGGCGCTCGGATCTACGGCCGGCTCGCCGGGTACGGCGTGAACTCCGACGCGTTTCACATCACCGCTCCGTCCCAAGGCGGCGCAGGGGCGGCCGCATGTATGCAACTTGCGCTCGACGATGCCGCGCTCGAACCCGGCGAGATCGGACACATCAACGCGCACGGAACCTCGACCGAGCTCAATGATGCCGCCGAGGCGCAAGCCATTCGCAAAGTCTTCGGCGACACGTCGCCCCCGGTCACTTCCTGCAAAGGAGTGACCGGCCACCTCATCGGCGCAGCGGGCGCGGTCGAAGCAATCATTGCCTTGAAGTCCGCGGCCGAAGGTCTTGTCCCGCCGATTGCGAACCACACGGACTTGGCCGATGACGTGGCGCCGCTCGACGTTGTCTGTGCCACTCCCCGTTCGATCCCGCGGTCGGCCGTTCTGTCCAACTCTTTCGGATTCGGCGGGCACAACGCAACGCTGGTGCTGGTCCCGGCCGGCTGATGCTGCTCGATGGAAAGCGGATCCTCGTCACCGGGGTCCTGAACGACGCATCGATCGCGTTCAACGTGGCTCGTCTCGCTCAGGAGCAGGGTGCGGAGGTGGTGCTGTCGTCGTTCGGTCGGATCATGAACCTCACGCAGCGGACCGCCCGTCGGCTCCCTACCGTGCCCGAGATCATCCAGCTTGACGTCTCTGACCCGGATGACCTCGGTGCCCTCGCTGAGAGATTGCCGTTCGATCTCGACGGCGTGGTCCATGCCATTGGCTTCGCGCCGCCGTCGTGTCTCGGTGGCGGATTCCTCGATGCTCCGTGGGAGGACGTCGCGATCGCGATGCAAGTGTCCGCGTTCTCACTCAAGGCGCTCGCGGTCGCGGCACTCCCCCGTTTGCATGACGGCGGCGCGATCGTTGGCTTGGATTTCGACAACCAGAGTCAGGCGTGGCCGGTATACGACTGGATGGGCGTGGCCAAAGCCGCGTTTGAATCCACCGCGCGGTATCTGGCCCGCGAACTGGGGCCACGTCAGATTCGCGTGAACCTTGTCTCGGCTGGTCCGCTCCGAACCTTGGCCGCACGTTCGATCCCTGGTTTCGAGCAGTTCGAGACCGTCTGGTCGGCGCGCGCACCGCTCGGCTGGGATATCCGTAACACCGAACCGGCTGCCAAGGCTGTGGTCGCGTTGCTCTCGGACTGGTTCCCCGCCACGACGGGCGAGATGGTGCATGTGGACGGCGGCTTCCACGCCATCGGCGCGTAGCCCTCTCCCGTCCGCCCCCGTCATTGGCTAGGCGTCGAGGACGGCCTTGGTTTTCGGGACGGTGTCCTTCGGGCTGACCTTGTAGAAGGCGCCTGCGATCTTGCCTTTTTCGTCGATCACGAAGGCGGAACGCACGATGCCCATGTACTTCCGACCGTACATCGACTTCTCGGCCCAGACGCCAAACTTCTCCGCCACGGTGTGGTCTTCATCAGCAAGCAGGGGAAAACCGAGGTCGTACTTCGCATCGAACTTGGCCTGTTTGGCGGGTGCGTCCGGACTGATCCCGAGCACCTCGGCTCCGAGCTTCGTCAACTCTTTCCGGTGATCCCGAAGTTCGCAACTTTGCGTGGTGCAACCGGGGGTGTCGGCCTTAGGGTAGAAGTACACAATCACTTTGCGGCCTCTGAACTCGGAGAGCTTCACCTTGGCGCCCTGCTGGTCGAGCAGTGTGAACGCCGGAGCGCGGTCGCCGATTGCGAGTTGGGTCATGAGGTTCCTCCGGTACAGGTGACGAAACGAGTCGGCCCGTAGCATGCCGCGCCGTGCACCGTATCGAGCGTATCCACCTCGACGCGACACCGGAGCAGGTCATGGCGGCGGCGCGGTCGGCACTGGCGCTGGATGCCGATGCCCGGGCACCGCTTGCCGCGGATCCCAACGGGATGCTCACGGTGGAGGTGGAGGCCCACCCGGACGGTGTCGGAACTGCCGTGACCCTCACGGCGAGCCACGACCAAGTAGTCCCCTACTTCCATTGGTTCTTTGCGCCGCTCCAACGCAATAGCCGTCGACGAACGCTGCGTTGGTCGGGAGCGGCGATCATTGCCGAGCTCGCCGGTGAGGCTCTCCCCACTGCCCCAAAGCTGTCTCCGATGACACCGCCGAGCGGTTTCGGTGACGAGCAAGCGGCGCTGCTCGCCACGGTCTGTTTTGCCGGAACCCTCACCGGTTTCGCGGCCGCGATCTTCGGTCAGTTCGCGAACCCCATATCGCGAACCTTCCACGTTTCGAACAGCGGGCTTGCCGACGCGGCTGCCATCATGCGTGTCGGAGCGTTGGTTGCGTTGTTGGCGGCGGCCATGGCCGACCGGATCGGGCGGCGCCGGGTCTTGATCGGCGCGCTCGTGATGGTCTGCATCGGCAGTTTGGCCGGCGCCCTCGCGCCAACCTTTGAACTGCTCACGGTGGCCCAGATCTTCGTCAGGGCCGGCGTCAGCACCGCCCTCGTTGTTGGCGCAATCGCGGTGGTGGAAGAGGCGCCCGAGGGGGCGCGTGCGTTCTCGATTTCGATGCTAGGGCTCGCGGCCGGCGCCGGATACGCGCTGTCCGTCGCGTTGCTCCCTTTGGCCGACGTTGGTCGCGAAACCTGGCGCATCGCGTTCGGCGTGGCCGCGTTCATGGTGCTGCTGGTGCCGCGCTTGGCGAAGCACCTCCCGGAATCGCGGCGCTACGACCGGCTGGCGCGACGCCATGCCGACCGGGGACGGGTCCGAGAGGTCCTCGACCGCCGCTACGGGCCGCGTCTCGCACTGCTTGCGGGATTGGGTTTCCTGTCGAACATGTTCAGCGCGCCGTCCGCGCAACTCACGAACCAGTTTCTCCAGGATGAGCGAGGATTCTCGAGCAGTTCGGTGGCTGGTTTCAAGGGGATCACCAACGGGATACCCGGTGTCGTGGGGATCCTGCTCGCCGGGCGGCTGGCGGAGTCACGCGGCCGTCGGCCGGTCGCGATCGTCGGCATGCTGCTCGGGACCGCCCTGAGTATGACCTTCTTCTTGAGCAGCGGGGCCACGCTGTGGATCGCATCGAGCATCGGCATCATCGCGGGCGCATCGGGAACACTGAGCGTGGGAACGATGGATGTGGAGCTGTTTCCCACTGAGGTGCGCGGGACCGCGAGTGGCATCCTCTTGGTGTGTTCCGTGGCCGGTTCGGTCACGGGCTTTCTGTTGGTCAGCCTCCTGACCGATCGGATCGGCAGCCTCGGTGGCACACTCGCGCTCTGCGGTATTGCCCCGATTCTCGGAGCCGTGTTCTTGCTGCCGCGACTCCCGGAATCTTCGGGCCAGGCACTCGATGACGTGAGCCCGTCCGAAGTCTGAGCCCACGCTCGCCGCGGTCGTGAAAACGCGGTTCAAGAACTTCGACGAAATCGGCCGATACCTCCTCTGCGGGACCGAACCGTCGAGGAGGACACGCTGACGACATCACCAGCCGACGTTGCCCACCTGCTTCGGCGGGCCGGCTTCGAAGGCACTCCCCAAGAGATCGCCACCTACGCAGCGATGGATTTGCCGGCCATCGTGGATAGCCTCCTCGACTTTTCGTCGAACCCGGTCGACACGCCACCTCCGAGCTTCACCGATCCCGGAAAGGCGAACTGGGAACGGATCGTCGATCTGCGCAAATGGTGGATCGACCGTATGTGTACCGTCCCCAAGCCGCTGGAGGAGAAGCTGGCCTTCTTCTGGCACGGCCACTTCGCGACCCAGGTGAGCAAGGTCGACCACGTAGCCGATATGTACGACCAAAACCACCTGTTCCGTACGGAAGGGTCCGGCAGTTTTGAGACGCTGACCCAGCACATGGCGGTGCAAGTGGCGATGCTGATCTTCCTGGACAACGAGCCGAACTCGAAGGGTTCGCCGAACGAGAACTTCGCACGCGAACTGATGGAGCTGTTCACCCTCGGCGTGAACCAGTACACCCAAGCGGATGTCGTCGCCTCCGCTCGGGCGTGGACCGGCCACAACGTGGACTACGACGTGGAACCGCGGGCGTATCGCTTCTACCCCGATCGCCACGACATCGATCCCAAGGCCTTCATGGGTGAGACCCGCAACTGGGACGGGCCCGAGATCATTACCCGGATCCTGACCGTCGAGCCGCAGCGTTCCATCGCGGCGCGATTCATCGCGAAAAAGATGTGGACGTTCTTCGCCTACCCGAATCCGTCGGCCGCCCTGCTCGACGCGCTGGTGGCCGCGTTCGTCGGTTCGAACCTCGACATCCGCACCTTGGTGCGAACGATCTTTTTGCGGCCGGAGTTCATGTCGGCTACCGCTCGGCAAGGGCTGGTGCGTGGTCCGGTTGAGTGGATCGTCACCTGCCTTCGCACACTCGGTCTCACCGCCGAGGCCACGAACCCGCAGTGGTGGATGGAGTACATGGGCCAGGAACTCTTCGAGCCGCCCAACGTGGCCGGGTGGAAGAACAACGCCTACTGGCTGAATAGCACCGCGGTCTGGGCCCGGGCGGATTTCGCTCGGAACCTCACGTGGAGGGTCCGCGAAGCGGGATTCATGATGGAGATCATCGCTCGGCAGGCCGCGCCAAACCAAAACCAGTTCGTGATGACCCCCGGTGCGGCGGTGGATCTGGCCTTTTCGAAGTTCGGGCGCAACCCCGGAGTAGCTCCGGTGTCGCCGTGGGTACGTGGGGTGCTCATGAACTGGTTGACAACCCAACGCGCGACCGAGAGCGCCCCAACCTATTCCTGGCGGGATTGGGCCGCGATCAATCTGACCACGATGACAATGCTGACCCCCGACGTCTTGCTCGCATGAGGAGCCAACCGTGAACGACGATCTCTTCGACGATCTGGCGCTGTCCCGATTGTCAGTCCCGGCGCGTCTCCCGGGAGGGCTCAGCCGGCGCCGCTTTCTGCAACTCGCGGGGGCCGGGGCGGGCGCCGCCACGTTGAGCCCGATGTTTTCGAGCCTCCAAGCTTTCGCGGCACCAGCCCTCGGCGCCAACGATGGCATCCTCGTGTTGATCATGATGGAGGGCGGCAACGACGGGCTGAACACCGTGGTGCCCACGACTGAGTCCCGCTATTACTCGCTGCGCCCGGGTCTGGCTATCCCGGCAGGGAACGCGTTGAACATCGCGCCCGGATTCGGGTTGCATCCCGCGCTTGCCAAACTGAAGACGCGCTTCGACCAGGGCGACGTGGCCGTGGTCCAAGGGGTTGGCTATGCAAACCCCGATCTCAGCCATTTCTCCTCGATGGGCATCTGGAAGAACGGTTGGGCCGGTGCCCCGCAATCTGGCGGCGCGACCGGATGGATCGGCCGCTATCTCGACGGGCTGCCCAACGCTTCCACCGAGAGTCTCTACGGCGCGGTGATCGGCACCTCGGTGCCGTTGCACATGGTGGGTTCCGTGGCCCGTGCGTCTGGTCTGCCCCAGCACATCGGTGGCGCATTCGGCATCGACCGGCGCGATGCCAACGACGTGAGGATGTTCGACGCGATCTCGTCGTTCTCCGGTGGCGCCACCGGCCTGGGTCAGTGGGGCGACATGACCGCAAAGGTGGAGCACGACACCTTGGACCTCGCGCAAAAGATCCAACCTGCGTACCAAGGAACATTCCCCGATTCGCGCCTCGGCCGCGAACTGACGCTGACGGCGAAGCTCATCAACACCAACCTGGGGGTGCGGGTGTTCAGTACCGCCGTCGGAGGGTTCGACACGCACTCCGATCAGGCCGGCGTCCATGCCCAACAGCTCTCTGAGATTGATGATGCGCTCGACTCGTTCTTCGCTGCACTCGCGCCGGCATGGCGATCACGGGTGACGGTGATGACCTTCTCGGAGTTCGGACGTCGTCCCGAGTCGAACGACACGATCGGCACCGATCACGGGACGGCAGCTCCGCTGTTCGTCGTGGGCTCTCGGGTGAAGGGCGGCCTCTACGGTGCGCCGTCCCGGACGAATGATCTCGACCGCGACGGGAACCTCAAGTATCACGTGGACTTCCGCCAGGTGTATGCCACCGTCCTCGACACCTGGATGAAAGCAGACTCGCGGCAGGTGCTCGGCTACAACTTTGGGAATCTCGGGTTCTTCGACGGCGGCCCGGGCAGTGGCGTCGCTCCGGCGACGCGGCCCGATCGTCGTCGCCGTCGACGCGTCACCGCATAACACTCGAACTTGCGCCACTTTCCCACCCGACGGGTGGGAAAGTGGCGCAAGTTCAGAGGTCAGGGGCTGCGGCGCCGGAGACCGTGACCGAAGAAGCCGCCTTGCGGTCGGGCGTGCGCGTGGTAGTGGTCCGGGATGTTGCGCATGTTGTCGTCCACGTAGTGCTCGAACTCGAAGTGGGTTCCCACCACGCCAGCTAGCTGCGCGTGCATGTGCGCGAGTTCGTCGGCCGGAGGGTCGATGCCATGCGAGCGCCACACCACCATCGGTACCGAACAGATCTCACACTCCGCGATCCAGCAGGTCTCATCCTCGTGGAACCACTCGGTGATGCGGGCCGCTTCGCACAGATCACAGCTGTCGTCGATGACCCGTGCCGGGCTACTCATTGGAGGGACTCCTTCGCTTCGTTCTTCGGGGCGTCGAGGCCTTCGCGGAGCTCTCGAACGAATGCGGCGGCGCCTTCGGGGCCGCCTCCCTCTAACAGCCGACGGACGAGGGCACTTCCCACGATCACGCCGTCCGATGCATCGGCCGCGACTCGCGCCTGCTCCGGGTTCGAGATACCGAGCCCGAGTAACACCGGCATGTCAGTGACCGCTTTCAAGCGGGTGCCCATCACGGTGGCCTCCACCGCGAGTTCGGCTCGTTCGCCGGTGATGCCGAGCAACGCGACGCCGTAGACGAAGCCACGACTGCGTTCACAAATTGCCCGCAATCGCGTATCCGATGTGGTGGGAGCGGCAAGCAACACGGTCTCTATGTCGGCAGCGTCGGCTGCGTCGGCCCAGCCGTTGAGTTCATCGAGCGGGAGGTCGGGGACGATCGCCGCGTCCACGCCCGCGTCGGCCAGCCGCTGCGCGAACCGCTCGTGACCCATGTGATGGACCGGGTTGTAATAGGTCATCACCGCGATTGGCACCCCCGCGTCGAGGCCAGCCAGCTCGTCGATGATCGTCGACGGGGTCGCACCGATGTCGAGGGCACGCTGCGAGGCTTCCTGAATCGTGCGCCCATCCATGACCGGATCCGAGAACGGAATTCCGATCTCGATGGCATCAGCGCCCGCGTCGGCAACCGCTCGGACCACATCGAGCCAACCCCGACCGAGTCCACCGGTGACGTACGGAACGAGCAACTTCGCACCCGCGTCTCGCGCGGTGCGCAGAGTGGATTCGAGGTTCATGCGATCGGCTCGCCCGTGAGCATCTCGGCGACTTGCATGGCGTCCTTGTCGCCTCGGCCCGACAGCGTGACAAGCACAGTCGAGTTCTTCGGGATCCGGTTGCCGGCTTCCCGGGCGAGCCAGCCAATCGCGTGGGCGGGTTCGAGCGCCGGCACGATTCCCTCGGTCACCGAAAGGAGCTGGAATCCGGAGAGCGCCTCGGCGTCGGTGGCCGACGGGTACTCGGCGCGGCCACTTGCGGCGAGCGCCGCGTGCTCGGGCCCAACTCCCGGATAGTCGAGTCCGGCGCTGATCGAATGAGCCTCTTTGATTTGCCCGTCCTCGTCTTGGAGGTAGAGCGACCGTGCGCCGTGGAGCGCGCCGGGGACGCCGCGGCTGATCGACGCTCCGTGTTGACCCGACTCGAGGCCGAGGCCGCCGGCTTCGACCCCGATGAGCTCTGACTTCGTGTCGAGGAATCCCGCGAACGTGCCCATCGCATTCGATCCTCCGCCCACACACGCAACGACGAAGTCAGGATCGGATCCTCCGAGCATCTCGCGTGTCTGTTCGCGCGCTTCATCCCCCACGATCCGCTGAAACTCCCGAACGATCCAGGGGAACGGATGCGGTCCAACCACGGAGCCAATGCAGTAGTGCGTGGACTGCACCGACGCGACCCAATCGCGCAGGGCGTCGTTGATCGCGTCCTTCAGGGTCGCGCATCCGGAGGTAACGGGGATCACTTGCGCGCCGAGGAGTTGCATCCGAAACACATTCAGCGCTTGGCGTTCCACGTCGACTGCACCCATGAAGACGATGCAATCCAGACCGAAGAGGGCCGCCGCGGTCGCGGTGGCTACACCGTGCTGTCCAGCACCAGTTTCGGCGATGACGCGCTGCTTGCCCATACGACGAGTGAGCAACGCCTGGCCCAGCACGTTGTTGATCTTGTGCGATCCGGTGTGCGTGAGGTCCTCGCGCTTGAGCAACACCCGAACCCCGAGCCGCTCGGAGAGGCGATGACATTCGGTCACTGGTGTTGGTCGACCCGCGTAGTGAGTGAGGAGGTCGGCGTACTCGGTGCGGAACTCGGGCGAGGTCCACGCAATCCGGAACTCGGCTTCGAGCTCTTCGAGCGCCGGGACCAGAGTCTCGGGAACGTAGCGGCCACCGAACTCACCGAAGCGTCCGAGGCCCGCCGGTTCCGATCCCGGTGGACCCAGGACGACTGCGTCACCGCGTTGTGGCGCGGACATGCCGACTCCTCATCGTGGGCGAAGGGCTTATGTTACGAGCAGGTGGCACGGTCGTCCCCAAATACCGTGCCGGACCGGTGCCGCGGCGCGAACGGACCAACGCCTTCGCGAGCGCTCAGGTTCCGCGCAGTTCGTCGAACTCCCAGTCATACGGTGCGTCGGCGACGACCGGCGGCCGGTCGTCGTCCTCTACCACCTCGCCGATCTCACGTGCAGCCTGAATGAACCGCCGCAACTTTCGTGCGTCCTTGCGCCCTGGTGAAGACTCCACTCCCGTGGAAACATCCACGCCCCATGGCCGCAGCCGCCGAATCGCATCACCGACGTTGTCGGCATTGAGACCACCGGCCACCATCAGCCGGATGCCTCCAGGCGCGCCCTCGGCCAGCTTCCAATCGAAAAGTCGACCCGATCCCGGATCCGGTGAGTCGACGAGGATCACATCGGCGGGTCCGTTGGCCACCGTCGCCAGCGCAGGATCCCCCGCGGTGAAGGCTTGAATGACGAAGGTGGTGCGTTGACGGATCCAGCGCACTTCCGACAACGGCTCGCGACCGTGCAGCTGGGCACCGGTAAGCCCCACGCTGTTGACGATCTCGGCGACCCGCTCCGGGCGTTCATCGCGGAAGACGCCCACGGTCACTGTGCTGGTCGGGAGGCGTCGGATGATGTCGCGCGCCTGGTCCTGGCGTACCTGACGCCGGCTGCCGGGCGCGAACACGAAACCGAGCGCGTCGGCACCCATTGCCACCGCGAGGAGCGCATCGTCCTCATTGGTCATACCGCAGATTTTGACGAACACGAGGTGGAGACGGTATCGCTTCACTCAGTCGCGAACGTGGACATTCCGTCCGGGGGAATAACGGTCCCGGCACCGCCGTCGGGTGTCTATCCGCTCGCCTGCTTCCGGGGAGACACCACTGGTGCCATCAGCGCCGCGGCGAGTGTTCGTGCATCTTCGCTCCGGACGAGGGCCTCCCCTACGAGGAGGGCATCGAATCCGGCCGCGGCCATCCGGAGCGCATCGTCGGGGGTACGAATCGCGCTCTCAGCGATTGCGAGGGTCGACGGTGGAATGTGGGATATCAGCGCCGCGGCACCGTCGAGATCCTCGGCGAATGTACCGAGATCTCGAGCGTTCACTCCGAGAATTCGTGCTTCGAGCTCCACTCCCCTGATCACCTCGGCTTCGTCGTGTGCCTCCACCACCACCGCCATTCCCAATGCATGGGCGAGTTCGGTGAGTTCCTCGACGAGCGCGTCATCGGACAGCGCCGCCAGGATCAACAGGATCGCGTCGGCACCGATGGCGCGTGCTTCATAGACCTGCACTTCGTCGATCATGAAGTCCTTGCGCAACACGGGCAGCGATGTTGCCTCCCGAGCGGCTTGCAGATCCGCAATCGCGCCTCCGAAGTACGGAGCATCGGTGAGCACACTCAACGCGGTGGCGCCGCCGGCCTCGTACTCCACGGCCATCAGGCCCGGATCGAGGTCGGGTGCTAGGTCGCCCTTCGAGGGCGATCGCCGCTTGATTTCGGCAATCAAACCGGGATGGTGATCGGCGCGGCGAACGGCGGCGCGAAAGTCGCGCGGTGGCGATGCGTCGAGCGCCTGACCGCGCAGAAGGTTGCGAGTTTGCGGGCGGCGCAACATCGTGACCTCGTCGCGCTTGGTGGTCAGGATGCGATTGAGGACTGTCATGAGCGCCCAAGTCTAGGGTCCGGGTATGAGCACAGACTTTCCCGACGGCTTCGTCTGGGGCACAGCAACGGCAGCCCACCAGGTAGAAGGCGGCACCTGGAACAACGACTGGTGGGAGTTCGAACATACGCCCGGTTCCGGCACGTTGGAACCGGCTGGTGACGCGTGTGACCACTTCTGGCGTTATCCCGACGACATTGCATTGCTCGCGTCGCTCGGCTTCGGTGCATACCGGTTATCGTTGGAATGGTCTCGTATCGAAGCGGCCGAAGGAGTGTTCTCACTCGCCGCGCTCGACCACTATCGGCGGATGTGTGCGACGACCCGCGAACTCGGGCTACTTCCGGTGGTCACGTTCCATCACTTCACCACACCGCGGTGGGCAGTCGCCGACGGCGGTTGGACGGAGGAGAACATCGTCGATCGATTCACCCGGTTCTGTGAACGCGCGGTCGCGCATCTCGGTGACGAGATCGGGATGGCATGCACCATCAACGAGCCGAACATCGTTTCCCTGATGGGCTTCATGGTGGGGGCGTTCCCCCCGGGCCATCACGACCTCGGTGAGTACGCGGCGGCGAATGAGAACCTCAAGGCCGCGCACCGGAGCGGGTACAACGCGATCAAGGCGGGTCCGGGCAACTTCCCGACGGGCTCCTGTGTGGCCATGGGCGACTGGTGGGCACCCGAAGGTTCCGAGGCAGTGCTCGCCCAAACCCGCGAGATGCACGAAGGGCAACACCTCGCGGCCGCGGCCGGCGACGACTTCATCGGGGTGCAGGCGTATTCGCGGACCCGCCTGACCGCAGAGGGTCTCCCCGACGGCCCGGCGCCGGGAGTCGACGTCCTCGACATGGGCTACGAGTACTGGCCCGAGGCGCTGGAAGTGAGCGTCCGGTACGCGTCGGAAGTGACGGGTTCGCCGGTCTTCGTGACCGAGAACGGGATCGGGACCACCGACGACGCGCAACGCATCCGCTACGTCACCGACGCGCTCGGCGGCGTGAAGCGGTGTCTCGACGATGGGATCGACGTGCGGGGCTACTTCTACTGGTCACTGCTCGACAACTTTGAGTGGGCGCTCGGCTACGGCCCGCGGTTCGGTCTGGTCTCGGTGGAGCGCGAGACCCAAGTTCGCACCCCAAAACCCAGCGCGGCCTGGCTCGGCCAGATTGCGACGGCCAACGCCCTGCCCTGACCGCGCCGTTACGGCTGCGTCGCCTCGGCCGCGGAGATCGTCGACGATCCCGGCGCGTGCGGTGACGGCCGCATGGTGTCGGACCAGTACGCGCGGAACACGCCGTAGGTCCCGAACCCCAAGGCCATGAGAATCACGAACACGGCCACGAAGCAGACGGCGTAGCGGAATGCCATATCGACCCGCGCACCGGCCGAGCCGTCGAACCCCGCCGACGCGCGCATTGCTGTGCGCTGGCGGGCATGAAAAGCGAGCACCAGTCCGGCAACGAGCGCGATCAGGAGCGCTTGCACGAAGCAGCACAGCGCGTCCAGGTAGCGAGCGAGGGTCCGTGTTCTGGTGGACCCTGTCGTCGCGACCTGTCAGTTGCCCAGCCCAGTACCGTTCGGCGGTGGCGACCCTCAGCGAGGCTCTCCTCGGGTGGAATCCGTGTCTACGGGGTCGGCTGAGAGATCGCGGCCACGCGCACTTGGATGCCGTTGACAGACGCCGCGGCAGGAGGGTCGACCTCGCGGCGGACGTAGCCCATGGCGACTCCCAGTGTGGAGCTGGTAATAGTGCCCACCACCTTTTCGCCAACGACGATCTCGGCGCCAACCGGAAGAGTGAGCGAACCATCCTCGGGGACGAGGTGGCGGAGGAATCGATTCACGTGACCGCGTGAGTCGATGCGACACACCAGTTCTTGGCCGATGAAACACCCCTTGGTGAAACTCACCGCGTCGACCTCGAGGGATGCCTCTTGCGGGATCACGGAATCGTCGAGATCGGCACCGAGACGCGGGACGCCGGAGGTGATCCGAACCGATTCTTCCACCATGAAACCGGCATCATCGATCTCGGGTGCCGGCGCCACCAGGATTTCGATTTTGGTGCGAATCTTGAATCGACCAAGCGATGCGGCCAGGCGGTCTCCCCAACCGGGGTCGGTATCGAGCACCGCATCGTCACCATCGCGCGTGATGCCGCCAAAGACGTCGACCTTGCCCTGTGGCGTGAGCATCAATGTGGCTCGGCGCTCGCCGTGCGCCATCTCCGTCACGTCCTGCGACAGCAGACTTTGCAAGAATGTCCAGGTATCCGGGCCCGACACCCGAACGATGTCGCGACGTGAAGAAACACCGACCGCAGTCATCGCCGCACCGAAGAAAGTTTCCGTGACGCCTGTGCCGCAGTGAGCAACGCCTTGGCCTTGTTGTGTCATTCGAGGTTCTCGAGTTCGGCCTCACTGTCGGCCACGATTCCCGCGCC
>JANPBJ010000085.1:0-11596 GCA_031430375.1 Acidimicrobiia bacterium
AGAGTGGAGCGGGTGACCGGGATCGAACCGGCATGGCCAGCTTGGAAGGCTGGGGCTCTACCATTGAGCTACACCCGCGAGGCCAGCGAGGGTAGCAGCGCCCCATCGTGTTGGACTGTTTGACCTCGGTGCGGATGGCCGCCGCGGCGGCTCGGGAAATGAACCGATACTCGGCACCGATTTCTCGACAGACTCACCTGATGACGATCGAACTTCGCGCCGCAACCGAGGCTGACAGCGTGCGGCTGCAAGAGATTGAAGTCGCGGCCGGCGAGCAGTTCCGCACGGTCGGGTTGTCAGACGTTGCCGATCACGACCCGTTCACGGTCGAAGAACTCAGCGCGTATGCCGACGGTGGCCGTAGCTGGGTGGCGGTGGACGGTGGGCACATTGTTGGCTACGTGGTGGTCGATCGTGTGGGAACTGCGGCGCACATTGAACAGGTGAGCGTGGTGCCCGAAGCGCAGGGGCAGGGGATCGGCCGGACGCTCATCGATCGAGTTCGCGAGTGGGCCGCGGAGAACGGATTGCGTGCGCTGACCCTCACGTCATTTCGCGACGTTGCGTGGAACGCACCGCTGTATGCCCACCTTGGGTTTCGTATCTTGGGCGAAGGAGACTTGACCCCCGAGTTGCAGGCGATTCGCCAACACGAGGCGGGTCACGGACTCGACATCACGCAACGCGTGTGTATGCAACTCGATCTCTGACCGCGCCGCGCGTCAGTTGGGCGATAGTCCGGAAAGCACTTGGTCCACCAATGCTTGGTCGTGGTCGTAGAGCCAACATTCAGCCAGCATGTCGTCGTCGGTTCGGTACACGAGGAGCCGGTGGATCTCAACAGTGTCGCCGCCCACGCTCCATCGTTCTCGGACCCTTGCAGCCGCGTGCCGATCGCTCTCCATGACGTCGAGCACCGCGATCGGCACTCGCTGGGTGGCTTCCTGCACGGCGAGGAGTGCCGTGATGGCGGCGTCCTTGCCGCAGTGATCGCCGGACAAGGGATTCGCGCCGCCGTAGTGCAGCACGAGATCAGGGTGGTAGAGGTCCAGGACGCGGCCGATGTCGCCGGCCAGCCACGCTTCGGTATACGCGCGCACGATGTCGCCACTTGTCGTCACGACGCGAGTTTCGCAGTGTCCACCTAACGTTGGCGGATGCAGTTCACGCAGGACTCGCACGCCGCCATCGCGAGCGGTGTGATCACGGTGACGTTCCGGCTGTGGAAACGGCCGCACGCCAAGGTTGGGGGTCAGTACACGGCGGGCGGGGTCGTAATCGAGGTCGACACGATCGAGATGCTGCCGTTCCACGCGATCACGAATGCCGACGTGCGGCGGGCAGGCGCGAACGACCGCGATGCACTGCGAGCGCGCGCCGCGCACGCTGGGCCAATCGACGACGACACGCTGCTGTACCGCATCGAGTTCCACGTGCTGGGCACGAAACCCGAGCCGGACACCGCACCCGTCGACGACGAACACGTGATGACCGTGATCAGCAAGCTCGAGCGCATAGACGCCCGCGCGTCGAACGGCCCCTGGACCCGTGAACTCCTCCAACTCATCGGTGGAAACGAGGGGGTGGTCTCCACAGACCTTGCCGAGCAGGTTGGACGACCGCGCCTGGAGTTCAAGACCGACGTGCGCAAGCTCAAAGCCCTCGGTCTCACGGAGTCGCTCCTGGTGGGCTACGCGCTCACCCCGCTCGGCCGCCGGATCGCCGAGACCTGAACCAGCCACCGTGAGCGCGGGTGCGCGTCAGGCGTGAGCTTCGAGCGCGGCGGCCACACGGAGTGCGATGTGATCGGCCCATGGCGCAGCAGTGACCTGTACCGCGACGGGGAGCCCGTCGGACTCGCCGAACGGGACCACCGCGGCCGGCGCGCCGGTCAGACTCGCCGGTACCGTGAAGATGTAGTCGGCCCAATCCATCTCACGATGAGGTGGTGCCACGCTCATGGCCGCTGGCGAAATGAGCACGTCGACCTCGCGCCACATCCCGAGCGCTCGAGTGCGGTAACGATCCCAATCGGAGAGTTGGCGCTCGGCCTCGGCGCCGTCGAGCGAAGCGCGTTGCCAATACCGACCCGTGATCTCGAAGGCGCGGCCGATGTGTTGCGGAATCTCACCGACCGCGACTGCGCCGAAGTTCCCGAGCACCGCGACCGCATGCGTCACGGCTGCGCCAAGCGCGTCGCTTGGGACCCACGAGCCCTCGCCGCCGTTCCAGCCGATTCGCAGTCCGCCAAGATCGACATCGTCAGGGTGGGCGAGATCCACGGGGGGAACGCCGGCATCGTGACCGTCCGGTCCTGCGATCACCGATAGCACCGTGACCAAGTCGGCGACGTTGCGTCCGATCGGCCCGATCTGGGTCCGGCCGTCACTGCGCTCACCGACCCGAGGGAAATGGCCGGTGGTCGGAACGCGACCGAACGTGGGCTTGAACCCCGCGGCACCGCACCATGCTGCCGGCAGCCGGATGCTGCCACCGGAATCGCTCCCGATCCCCAGCGGTGATCCTCCCCCCGCCACCGCGGCTGATTCACCGCTGCTCGACCCGCCGGGCGAACGGCTCGGGTCGATCGGGTGAAATACCGGGCCGTACACGGGCGAGTGAGTGTGCACCGCAGTCTTGGCCATGATGAGTGCGCCTGCCTGCCGGAGTCGGGCGACCACGGTGGCATCGCGCGTGGAAATGCGGTCACGGCTCTGAATCATTCCGCCGCTGCACGGCAACTCCGCGACATCGATCCAATCCTTCACCGTGATCGGCAACCCGTGCAGGGGCCCGACCGCGCCTGTCCGGCGAAGCTGGTCGTCCAATGCCGAGGCCGCGGCGAGCGCGGCTGTGTCGTTCCATGCCGCGACACAATTCGTGCGTTCGTGTACCCCGTGCAGGCGCTCCAACCACGAGGTCAGCAGCTCGCGTGCGCTGACAGCTCCGGAAGTACACGCAGCCACCATGAAATCGACGGTCGTCAGCTCGTCACCAAGATTCATCTGGTCGGGGAGGGGGGACTTGAACCCCCGGCCTCCTGCTCCCAAAGCAGGCGCGCTACCAAGCTGCGCTACACCCCGTGTCTCTCCCACCATACGAGGCGTAGTGGGAGAGCCTGGGCTCGTCCTCACGGTCAGTGAGTCATGTGACTCAAGATCTCACGGATAGTGGTCGACGGTTACGGGGAATCTTTGTCGAAGAAGGGTCTCTGGCATGCGCCGTCACGCACGCCGCCGCGTCGCGAGCGCAGTGGCTTCCGTCATCCTGTTTTCCGCGGGCGTCACGGTCGCGTCCGGCGCGCCGGCCCCCGCGAGTGGTGTGGTTGCCGCGACGCCAACCGAGGTTGCAGCGCGCGCCGGAATGTCGGTTGGTCCCACGATCCTCTGGGCGTCCGATGCACAGCAGGCCGCGGATCTCGACGCGGTCAAGGCCTCAGGAGCCACGTGGATCACGCTCGACATCGACTGGAATCACATCCAGTACGACAGTCGGACCACGTGGCGCTGGAACGCCGCCACTGATCGCGTCGTGCTCAATGCTCGGCAACGAGGGTTGAACATTATTGGTGTGGCCGCCTACAGCCCTCCATGGGCGCGCGGCGCCGAGTGTCCGCAGGGCGAGTTGCATTGCCTCCCCGCAAATCCGAACGACTACGCACGGTTCATGAAGGTCGCGGCGACGAGGTACGGATCGAGGTCACCGATTGATCGATTGCGGGGGTCCGTGAATGTGTGGTCGATTTGGAACGAACCGAACCACCGCGAGTTCTCGATGCCGAAACCCGATCCCGATCGCTACGCCGCGATGCTCAAAGCTTCGTATACGGCGATCAAAGCCGTTGATCCGGCTGCGACCGTGGTGACTGGTGGAACCGCGCCGGCGCCGAACGCGGCCGACGGTACGGAATACACCCCGGAGACATGGTTGCGCGGCCTCTACGCGCGCGGCGCTCGGGGGTACTTCGATGCGGTCGGTCATCACCCCTATACGTTCCCGACGAACCCACTCGACGCACGTTGGTGGAACGCGTTCACCCAAACCCAAACCCTCTACGACGTGATGGTCGCGAACGGCGACGGCGCCAAGAAGGTGTGGGGGACCGAGATGGGTGCGCCCACGGGAACGGATCCGGAGGCGCTCACGGAGGCGCAGCAAGTTCAATGGGTTCAGGACTACTACCGCGGCTGGAATACCACGTTCCGTGCATTTACTGGTCCGCTGGTGTGGTTCGAACTGCACGATGAAGGCACGAACATCGCGAACCGTTGGGAGAACCTCGGCCTGCAGAGACTCGACCGTTCGCCGAAGCCCGCGTATGCCGCGTACCAACAGGTGATGGCAGGTGGTGTGGGGACCCCGCCGTCGGACCTCACCGGCCTCACCATCCCGCACCCGGGGCGGCGAGTCACGAGTAACCCCCGCGGCGGCTTCTACACACTGGCCGCGAATGGCACCGTCACTGCGTTCGACGGCGCGCCCTATCTTGGTTCGCCGGCGATTCCGGGTGGACTCGCACGCGGACTTGCTGTGGCGGCCGATGGCCTTGGATACCTGGTGCTCGACGGCTTCGGCGGCGTTCACAAGTATGGAAGTGCGGCGCGTGGTGCACTCGGTCGTCGGACCACGACCTATTTCGGTTTCGACATTGCACGTGACATCACGCTCACGCCGGACGGCCGCGGCTACACGGTGCTCGATGGCTACGGCGGTCTGCACACGGGCGGAACGGCGCCTCGGTTCAAGCTCGGATACTGGCCCGGTTGGGACATCATTCGCGCGTTCGCGTACTCACCCACTGGTTCCGGCGCGTACCTGCTCGATGGGTATGGCGCCGTGCACGTGGGTGGGAACGCGGTCAGGCGCCGCACTGCGAGTTGGGCCGGGCGTGACTTCGCTCGGGACATCGTGATCGCGCCCGACAACGCCGGCTACGCAGTCGTCAACGCGTTCGGTGGTGTGAGTCGAGCAGGGAGCGCGCCCAGCGTCGGCGCGAACTGGGCCTACGCCCGCTGGGATCACGCGGGCGGTGTGGCCCTTGTCAACGGGGGATATGTGGTCGCAGGCTGATCGGGCGCGCCAACGGCTGCAACCGGTTGGCTCGCCCAGCGGCGTTTAGTCGTCGCGCTGGGGAAGTCGGTGCAGCGCCTGGGCCGCGGTCCGCATCAGCAGTGTGGTCGCGAAGGTCAGTCCGCCGAATCCCAACACCCACATCGTTTCGCGCACGCCTTCGTTGGCCGTCGAGCCGGCACCGACCAGAAGCAGTGCCGATGTGAGGGCGCCGGTGCCGCCGATAAATGCCACGAGGCTTCGGGCCAGCCATCGGTCCACCACCTCGCGGTCGCCTCCGGCGTAGCGATCGGTGCGAATCGTGAGGCGACCGTCGCGGAGTTGTGCGGCGACGGCTTCGGCATGTTCGGGCAACGTGCGCAGGGACGGCAACGCCCGAACCAGTTCGTGTTGCAAGAGATCCTGCGGCGATCCGACCATGGCGCTCGCGTCCGCCCGAGCGAGCTCTTGGCCGGTCGCGGCGAAATCGAACCCGGGACAGATGACCCCGAGGGTTCCTTCGAGAGTGATGAGTGAGCGGGAGAGCAATGACAAGGTGCTCGGGATCGTGAGCCCGTGCCGGTCCATCGTGGCGAGGACCTGACGGATCAGTTTGGGATCGAAGCCCGATCCCATCTCGGAGATCACTGCGCCGAGATCCGACTCGAGCGCGCGCAGGTCGGTGGTCGCGTCGCTGCCGGCGAGATGACGCACACCACGAGCGACGAGCGACGGGTCCTGTACGCCGAGCCCGATCGCGATTCCCTGGAGCCCTTCGAGCACGAGCGGCGTGAGTCTGCCGACGGCACCGAAGTCGAGCAGCCAGAGCTGCCCATCCGGGGCGATGAACACATTTCCGGGATGGGGATCTGCGTGGTAGAAGCCGTCTTGCAGGATCTGGCGGAGGAACGAACGCAGCAGCCGGCGGGCGAGTTCTTCGCGCGGGACACCGCACGCGTCGATCGCAGCGGCGTCATCCACCGAGGTGCCCGGAACTTCGGCCATCACCAGCAGCGTGGAAGTGCACAACGTGGCGTAGATCTCCGGCACTTGGACATCGCCGCCGGCCAACGTTTGTGCGAAGCGCCGTCCCGCGTTTGCCTCCTTCAGGTAGTCGAGTTCTGATTCGATGCCCGCGATGAGTTCAGCGGCCAGACTCACGGCGCCCACGCGTCGGGCGGCGTCGACTCGCCGCTCGAGTTGCCGGGCCACGAGTCGCATCACCGACGCGTCACGGGCCACGAGGTCGGCCACCCCCGGGCGTTGGACCTTCACGACCACGTGCTCACCGGTGACCAAGGTCGCGCGATGGGTCTGGCCGATCGACGCGGCCGCGAGGGGCGCCCAATCGAACTCGGCGAATGCGGTCTCCGCGGGTTCGTCGAGCGCGTCTTCGAGTGCTGCGCGCAGTTCCTCCGCGCCAACGGGACGAACATCGGAACGGAGGTGTGCCAGCTCGGCGGTCAGTGGCCCTGGGAGCAGGTCGGTGCGGGTCGAGGCGATCTGGCCGAACTTCACCATCATCCCACCCGCGTCTTCGAGCAGCTCGCGAAGGCGACGAGCGAAGTCGGGTGAACTCACGGCCTGCTCCGAGCGATACCGCACGTGAACGAGGTTGTGACGACGGGCGTCGTGCATGACTTCGCGCAGGCGACCCCACGGTGCGATGGCGGTCCGGATGGTGCGGATCGGGTGGAGGACGGTTCGTCGCAACGATCGTCGACCGACAGGCCGACTCGAACGCGTGATGAGATCGAGCACAATCGCGATGGGCATCGCCGTGACGACACCAAAGAAGAGGCCGACCGGAATGGCTTCGAGTCGACTCGGGTCGCGATTGAGCACGAGCGATGTGATGAGTACACCGCCGGTCCAGCCGAGGATGGCAACGGCTGTGGCGCGCCAGCGTCCGAGGTGAATGCCGAGCACCCGAACGCTCAGCCAGCCGACGACGGCGATCCACGGAACGATCAGGAAGACGAACCCCACAGCGTTGCGCGTGATGTTCACAGTCATAGTGGCGAGCTCGTTCCGGCGCTGATGCGGCCGACGCTATGTCGTCGCTCGAAGCGAGCAATGGATGGCCGCAGGCGGCATGGCCCCGAGCAGCATTCGATGGTGCTCCATCCCGGCAACGCTGGGGCCCCCGGGTAAGGTGACCGACCCTTATGGACACATCGGTCGAACCCCTCGAAGGCAATCTGGTCAAGCTGCATATCGCAGTGTCGGAGCTCGAGTTCGAGCCCGCGATCGATGCCGCATTCCGCAAGCTCGCGCACGAGGTGCGCATCCCCGGGTTCCGTCCGGGCAAGGCCCCGCGGCGCCTCCTCGAGGCCCGCTTCGGCGCCGAGGTTGCTCGCGAGCAGGCGCTCAAGGACGGCTTGTCGCAGTTCTACTCCGACGCCTTGACCGCGGAGTCCATCGATGTCATCGCCGCGCCGCAGATCGAGATCACCGCGGGCGAAGAGTCCGGGCCGGTCGCGTTCGAGGCAGTGGTTGAGACTCGTCCGGTGGTGCGCCTCGCCGGGTACGACGAGCTGCGGGTCCCAATTGATTACACGCCGATCGCCGATGACGATGTCGATCGTCAGATCGACGCGCTGCGCGATCGCTTCTCCGACCTGGAAGACACCGAGGAGCCGTTAGCGGATGGCTTCTTCGCATCCATGGATCTCTCGACCACGGCCGATGGCGAGATCATCGACGCACTCAGTGCCACCGACCTGCTCTACGAAGTGGGCTCCGACGGTTTGGTGCCCGCGCTTGATGAGCAGCTCCGAGGCGCGGTTCCGGGCGCGGTGCTCGAATTCACGGACACGTTGCCGGAACGCTTCGGAGAGCGCGCGGGTGACGAAGTCGAGTTCGTGGCCACGGTCAAGGAGAACAAGCGCAAGGTGCTCCCTGAACTCACCGACGAGTGGATTGCGGAAAACACCGACTCGGAGAGTGTTGAGGCCTTCCGCGCCGAGACCCGTCGTCGCATCGAGCTCATGGGGAAACTTCAAGCTCAAATGGGTCTGCGTCAGAACGTGCTCGACGAGCTCGCCGAGCTGGTGCCGGTCGAAGCACCCGAATCGCTCATCGGCCAGGAAGTGGAGCAACGACTCCACGACCTCATGCACCGCATCGAGCAACAGGGGATGACGATTCCCCAGTGGTTGGCCGCGACTGGTCAGGACCAGAACGAGTTCATCGAACAGGTCCGAGAAGGTGCGCGCAAGGCCGTGCTCGCCGATCTCGCATTGCGTGCGGTGGTCAAGCACGAAGAGATCTCGGCGTCTGACGACGAGGTCGACGCGGAGATCGCGCGCCTCGCGCAGCAGAACGGTGAAAAACCCCAAAAGTTGCGACGCGATCTCGACCGTCGGGGGCTGCTGGAGGCGGTACGCTTTGACATCGCCCGCGGCAAGGCCCTCCAGTTTGTGATCGAAGCCGCGGTCGCCCTCGATTCTGAAGGCAATGAGGTTGACGTCGAAATCCCGGCGCCAGAACCAAAAGCAGTGGACGAAGTCGAAAACCCCGAAGCCGAAAACCCAGCAGTCGAAAACCCCGCACCCGAAGCGACGAAGACCGAAGAGGAGTCCCAAGCGTGATGCAGCCCGTGTACAACTCGTTCTATGTTCCTGAGGTCTGGGAGAAGACTCCGTACGGCGGCGAGCGGACCACGAGCCTGCTGGGCAAGCTCCTCAAGGAGCGGATCATCCTGCTCGGTACCGCGGTTGATGAGCATGTTGCCAACATCATCATGGCGCAGCTGTTGCACCTCGAGTCCGAGGACCCCGACAAAGACATCTCGCTGTACATCAACTCGCCGGGTGGCGAGATCACCGGGCTGTTCGCGATCTACGACACGATGCAGTTCATCAAGCCCGACATCTCCACCATTTGCATGGGCCAGGCCGCTTCCGCTGCGGCGGTGATTCTCGCGGCAGGGGAGAAGGGGAAGCGCTTCATCCTGCCCCACGCTCGGGTGCTGATTCACCAACCGCACGGTGGCGCGCAGGGCCAGGCCGTCGACATTCAGATCCAGGCCAAGGAAATCACGCGCATGCGTGAAACGCTCGACGAGATCTTGGCGCACCACTCCGGCCAGACCGTGGAGAAGGTGTCCAAGGACACCGACCGTGACTTCATCATGGGTGCGAACGAGGCCAAGGAATACGGCATCGTCGATGAGGTCATCACCAACCGTGAGCTCGCCGCCGTTGGTGTGCCCGCGGGTGTGAGCTGATTCGGAGATCTCGGCTCATCGAGAACCGGGAAGACTCCGGGGGGAGACGACGTGGCGAAGTTCGGTGATGGAGGCGACCTCCTCAAGTGCTCGTTCTGCGGGAAGAGCCAGAAGCAGGTCAAGAAGCTCATCGCGGGCCCTGGGGTCTATATCTGCGATGAGTGCATCGATCTTTGTAACGAGATCATCGAGGAAGAGCTCTCATCCACCACTGAGGTCAAGTTCGATGAGCTCCCCAAGCCGCGCGAGATCTACGAATACCTGAACGACTACGTCATCGGCCAGGAGCAGGCGAAGAAGATCCTGTCGGTCGCGGTGTACAACCACTACAAGCGGGTCCAGGCCGGCGCGTACGGCGATCCCGATGTGGAACTCCAGAAGTCCAACATCATGCTCATCGGCCCCACCGGCTGTGGCAAGACGCTGTTGGCTCAGACCCTCGCCCGGTTGCTGAAGGTCCCCTTCGCAATCGCAGATGCCACCGCGCTCACCGAGGCTGGTTACGTCGGCGAAGACGTCGAGAACATCCTCTTGAAGCTGATTCAAGCGGCCGATTACGACGTGAAGAAGGCCGAGACCGGGATCATCTACATCGACGAGATCGACAAGATTGCCCGCAAGGCTGAGAACCCGTCGATCACCCGTGATGTCTCCGGGGAAGGCGTGCAGCAGGCGTTGCTCAAGATCCTCGAAGGTACGACCGCCGCGGTTCCGCCCCAAGGTGGACGCAAGCATCCGCACCAAGAGTTCATTCAGATCGACACCACCAACATCTTGTTCATCGTCGGTGGCGCGTTCGCGGGTGTCGATCAGATCATCGAACGCCGCAACGGCAGCAAGGGCATCGGGTTCCGCGGCGAAGTGCGCGGCAAGGCTGAGCGCGAAGCCGAGCGGGTGCTCGCGGGTGTGATGCCCGAGGATCTCTTGAAGTTTGGTCTCATTCCCGAGTTCGTGGGACGCCTGCCGGTGATTGGCGCGGTTCATAACTTGGATCACGAGGCGCTGATGCAGATCCTCATCCAGCCGAAGAACGCGCTGCTCAAGCAGTACCAGAAGTTCTTTCTGTTCGACGACGTGGATCTGCACTTCACCGATGATGCCCTCGAAGCGGTGGCCGAGCAGGCCCTCGCCCGCGGCACCGGCGCTCGCGGCTTGCGGGCGATTCTCGAAGAGGTACTGCTCGAGGTGATGTACGACCTCCCGAGCCGTGACGACGTGAAGCAGTGCGTCATCGACCGCGCCGTCGTCTTGGAGAAGGTGCATCCCACCCTCGTCACCACCGACGAAACCGAGCTCAAGAGCGCGTAAGCCCGTCAACACGATTCGCGTTCGGGAATCGTGATTTTGGCTGCGGTGGAAGGCAGCGGCGCGCGAGGATTCGGTCATGGACTACTCGGCGTACCTCGATGCCATCGATCACAGCCGAGGACTGATCCTCGACGCGATTCGCGTCGGTGATGCCACGGCCATCGTTGCGACGGGGACAACCGCCGTCGGGTTCGCTCAGGTCTGGGATACGGGTTCGACCCAACCAAACGCGCGAAACCTTTCGTTCCTTTCTGCCGATACGGTTACGGAGTTGGTCCCGACCAAGCTCTCTGCGTCCGGCCAGATGAGCCTTTCCGCCTCGTCTGGGAGTGGCTTTACTTACACCGTTCAGGTGATCGGCTACTACACGTCCACCCCGCTCGCTTCGGGGAATCTCAACGTGTCGCAGACCTCGACCCGAGTGCTCTCGACGAGCGGCACGATCATCGGAACGTGTGTCCCGTCGCCGTGCGCGACGCTCGCGGCGAACACGCAACTCTCGGTCCAGGTGACGGGCCAGGCTGGAGTCCCGGCTTCGGGTGTGAAGTCGGTGACGGTCGTCGCGACGGATCTGACCGTTTCGGGTTCGACGGCCGGGAACCTCGCGTTGAGTAACACGGCAGGGACGCCGAACCCGGCGGTGTTCGTCGCGGCGGGCGAGTCGGCGTCGAACACTGCGATCGTGCCCGTCGACGCCGACGGCAAGATCGTCGTGCGGAACAACACCTCCGCGACGCGCAACGTCTTCATGGACGTCATCGGTTGGGATGAACCCGCGGCGAAGACGTGGAGCTACACGTACAACGGTGATGGACTCCGCACGAAGAAGACTGCGCCCGATGGGACGGTCACGAGTTACGCGTGGGACAAGTCGGGTGGCCTTCCGATGCTGATTGCCGAAACGACCGGGGCGAATACGACCCGCTATCTCTACGGGCCGGACGGTTTGCCGATCCAGGATGTCCAGCCTGATGGGAGTGCGCGCTACTACCACCACGATCAGATCGG
>JANPBJ010000086.1:0-3259 GCA_031430375.1 Acidimicrobiia bacterium
GCTGGCCTTCCTTATGGGGTGTTGGACGGCCTCGACGCTCACCGGTACGAGATGTCGGATCATCACACGACGGAATCGCTCGCCATTCGGCAAGCTGGCAGCGTCACCTCGATCTCGAAGTTGGCCAAACCTGGCTTGCTCCTCAGATCCGGGAGCGGTAGCGACCGTGCAACAGTCGCGAACTCCCGCTCCCCTGAACATGACTTCGTGTGGTTCTGTTGCGTTGTTTCGGATCGGGCCGCGGTGAAGCGCGTTCCTGTCCCGTTGCGGGTTCAGATCGTTTGGGCGAGTTCGGTGAACGCGCTATCGATGCGCCGGTGAGTGCGTGCGTCGATGCCGAGTTCGTAGTGGCCGCGGCGGATGTTCTGCATGAGCGCGTGACCGCGGATGATGACCCTTGCCGAGTGGTCGCGTTTGAGTCCGCGCATCGGACGCAGTCGGGCTTTGAGCCGCCCATGATCACATTCGACGCGGTTGTTCGCGTACTGCTCGGTGTTGTGAAACGCAGCAGGGATGAGTCCTTCGATCGCAGCCCGCAACGCGGGTGCCCTGTCGGTCACCACCTCGATCGGGTCACCATGGATACGCAGTGCCGTCGAGGAAAACCGTCGTGCGGCTCGGAGATCGCGGCGAGTTGACACGCGCACCTCGATGGTCTGCCCGTACTGATCCACGGCCCGATACACGTAGCGCCACCGGCCGGCGACCCTCACGTAGGTCTCATCGACATACCAACGGTCGCCGACCAGGTGCCGACATGGCCCGGCCGCGTTCGCGAGGAGCGGCGTGAAGCGCTGCACCCACCGGAAGACCGTGACGTGATCGACCTCGACCCCACGCTCACCCAGCCGCTCCTCGACATCGCGATAGGAGAGCCCGTACCGCAGATACCAACGCAAGGCGAGGACGATGTTCCCGGTCGGGAACCGGAAACTCTTGAATGCTGAACTTGGGATCGCGGGTACAGGACGGGAACGACGAAGCCTCATCACACCACCCTCACCGCCCGGCGCGACCTTGCGCCAATGCAACAAAGCCGGTGACCTGGTCACGGCACACTCAACAAGCCGGCCATCGGCACCCTCGTCAAGCGTGCGAGCCGATACACGATCCTCGTCCATTTCGTCGGCCGACACGACATCGAGCAGCTACGCGACTCCATGACTGAAATCTTCAACCAGCTTCCAGCCGGGTCGCGTCGATCCCTGACTTGGACCAGGGGCTCGAGATGGCCCGCCACCATGAGTTCAGCGCTACCACGATGATGCCGGTGTACTTCTGCCACCCGCGCCCACCATTGCAGCGGGGCACGAACGAGAACACCAACGGGGGCTCCGGCAGTACTTCCCGAAGGGCACCGACCTTTCCGGCCACTCGCCCACCCACCTTCAGCATGTCGCGAACGAACTCAATGCCCGGCCACGGAAATCGCTCGGTTGGCGCACCCCCAACAGCCGTCTTCGCTTGCCACAAGATCTCCGCTGTGTAGCCAGATCGCAGGAACCCGCCCGTGCACAACCCGTTCAAGTGGGGGCAGAACAGATGAGCACACCCACCCGCGTCTCCGGATCAACCAGGCGTCCTAGCTGTACTCGGCCATGAGGTTGGTGACGGTTTGACGTGAAGCGAAGACCCCCAGTGCAGTGGAGATAGCCGTCTTCACCAACACCGGAGGTCTTCGTGGTTCACCGTAACGCTCGTTTGACGTTTCATGGTCGTCGTCTGCTGGTCCAGCGGGTCCGCGAGGAAGGAATGCCGGTCGCCCACGCGGCGAAAACGATGGGTGTATCGCGCCAATGCGCGCATCGTTGGGTCGCCCGCTTCGATGCTGAAGGGGAGGCCGGCTTGTGGGACCGGTCGTCGCGGCCGCACACCTCACCCACGCGGACCAGTCCGGAGATCGAGCAGAGCGTGTTGGACGCGCGTGCGGAGCATCGTCGTGGACCGGATTGGATCGGTCCCGAGTTGGGTGTCGCGGCTCGGACCGTGACCAGGGTCTTGCGTCGCCATCAGATGCCCCGCTTGTGTGAATGCGATCCGTTGACTGGCGTGGTGGTCCGCGCGTCGAAGAAGACCACGATCCGCTACGAACGCGACCGGCCGGGCGACCTGGTGCACATGGATGTGAAGAAGCTCGGCCGGATCCCCGACGGGGGTGGTTGGCGGGCGCATGGCCGCCAGATGGGATCGACTGGAGTGAAGAAACGAGCTCGGATCGGATACGACTACATCCATTCGGTGGTCGATGACCACAGCCGGTTCGCGTACTCCGAGATCCTCACCGACGAGAAAGCCGCGACCTGCACCGCGTTCTTCGCTCGGGCACTCGAACGGTTCGCCGCCGAGGGAATCACGGTCCGAGAGGTGATGACCGACAACCACTGGAGCTACACGCGATCCATCGCGTTGGCGGCGCTCCTCACCGGTGCGAACATCAAACATCGGCGGATCAAACCGCATTGCCCGTGGCAGAACGGGAAGGTCGAACGGTTCAATCGGACGCTGCAAACCGAGTGGGCCTACCGACACGTCTTCGCGAGCAACGCCGAACGCAGCGCCGCGTTTGCACCCTGGCTCGAGGACTACAACACTCGCCGTCGCCACAGCGCCATCGGGGGCCGACCGCCGATCAGTCGACTGTCACCAACGTGACGGCCGAGTACACCTAGCTGCTGATCCCAATGACATCCTGGCCATCTGGCCGCCTATTTCGCCATCTCTTCTGAAATCGCGACTTCGAAACAGTCCACAACACGGGACTGTTGCACTGGCGCAAGGTCGCGCCGGTGGGTGAGCGTGGCGGGATCAGGCCCCGCCGCACTCACCCGCCAGATCGAATCCGCGAGGGACCGCTAGATTGCCGGACCTGGCACTCCGGCGATCGAGAAGCGATACAGCCGGCCGGAGCCATTCACGATCAAACCTCCGCCGAGCACCGATGTTGCGAGACCACGCGCGATATCAAAACCGGGCCAATACGGCGACCGGGTGACTTTGGCCGGGCTGGGGTTAGTACCAACGGCGAATGAGTGCACTGCGCCGAAGCCGTCGACGATGTATCCGCCTCGTCCGTCGATAGCCATGGTCACACCACGAGCGATATCCCATCCGGGCCAGTACGGACCCTTCGATGAGCGCGGCGCCAAAGTTCCGGAGCCGAGCGAGAACGAGTGAAGTCCACCCCAGGCATCAACCACGTATCCCCCCGACCCGTCTGGCAGCACGGCGATCCCTCTTGCAATGTCCCACCCTCGCCAGT
>JANPBJ010000087.1:0-35512 GCA_031430375.1 Acidimicrobiia bacterium
CCGACTCGGCCTGACGGGTCTGGCAGTCACCGACCACAACGGCCTCTACGGGGTCGTGCGCTTCGCCGAGGCGGCGCGCCCGATCGGGCTCCCGACCGTGTTCGGTGCCGAACTCACACTGGGTATGGACTGTCCTCCGAATGGAAGCGCGGAGATTCCCGGCGAGCATGTACTGATCCTGGCGGAGGGCCCCTCGGGCTACGCCGCGCTGGCGCGCATGATCAGCGCGGCGCAGATGCGCGGGGAGAAGGGCGCGCCGAAGCTCAGCTTCGAACAGTTGGCGACCGCGGCCGCGAGCACGAACGGCAACTGGTTCACCACCACGGGTTGCCGGAAGGGGATCGTGCCCGCGGCGCTCATGCGCGACGGCCCAGCAGCCGCTCAGCGCGCACTGGAGCAGCTCATTGCCGCATTCGGTCGCGACCGCGTGCTGGTTGAACTCTGGGATCACGGCGACCCACTTGACCGGCCGCGGAACGACGCGTTGGCGCAACTCGCGATGCGGACTAACACAGAAGTGATTGCCACGAACAACGTGCACTATGCGACTCCGGATCGACGCAAGTTGGCGACCGCGCTCGCGGCGATCCGGTCGCGTCGGAGCCTTGATGAGCTCGACGGTTGGTTGCCCGCCACGCCGTTTGCGCACATGCGCAGCGCGGCCGAACAGTCCCGACGGTTCGCGCGCTATCCGGGTGCAGTCGAACGGACCGTGGATATCGCGGCGGCGTGTGCGTTCGACTTGAAGGTCGCGGTACCGAACCTGCCCGAATATCCCGTGCCGGAGGGGCATACCGACATGAGTTGGTTACGCGAACTCACGCGCCGGGGCGCGGCGGTGTACTACCCGCGTACGCATCCGCAGTACGAGCAGGCGATGCGCCAGATCGACTACGAGCTGGGCGTGATCGACCAGCTCGGATTCCCCGGCTACTTCCTGTTGCTGCACGACATCGTCGATTTCTGCCGTACGCACAACATCTACTGCCAGGGTCGCGGTAGTGCGGCCAACAGCGCGGTCTGCTACGCGATTGGCGTGACCAAGGCCGATGCCGTGGCCCTTGGTCTGCTCTTCGAACGGTTCCTCTCTCCGGAGCGCGACGGTCCACCGGATATCGATCTCGACATCGAACACCAACGTCGGGAAGAAGTGATCCAGTACGTCTACGACAAGTACGGACGCGATCGTGCCGCACAGGTGGCGAACGTGATTACGTACCGGCCGCGTTCCGCGCTGCGCGAGATGGCGAAGGTCGCGGGTCTTTCGCCCGGCCATGCCGACGCGTTGACGAAATGGATCGACCGTTGGCGATCGCGTGACGGCGCGTTCGACGACTTCCGTGAGAGTGACGAAGCGCCGCCGGTTCCGGAGCTGGTCCTGGAACTCGCAGACGCGGTGCAGGACTTTCCCCGTCATCTCGGCATTCATTCGGGCGGGATGGTGATGGCCGACCGGCCGTTGGTGGAGTGCTGTCCCGTCGAGTGGGCGCGGATGGAGAACCGGTCGGTGCTCCAGTGGGATAAGGACGATTGTGCCGCTGCAGGATTGGTGAAGTTCGACCTGCTCGGCTTGGGAATGCTCACGATGCTGCACCTCGCAGTGGATCTCGTGCGCGATCACGAAGACCTCGAGATTGACCTCGCGACGATTCCGCAGGAGTCCGAGGTCTATGACCTGCTCACCGCGGCCGACACCATCGGCGTGTTCCAGGTGGAGAGCAGAGCCCAGATGGCCACGCTGCCGCGGTTGCGCCCGGAGAACTTTTACGACCTGGTCGTGGAGGTCGCGTTGATCCGACCCGGTCCGATCCAGGGTGGTTCGGTGCACCCGTATCTGCGGCGACGCAACGGCGAAGAGGAAGTGACCTATCCCCATCCGTTGTTGGAACCATGCCTGCGCAAGACGCTCGGCGTGCCGTTGTTCCAAGAGCAGCTCATGCAGATGGCGATCGACGCGGCCGGCTTCAGCCCCGGCGAGGCTGATCAACTGCGCCAGGCGATGGGATCGAAACGTTCGAAGGCGCGTATGGCCCGCATGCGGGTCCGGCTGATGGAAGGGATGGCCGAGCGGGGAATCACGGGTGAGACCGCGGAGGAGATCGCGCACAAGCTCGAAGCGTTTGCGAGCTTTGGGTTCCCCGAAAGCCACTCGGTGTCGTTCGCGTACCTCGTGTATTCGAGTTCCTGGATCAAGTTGCATCACCCGGCCGAGTTCGCGTGCGCGTTGTTGAACGCGCAACCGATGGGGTTCTATTCGCCGCACACGTTGGTGCGCGACGCGCGTCGCCATGGCGTGGAGGTGCTCGGTCCGTGTCTTGCTCGGTCTCGACGTGACTGCACATTGGAAGCTCGGTCGGCCGACGCCGGCCCAATCGGGTATCCGCAGGACGGTTGGCACGCCGATCCGTCGATCCACGCGATGCGGATCGGGTTGCGATATGTGCGTGGCTTGTCCTCCGCGTTGCTCGATCGCATCGACGCGGAACGTGCCTTGGAACCGTTCGTCGACATGGAGGACTTCGCACGGCGTACGGAAGCGCCGATCGATTCACTCGAAGCACTCGCGACCGCGGGCGCGTTCGCGTGCTTCGGTGTCGACCGCCGTGCCGGGCTGTGGGCCGCGGGCGCGATGCGTGACGCGCTCCCCGGGCATCTCCCGCACACTGCGGTAGGAGTGGAAGCGCCGCCGTTACCGGGAATGACCGACGTGGAAGAGACCGCGGCGGATCTGTGGGCCACGGGCCTGTCGCCGGGTCGCCATCCCACCGAGTTCGTGCGCGCCGAGCTGGCCGCGCGCGGGGTGGTCACGTCGTTCGCGTTGCGGTCCTTGCCGGACCGGTCGATCGTGGAGGTGGCGGGAGTGGTCACGCACCGTCAGCAGCCCCAGACCGCGAAGGGCACCGTGTTTCTCAACCTGGAAGACGAGACCGGTCTGACCAACGTGATCTGTACCGGGGGAGTGTGGAAGCGCTACCGCAAGGTGGCACGGGGTTCACCGGCATTGCGCGTGCGGGGGTTGTTGGAACGGCATCAAGGCGTCACCAACCTTTTGGCCCAGCGGATCGAGGCCCTGCCGCTCGGCCTGGCCGAGGCCCTGAAGTCCCGCGACTTCCGCTGAGCGCTCCGCGGAACGTGTCAGATCCTGCCAATCATCTTCGGATGACGTAACTGTGAAGATCGCGGGTGGGCGTTGCGTCTCGCATCCGGCCGGCGCCAAATCTGGCGTTCGTTGTGCGTATATCCCTCCCACAAAGGGAATCCGCACAATGAACAGCTCGTGGCCACCGACGACGGTCGTCGGATGACTCTGCCCCTAGCCCGAGATGACCGCGACGCCTTCGATCTCCACCAGCATCGCGTCCTCGAACAGGGCTTGGACGCCGTGCATGGTGGTAGGAACCGGTGGCATTGGTTTGACTGCCGCGGCCGCAATGATGCCTTCGAACAGTTCGGCAGTCATCGACTCGTTCCACCCGACCACGAGGATCGTGAGCTTCACGAGATCGTCGGGAGTCGCACCGGCGGCTTCGAGGGCAGCGACGAAGTTCAGCGCGGCTCGCTCGGTCTGAGCCGCCAGCCCCGCGGGGAACGTGCCGTCGGCGTTGACCCCCGGCTGGCCGGCGAGATGCACGATCCGTCCCGGCGGCGCGATCGAGATGTGGGAGAAACCCACCGGCTCGGAGAATCCCGGAACGTTGCGACATTCGATGGCCATGGGTGCCTCCGTTGAAGGGCCGAGGGCGGAGTTCGCCGCGGCGATCTTGATGCGCTTGGCGTTTGGACGGAGCGTACCGCTGTCAAGCGCAAGAGGCCGTTGATCGCGCTGGCCAGGATGGCGAGCGCTTGTCGAATAGGTCGCGGCCACCGCCACCCCGTCGACAAACGCTGCGGGGTGGGGGGGACTTGGGTCATCCCGACCGCGACGTCGAGGGGTCTGCGCTACAGCATGCGGTGAGTCTTGGTGGCGGGGTCGGGGCGGAAGAACTCATACCGACCACGGCCGTGCTCCTTGGCCTTGTACATCGCCGCGTCGGCGTTTCGCACGAGAGCATCGGGGTCGTCGTCGGGTCCGGTCGCGGTAGCAATGCCCACGCTCGCGCCTACCTTGGCCTCGGTGCCTGCCACATGAATCGGCACCTCGAGGGCGGCAAGAATCCGTCGAGCAACATCGTGGAGCTCGCCGCGATCGGCAACGTGCTGCAACAGCACCACGAACTCATCGCCGCCGAACCGAGCGACGATGTCGTGTTCTCGTACTGCGTTGCGCAACCGCTGGGCAGCGGTCTTGAGCAGTGCGTCGCCGGCATCGTGACCGAGCACGTCGTTGACCATCTTGAACTGGTCGAGGTCGATGAACATCAGTGCAACAGTTCCGGTGCGGTGGCCGCGGCCGAGCAACTGCAGAGCGTCGATCAAAGCGTCGAGCAGTAACCGCCGGTTTGGAAGACCCGTGAGTGGGTCGTGGGTGGCTTGGCGGGCGAGAGCGGTCTCGGCGCGCTTGAGCTGGCTGATGTCGAGGGTCGACGCGAACGCGGCAGGGAGATGGGCCCCCTGCATGCGAACGGGCAAGCCTTGCCACAAAACCCAGCGGTCGCCCGCCCCGGCTCCGAGGCGTAGTTCGGCCGAACCGCGGCGACCTTCAGAGACTGCCTGGATCGCCGTGTTGAGCCGATCTTGACTCGCCTCGTCGATCCGGTCCAGCATCGTGTCCGGGGTGCCGCCGATCGCGTCGGGAAACAGCTCGAGACCTTCCGAGTTCGCGTACGTGATGCGCATACCCCTGGCGAACTCGAAGATTCCGACCGGCGCGCTGTCTGCGAGGAGACGGAATCGACGCTCACTCGTGGCGGTCGCATCGTGTGCGTCTCGGTTCTCCTTGACGAGATTGACGAAGCGGGCGATCACACCGACGGCGAGCAACACCGAGCACACTCCGACGAAGTTCACACCCTCGGTTTTGCTGGTGTCGGAGAGGATGCTGACCGCGGGTCCCACGAGCAGCGCGAGTGCAAGCAGTGCGAGTCGTACCTTGTTTTCGGTCGAGTCGGATGGACGCGGCGTTGTCTGCACCAACTCCCCGGTACTGCGAAGTCCGGCCAATCCCAGAATGATGAGGGCGATTGGTCGAGCGACATTGGCCATGGCTGACCAATCGGTGTCGAATTTTATTCCGACGTCGTGAACGAGATTCGTGGCGAGCACCAGCGCGAGGCCGCCTCCGATGAGCCATAGGGACGACGCGCGTCGGCCAGGTGTGAGGATGATCCATCCCAAGATCGCCACGAGTACGCCGTCGGCGAGGGGGTACGCCGCGAGGATCAGCCGATCCACGGTGGTCGAAGAGGCCGGGTGGTTCGACGCGATGAGAACGACCCAGATGAGCATGGCGACGGCGATCGCCAACACGGATGCATCCAGGAACGCAGTCCGACTCGGCGCGTCACTTCGGAGCTTGGCGATGATGATGATGCCAATGCCAACGGCGACGTACCCGAGGAGCGTCACGAGGTCGGTCCAGTGAGCAGGGCGATGTCCGCCAACTTGGGCGAGGCCGGTCATCACATCGCCGCAGACCCACAGCGAGACTCCGGCCGCAATACAAATCCAGGGGTTGGTCCCGATGCGCTGGTTCCGACGGGCCCCCACCAGTGCACCGCCCACTGCCAACGCGCCGGCCCCGCCGCGCAGCAGCACTGCGGCGTGCTCGGTGACCATCAGGCTGGCGAGCATCAAGATCGCGGCCGCGCCGAGATACGCGACCGTCAAGGCCGCCCCACGGGACACATCTGGTTTCGCGTCGGAGAAGGCCGCCATCGGTGGTTCATCGGCCAAATATGTACCGTCCAGGAGGGGAGATTGCCCCACACAGGCGGCGAAGCCGGATTACGGTCCCGGCGTGGCCGACTCGGTGTTTCAACCGGCTGAACCGCGTGATCCGATCGTGACGGGTCCGGGTGGTCTGAGCGGTGCCGAGGTGGCGGAGCGCGTCACCCGAGGCGAAGTGAACGACGCCGGGGAGCGCACGAGCCGGACTCTGGCGGAGATCATTCGAGCGAATGTCTTCACCCGATTTAACGCGATCCTCGGCACGATGCTCGCGCTGATTCTGGTCTTCGGGTCACCCGGTGACGGTCTGTTCGGCATCGTCTTGATCTTTAACTCGCTCATCGGGATCGTGCAGGAACTACGGGCGAAGTGGACACTCGACCAGCTCGCGGTCCTGAATGCCCCGATCGCCCGGGTCGTGCGCGACGGATTGGTGTCCGAAGTCCCGGTCGAAGAAATTGTGATCGACGACCTCTTGGAGCTCCGGACCGGCGATCAGGTCCCCGCCGACGGCGTTGTCCGGATGTCGGTGGGCCTTGAACTCGATGAGTCATTGCTCACCGGCGAGGCCGACCCGATCGTGAAGCTCGAGGGGGACCGGTCGCTGTCGGGAAGTTTCGTGGTGGCCGGTTTGGGCCGGATCCAGGCGACCGCGATTGGCGCGGACGCCTATGCCCGACAACTTGCTACCGAAGCGCGGCGTTTCACGGTGGCGAAGTCGGAACTCATGGCCGGCGTGAACGCAATCCTGCGGTTCGTCACCTGGGTGATCCTCGCAGTCGCGCCGGTGTTGTTTTGGCGGCAACTCCAAGACCATGACGTTCCGAAGTCGGTGATCACGGTGGTCGCGGCGGTTGTGGGCATGGTGCCCGAGGGTCTCGTGTTGCTCACGAGCATTGCCTTCGGGGTTGCGGCCGTGTCCCTCGCTCGGCGCAACGTCTTGGTACAGGAGTTGCCTGCAGTCGAAGGACTTGCCCGCGTCGACGTGGTCTGTCTCGATAAGACGGGAACACTGACCGAAGGCGCGATCGAGTTTGGGCGTATCGAGCCCATCGGCGACCACACCGAGGATGAGGTTGGGAAGGTGCTCGGCGCGCTCGCCGCGGACGACAATAGAAACGGAACGCTCGAGGCGATCGCGGCGACATTCGTCGACCCGGGCTGGACGCGCGACGGATCGGTCCCGTTCAACTCGGCGCGAAAGTGGAGTGCCGCCTCGTTCCTGGAACACGGCAGCTTCATCATTGGTGCGCCCGAGATGGTCTGCATCGACGCTGCGGATCCCCTACGCCGGCAGGCCGATGAGTTGGCCGCCGCCGGAAGTCGGACGCTGCTGCTCGTTCATGCCGACGGACCGCTGACCGGCGAGGCGTTACCCGCAGGTCTTGAACCAATCGCGTTGGTGTTGTTCGAAGAACAGGTGAGACCCGACGCGGCCGAAACCCTCGCGTACTTCCGGTCCCAGGGCGTCGCGCTGAAGGTGATCTCGGGTGACAACCCGCGCACGGTGGGCGCTGTGGCACGCCGGGTGGGCCTCGACGCGGCGGAACCGTATGACGCCCGGGATTTGCCCGATGATCAGGAAGCGCTCGCCGACATCCTTGATCGATATTCGGTGTTCGGACGGGTGACGCCATACCAGAAGCGGGCGATCGTTGGCGCGTTGCAATCGCGCGGCCATGTGGTGGCAATGACCGGCGACGGGGTCAACGACGCGCTGGCACTCAAGGATGCCGACATCGGTGTTGCAATGGGCTCGGGCGCGGCGGCGACGCGCTCGGTGGCGCAGCTCGTGTTGCTCGACGGCAAGTTCGCGACTTTGCCGGGCGTGGTTGCCGAGGGTCGGCGGGTGACGGCGAATATCGAACGAGCCGCGAATCTGTTCCTCACCAAGACGGTCTACGCCGCGATTCTCGCGGTGGCAACGGTGGTCACCGCCTGGCCGTTCCCGTTCCTCCCTCGCCATTTGACGTTGGTTGGCACCGTCACGATTGGTATTCCCGGGTTCTTTCTTGCGCTGGCTCCGAACAGCCGACGGTATGTCCCAGGCTTCGTCCGGCGCGTGCTCGGGTTCGCGATTCCCACCGGCGCCTTCGCGGCGATCGCGGTGTACGTCGCCTACGCGATCGCGCGCCACCGAGGGGCTACCACGGCCAGCGCGCGTACCGTAGCGATCATTGTGCTGCTCATCGTGGGCCTGTACGTCCTGACGATCCTGGCTCGTCCTTTGACGTCGTATCGCAGCGTGCTGGTGTTGGTGATGATCGGCTTCTCGGTAGGTGCGGTCCTGATTCCGCCGGCTCGCGAGGTCATCGACCTCTCCTTGCCATCGGCCGGGCTTTTCGCATTGGCGATTGGTTGCGCGGCTGGGGGATGCATCGCGATTGGGCTGGTCAACCACTGGCGCGGTGCGGACGCGACCACGAGCGACGAGGGCATGGACGCGACGTGACCCGGGCTTGACTCGGGCTTTGACCCGGCGCTGACCAGGTACCGACCAGATAGCAAGGATGCGCCCCTCCGAAGAGGGGCGCATCCTTGCTATCTGTCGTCGAACGTTCAGCCTTGAGATGGAGCTCCCGGCCGAACCTGAATCCCGCAGGCCGCGGCTGCGGCTTTGAGGGCGGTGATTTTCTGGGGGGTGAGGGGACGGACCGGTCGGGTGATGCCTTCCTCCGTCATGCATTGCTTCTGTTCGTCGGTGAGCACCGGGCGTTTCCGGGCTTGGGTGTGCTCGGCTGCCCCCGCGGGCGAACCAATGGCCATCGCGGAGACGCTGAGGATGGCGCATCCGATACCGGCGCCGACGAGGCGTCGGACTGAGGTCGGTCGCAGTGCAGTGGGTCGAATCGATGTGGAACGCATGACTGGTCTCCTGGCTGATGGGGTGATCACGACAACCTCATCATCAGCCCCGGACGTTCGCGGCCGATCAGGGAAATGTTCGGAGATGACCAAGTTGAGTGGAGTTCAGGCGATTACGGGGCGGGTGGTGGCGTCGAATCCGGTGGAGTTGGCGGAACGGCCGGCGGGACCGTTGTGGTCGTCGTCGGTGGTGGTCCGGTGCCGCGCGCCACCTTCGACTTGGCCATTGAGTATCGCTCGGCGAACCGCTCGCGTACGTCGGCGACGCCCGATCGGCTGAGGATGCGAAAGTTCTCGACCACGTAGCCAAGCGCGCCGGGTGTCAACTGCTTTTCGGTTCCGAGCGGCAGGGTCGGATCGTCGATGTATTCAACGGCGATCGGGATCGTCTCCAGGATGTTGGGTCCCTCGCCCCGACAGCTGCGACCCTCCTTGTTTCCGTAGTACGAGACGGTCACCGATGTGTTGCTATACGCCACGCGGATCAGCACGCCGGATTGCGAGTCGTTCCGAAACTTGTTGTCGATTGACGGATAGTTGAGGGTCGCTTCGCGCCCCATCGGATACCGAGAGATATAGAGCGCGTGCACCGTGTGGGTGATGTCCTCGTAACACCCGAAGAACGTCGCGTTGTAGAGGGTGGTGGAGAGCTGACTGACGCCGCCACCTACGGAGTCTTCGAACTCAAGGTTTGCGCCAATACCGGGCGCGAGCACGTAGCCCTTGTCGACGGTTCGCGGCCCGAGCGTTCCGTTGAGGCTGAACGTTGCGCCTGGTTCCACGATCGTCCCGTCGATGGTGTCGGCCGCTCGGTGGATGTTGGTGATGCGCGGCTGACAGCATGGATGATTCGTGGTGTATGTCGCGACCAGTTCGGTGATGTTCAGCTTCGTGGCCCACTCGGTCGTGCGGGCCGGCTCCGTGGTTCGCAGCGGAGCCTCGATCGCGTGATGGCCGCGAGCGATGGCTGCGCTCACCGGTGCCAGGTCGACCAAAACCCCGGTGACGGCGGGAACCACCGAAACGCGCGTGCCGTCGACGGCGAAGGTTGCATCGGTGGGAGGCGTTTCAACCGCGGTGAGCGGCGCGCCGAGTGCGGCGCGCAGCGCAAGTTCGTCCACTCGAAGATGCAGCCGTGACCCACTGATCTGCGTCCGAAGGGTGGGGGCAACCTGGGCCGGGGCGAGCGTCATCGTCGTGCCGGCGGCTGCGACCGTGACCGGCGCGGCCAAGATTGCGCGCGCGTGGCGGGCGGCACGGCGGACGTCGGCGATGTCGATCGCGGGTGTGGTCGGCCCGATCCGGAGCGTTCCCACATCGCTCGAGCCGGTGCCAAGTGCCGCGATGATGCGCCGCTCGGCGTCGTCGCGATCGATCCCGATGCCGGCGCGGGGTCTGATCTCGGCGACCTGTGTCCCTTCGACACGAATTCCGCCGTCGATGAGACCCTTGCCAGTGGCGCCGACCCAACCATCGATGAGCGCACCCAGTTTGGTGGAGTCGTAGCGAACCACCAAACCAATGCGGTCCGGCCGCAGGGTTCGCAGAAGGGTCCCGGAAAGTGCGTTGAGCGGATTGGCCGACCGCCCGGCTCGACGGGCCGCGCGCATGGTGGCCGCCGCGTTGACTTCATAACCGATCACCGCGGGATCGAAGGACAGATCGTGTTCCCCGGCCCGCGCATGAATCGTTTGACGGCGAAGTCGGTCACCGAGAGCCGTGACGGTCAGGAGAGCTGTTGGTTCCGTGGATCCACCCAGATTCACGCCCGCGACCTTCACGCCGGGAAGCACCTGATCACGATGCACCACGCGTTCGCCGATGGCGACGAGGACCACCAACAGCACCGCAATTGCGATCGCGAGCGCGACCACGCCGCTGCGCTGGTCGGCCCAGGCGCGCGTGATGGCCGCTCGGCCAGGTGGCGCGAGGGGTTCGAAGGGCCCACGAATCTGGGAAGTGGATGGGGTGTCGGTTGCCAAGGCGCCACGAAATTACTTCACCCACGTGCACAAACACCGGTCGACTCATCGTGTCCCTTTTCGAGGTGAGGCGGGCACGGTCAACCTGACCGAACGATCGAGTGCCGGATAGCCTCCGCCGGTTCTTGTCCTCGTTCCGCGCCGGTGTCCCGTCCGGCATCTGGAGGTAGTCATGTCGGATGTTCTCGATGACCGGTCGGCCCCTGCGTTGGCCGACTGGACCAAATCGTGGCTCCGCGAACACCTGCCCGCCGGTTGGATCGAAGCCATCGATACCGGAGACGACGCGGCGTATGCCGCATTGCGCGGTCTGGTCAACTACGACGAATGGTGTATTCAGCTCGGTGAGGCCGGCCTCGCAACTCCCACCTGGCCATCGGAATACGGCGCCGGTCTTTCGCTCACCCCTGGCGAGGCCAAGCATGTCAACGATGTGCTGAGCCGTTACAAGGTGCATCGGCCCTACAACATCATCGGTATCGGCATGGGTGGCCCCACGGTGATGGCGTGGGGCACCGAGGAAATGAAGCACCGACTCCTCAAGCCGCTTGCGTGTAACCAAGAGATTTGGTGCCAGCTGTTTTCCGAGCCGGGCGCGGGTTCCGATGTTGCCGGGCTCGCAACCCGTGCAGTCCGCGACGGCGACGAATGGGTCGTGAATGGTCAGAAGGTCTGGACCACGCTCGCGCACGTTGCCCGATGGGGCATGTTGCTGTGTCGCACCGACCCGAACGTCCCGAAGCATGGCGGCCTGTCGTATTTCGTCGTGGACATGCATGAGCCGGAGGTGGAGGTCAGGCCGCTCGTGCAGATCACCGGCGACGCAGAGTTCAACGAGGTCTTCTTCAACGACGCCAAAGTTCGTCACGACTGGATGCTCGGTCGGGAGGGCGACGGCTGGAAGGTCGCGATCACCACGCTGATGAACGAGCGGGTCTCGTTGTCCGGCGCGGGTTCGATTGGCGGCGAGGCAGTAGGCGGTAGTCCTGTCGATCGCCTGTTGGATCGCGCCCGGGGCACGACCGACCCTCTGGTGCGCCAAGCCTTGGCGCAGGTCTACATCGAAAGTCGGCTGATCCGAATCAATAACGAACGGGCCGCGGCAAAGCGCAAGAGTGGCGGCGAAGCTGGTCCGGAGGGTTCGATCACCAAGCTGCTGCAAGCTGAGTTCAACCAACGGCTCCAGAATCTTGCAATCACCCTGGAGGGACCCGCGGGAATGGCATGGGAGGGCAGTTCGCTTTCGAAGACGCAGCGAGTCGGCCGGATGTCGGCAGTGGATGAGGACGCGGTGCTGGCCTTCGGGTTCTTGCGCGCCCAAGCGAACACGATCGAAGGCGGCACCTCCGACGTGATGCGCAACATCCTCGGCGAGCGGGTACTCGGCCTGCCCAAGGAGCCGGATGTCTCGCGTGAGTTGCCCTGGATCGACGTGCCGCGTAGCGGATAGCCGCGCCCGTCGCGGCGACCTGCCAGTATCCGTTCGTGGATCGGAAACTCAGCCGCTATCTCCGCAAGCGTGGAGCCACGCCCGAAGAGATCGAGCAGGCGTCGGCGGACCAATCGCTGACCTTGTTGACCCTCGATCGCTTACTAGTCCCGGGTCTGCCGTATCTCGACGCGGATGCGGTGGCCGAGCGCAGCGGGGTCTCGAATGAAGTCGCCACGTTGCTCTGGCGGGCGCTGGGGTTCCCCGACGTTCCCGACGGTCAGGCGCTCTTCACCGACGAATCGGTCGAAGCCGTTCGTCGGATCACCGAGCGTCCCGGCCCAATGTTCGCGCCGGGCGAAGACGGCGCCGCGCTCGTGGCCCAAGTGCGCGCGGCGGGTGCCGGCCTGGCCCGGGTTGCCGAGGCACTCTCGGACCAAATCGTCGAGTCGGTGGTCAACACCCGTGAATCCGGTATCGACGATGAGGGGGTCGCCGCGCTGACGATCGACGCGCTCGACTGGTCACGGGTCGCCTGGCTCCACGACTACGCGTTGCGGGTCTTGGTGCGCGCCGCCGTCCGCCGCAAGCTCATGACCCCGCACCTCGAGTCGGGTGAGCTTCCAACGCTTGCCGTTGGATTCGTGGATCTGGTTGGCTACACCGCGATCAGCCAGGAGCTCGACGGACGCGAGCTTGCCGCGCTCGTCGCCCGGTTCGAGTCCGTGACCTATGACACGGTCGCGCAAATGGGTGCACGGCTGGTGAAGACAATCGGTGACGAGGTGATGTTCGTCACGGAGGACCCCGAAGTTGGGCTCCGAGTTGCCCTGGCATTGACCGCTCGGACGGGCCGAGACGACGTCCTGCCGCGAGCTCGAGCCGGGGTCGCATTCGGGCCCGCATTGGCCCGAGAAGGCGACTATTACGGGTCGGTTGTGAACCTCGCGCACCGGCTGGTTGAGTTGGGTCGACCCTCATCCGTGATCGTCTCGGCCGAACTCGCTGACGCGGTGGGGTCGTGCACGGACTTCTCGTTCCGACGGCTCCGCGGCCGCAAGATTCGGGGGATCGGCAGGGTCGAGATCTATGTGGCGAGCCAGTCGAGCGCGGGGGTAGACCAACGGTCGGAAGCAGAGCTGAGCGGGTAGGTTTCGCGCGATGAGTAACGCTCCGCTGTGCCTGCTGTCCGTGCACGCCCATCCCGACGATGAGGCTTCGAAAGGAGCCGGGACGGTCGCCAAGTACGCGGCCGAAAACATCCGCGGCGTACTCGTCTGCTGCACGGGCGGCGAAGAGGGCGAAATTCTCAATCCTGCGGTCGACATTCCCGAAGTGCGTGACAACCTCTACGCGGTGCGCATCGCCGAGCTGGAAGCCAGCGTCGATGCGATTGGTTACGCGGAGTTGTACCTCCTCGGGTATCGCGATTCCGGGATGAAGGACTCCGATGCGAATTCTCATACTGAGAACTTCGCGAATGCGCCGTTCGACGAAGCGGTTGAGCGGCTGGTGCGCATTATCCGGACCGAACGTCCGCAGGTGATCATCACCTACGGCGACGATCGCGAGTTCTACCCGCATCCGGATCATCTCCGCGTCCATGACATCTCCGGTCCGGCGTTCGTCGCCGCGGGTGACCCGGAGCAGTTCCCGGAGTCGGGCGATCCGTGGCAACCATCGAAGCTCTACTACACGGGCTGGTCGGCTCGGCGGGTGCGCGCGTTGCATGACGTGTTCATCGCTCGCGGCGAGGAGAGCCCGTACGCCGCGTGGTTCGAGCGCGGCTTCGACGAGTCAAAGGACCATCGCTACACCACGTTCGTGGATGTGGGTGATTTCTTGCATCACCGGCGCGCCGCGCTGCTCGCGCACGCCACCCAGGTGGACCCGGAAGGTTTCTGGATGCGGCTTCCCGATGATGTGATCCGGGAAGTGTTTCCGTGGGAAGAGTTCACTCTCGCCCGCACCTTGGTAGAAACGGGCGTGCCCGAAGGTGAAGTGGAAGACGATCTGTTTGCGGGACTGCGAACGACGACCTCCGCCACATCTCGGTAGCGTGTCGGGTGTGACGTCACCGCCATCAACGCGGCCGATGTTCAGCGAAGGGGAGTTACATGGCGAAGTACCTGAGCGAAGCGTGGATCGACGAGACGCGTGCATTGGCGGCGTCGCAGCCAGTGCGTCCGGGCGCCACCGCGCTGATGCAGTACGTGGTGTCCGGTGGCCCGGACGGAGACATCAAGTACTGGTGGCGCCTGGAAGACGGCACGTTGCTCGAGAGCGCGCTCGGCACGGCCGAAGCCGCCGACTTCACCATGGCGTTGTCGTACGCCGACTCGGTGAAGATTCAGCAGGGTGAGCTCGACGCCAACGCCGCGTTCATGCAGGGACGCATGAAGGTCACCGGAAACATGGGCAAGCTCATGCAGTTGATGCCCCTCACGAACTCCCCGGAATACAAGGCGCTCCAAGAGACGGTCCGCGAGATCACCGAGTTCTGATCCGACCGGTCGTCTGTCGCCGCTTCTCTCGGGCCGTTGTTTCTGTCCGATCGGCGAGTCCGGGGTTACGCGCGTTGGAGGTCGCGTACCTCGCGATACCCGATACGAATCACGCCGGCGCGTTCGAGGAGGTGGGCGAAGGCCGCGTCGTGACACAGCGTGGCGTGGTCCTCCACGCGTTTCGCCCAGTCGGGGTGCGACGATCGCAACTCGTCGGTGTCGACGGCCGGATGGAGATACACCTCCGTCACGCCGGGACGAAGATCGAAGAGCATTCGTTCGAGAGTCCGGCGCGCGCCCATCGGTGAGGTGATGAAGTGGTCGGGGAACTCGATTCCTTCCTCCGCGGCGAGGCGGCGGAACGGGAATCCGACGCGATGTTCCGACCGGGCTCCGGCGAGTCTCAGCGGCAGCGCAAAATCAACTGCCATCTCCAAGTAGACGTCGAAGAACTCGGGGCGAAGTTGGAGCGTGCCCATGTGGCTATCGAGATGGCTGACATCGAAGCCCCAAAAGATGGCGCGCTCGATCTGGGCGCGACACTCTTTGCGGACCTCGTCAACGTCGGCGTGATCCCACACGTCTTCGATGGTTCGGGGGAAGCCACCGTCGCCGTCGAGCAGGCTCGGAGCGTGGGTGATCGGACCCCAGCGGTAGTTGTCCCACTCGGCGTTGAGCGTGAGGTGCACGCCCACGTCCTCGCCGCGGTACATCGCGGCCGCGTCCCGTGACCACGGACACGGCACCATCAGGGTGGCGCTCGTGCCGAGACCGGATCGGATCGACTCGTAGACGGCAACGTTCGCGGCGCGAGACGAGCCGAGGTCATCGCAGTTGATGATCAATAACTTCGCGTCAGGCGCGTACCCGAGCCGTTCCGCGAGTGAAGTCACCGCCGGAGCCTACGTTGGGTCGGCGCATGAGCCAGCGATTCGCGCCGGTCTCAAGGACCTCTCGAAGTCCCCGCCGAGCCATCGACAAGTCGAGCGATTCCGGCATCGGGGTCGCACGCAGCGATGGGGGTTCCGGTGGTCGATTAGTTCACTCGCTGGGCGTAGATCTCCGTCGTAGCACCAGGGTTCTGGGGGGTCAGCGAGGAGAACACCACGACGTGGCCGTCACCGCTGAGCGAACGGTCTGCGGCGACGGCATACGGTCCGACATTGGTCACGAACGGCAATCCGAACAGCTGCGGGATCGATGACGGAAGGTTGTAGAGCGTGCCCATCCCGGTCCCGTCCATCGCGACGAGGTGTTGACCGGAGTCGTCAATGCTCAGCTGTCGTCCTCCTCCCGCCGTCAACTGATGGGGAGCGGTGTTCGTAGTCGCGGCCTGACGATCACGGATGTAGGTGCGAAGGAGGGCCGCTGGATACGAGCCGGCCCAACCCGAAGTGGGCCCGGACATCCCGGGAATCAGATTCCACGCGAATGAGTTGAACCCCACGTAGCGGCCGTCCCCGCTGACCGTTGGGGAGAACAGGAACTCGGACATTGCACCCTCCGCGGCCGGCTCGCCGGCGGTGGTGACGTCGATCCGTTCAGTGGTCCCGTTCAAGAGGTCGATCGCCACCAGCTTCTGATCGACGTCATCGCAGGTCGGCCCAAGACTCCCGGCCACCACTGTGCGTCCGTCCGTACTGATGTCGATTCCGTACCCGACCGGAGTACTGAGCACCCGCGTGGTACTGCCGGTCTGGCGGTCGTGGACGAAGGGCCACAACGAGTTGTTGGTGGACATCAGCTTGGTCTCGTATCCGTGGACGACGAACGCGACGTAGCGACCGCCGGCGCTGATCGACACTTCGCCATAGGCGCCACCGGCGGCGGTGCCGTCGGCGACGGAACTCACGAGGTCCACGTTGTGGGTGACCCGGTCGAACACGTACACGTCGAGGCGGCCGAGAGAGCCGGTACCTACCGGGGTGTCGGCAGGTACCAACGATGCGCCGGTGACGAACGCGACGTAGCGGCCGTTCGCGCTGATGCTGTTGGGCCACAGGAAGGTGCCGAGGTTCGTGTCGGCGGTGGTGATCTGCGACCCATCGGGCTTGACGTTGACGCGTTCAGTGGTGTCGGCGGCGCGATCACGGACGAAGAGGTCGGGTAAGCCGTTGGTGTCACCGGGGACCAGATTGTCGGCGTACGACGAGAACAGAACTTGGCTGCCATCGGAGTTGGTCTTGGCCCCGCCCGAATTGAGGGTTCCGGTCCCCTCGGGGTAGTGCAGCGCGGAGCCGTCCATGCTGACCTGGATCGGTTCGATCTGGTCGACGGCGCCCGGGTCGAAGGTGGAGCCGGAGGGGAGTGCCTCGGTGGAAAAGCCGGGAACGGCCTGTCCGCCGCCACCATACGAGCCGTCGTTGTCGACGATGGTGGCGGTGCCGTCGCTCTCGAGGACCGTGAGGCTGCCAACGCCGGCCGTGATGGACTCCCCGAGTGACTCGACGTCCTCGATCGCGGTGTCGGCCTTGATCTTGAAGCTCAGTACCTTGGCGCGTTGTCCTGCGAGGAAGTTGATGCGCCCGGTGCGCCTCGCGGTGACGTCGGTGAGGAGCGATGCCGTGGAGCAGTCGGCGACGAAGCTCACGTAGAGGGCGGTGGGCGCCGGTCGAGACAGCGTGACCGGAAGATACGCGAGGTGCGTTCCAGTATCGGATTCTGTGACGGTGATGTCACCGATGCTCGCCTCGACACCCAAGTTCACACCATCGCTGTCGTCGTCGGTGATGGTGAGCCCGCCGATCGGATCGACGACGGTGGCGTTGCCGGTGGGCGTTCCGAGTTGCACGATGATGTGTTGGGCGGTTTCTACGCTCGTGTCACCGATGACCGTGACGCTGACCGCCTTGGAGACCGCACTGATCGCGAATGCCAGCGTGCCCGTCTTCAGGATCGCGTCTTGGCCATCGGCGGTCCCATCGGCCGCCACTTTCACCTGATACGGGACTTTCACAATGGTGTCCGAGGGACCTGAGAGGTCGACGGGTATCTTGACCGCGGCATTCCCGGCGTCGCCCTCGACCATCGTCACATCGCCGATGCGGATCGTCGGAGTGTTGAGCGCCACCGCGGACGAGCCCGAGGCCCCGAGCAGGCCGAGGGATGCGATCGCGAGAACGCTCGCGAGACTGATAATTCGCCGCACCGTTGCCCCCGGAGCCCGTGGTTGTGGGCTGAGCTTGACCGATCGCGGCTCTGACTGCAAACACATGCCACCGGGAGATGCTGTCCCCCTGCCATCACGGTACGCCCGACCACGTGTCCTAACGGTGTGCAGCGAACCGCTGGCCTCAGGCTGAGGTCATGAGACGCGTTCGATGAGGGTGCCGGTGCCGAGACCGCCGCCGCAGCACATGGTGACGAGGCCGAGGGTGCCATCGATGCGTTCGAGTTCGTGCAGTGCCGTGGTGATGAGCCGCGTGCCGGTGGCGCCCACGGGATGACCGATCGCAATCGCGCCGCCATTGGGGTTGACCTTCGCCATATCGGGCTGTAGCTCGCGCTCCCAGGCCAGCACCACCGAGGCGAAAGCCTCGTTGATCTCGACGGTGTCGATGTCGGCCATGGTGAGGCCGGTGCGGTCGAACAGCTTGCGGGTCGCGTCGATCGGGCCCGTGAGCATCAGGATCGGATCGACACCCACCAGACACTGGTCGAGAATCCGGGCGCGCGGCTTGAGTCCCAGCTCTCGGGCCCGGGCGGCCGTCATCAAGATCACGGCCGCGGCGCCGTCACTGATCTGGCTCGACGAACCAGCCGTGTGGACACCATTCTCGCGACCCACAGGCTTGAGCTTGGCGAGCCCCTCGAGCGAACTCTCGCGAAGCCCTTCGTCACGCGCCACGTGGTGCGTCGTGCCGGACGGCTTGGCGTCCTCACCCAGATCGGGCGCGTCGACGCCGAGAACTTCTCGCTCGAACCGACCTTCGGCCCAGGCCTGTGCGGCGCGCTGTTGCGATTGCAGACCGAACGCGTCACAGTCGGAGCGGGTGATGCCCCACTTGTCCGCGATGCGTTCCGCGGCCTCGAACTGTGACGTCGCTTCGTAGTGAGCGAAGTACGACTTCGCCAGAGGGCGGTCCAACTCTTTCGACATCGTCGCGCCCAGCGGAATCTTGCTCATCATCTCGATACCGCAACTCATCGCCGCGTCCACAACGCCCCCCTTCACTAGCGCGACCGCGAGATTCGACGCTTGCTGGGACGAGCCGCACTGCGCGTCGACGGTGGTGGCGGCAACCTCCATGGGCAGCCCGGCGGAGAGCCATGCGGTGCGGGCGATATTGAAGGTCTGCGGCCCGATCTGGCCAACACATCCGCCCACCACTTGGCCGATCGCGGACGGGTCGACGCCGCTACGTTCAAGGGCCGCCACCTGCACCGCGCCGAGCAGATCGGCGGGATGCATCGTGGAAAGTCCGCCGTTGCGCTTTCCGAGCGGTGAGCGCACCGCCTCCACGATCACCACGTCTGAGTCGGCAAGTGCAGCCACGAGAAACCTCCGGGAGAACAGGGGAGCAGGAGCGTAGCGCCGGGCCGTCAATGGCCGATTGTGGCCGTCAGCGGAGGTCGAGGATGACCTTGCCGAAGGTGGTGTCGGACTCGACCAGGGAATATGCCTCATCCACTGCGTCGAGCGGGAAGATGCGGTCAACGATCGGCCGTACCCGACCGTCGGCGAGCATCGGGAGCACCTCCTCGACGAAGGCTGCCGTGGCCGCCGCCTTCTCCGCTATGGAGCGCGGCCGCAGAACCGTCCCGTGCATCTCCGCTCGCTTCTGCATGAGGCCGAGCAACGGCGTCGCGGGCATTCCCCCGGCGAGGGTACCCACGATCACGACACGACCACCCGGTGCGATCGCCGTCACTTCCGCGGTCACGTACGCTCCACCGACGAGGTCGATGACCACATCGGGTGCCCCACCGTTCGCCAGGATCTCCTGGGAGAACGCAAGTGGTTCAAGTTCACGCGGCGCCAAGATTCCGTGGTCCAAACCGAGGGCCCGTGCCGCTTCGAGTTTCGACTCGGTACGCGCAGTGCCCGTGACGGTGCAGCCGAACGCCTTGGCGAGCTGCACCACGGCGGTACCGACGCCCGACCCGACGGCGTGCACCAACACGTGTTCACCGGATTGGAGCCGGCCGCGGGTCCGCATTGCGTCATGCGCTGTGACGAAAACCTCGGGCACTCCGCCGGCATCCACGAGATCCAGCGCGTCGGGAACGGGCGCGCAGTGAACCGCGGGCACGACGATGTACTCCGCTTGACCTCCGCCGCCGGCGACGCCGAACACGCGGGCGCCCTCCGTGGGAGTCGAAACGCCGGACCCGACCAGGTCCACGATGCCGGAGAACTCGAGGCCCGGAATGTCGGCCGCGCTGCCCGGCGGGGCGGGATAAAAGCCCGCCCGCTGCAACAAGTCAGCGCGGTTCAGGCCGGCGCCGTGGACTCGGACGCGGACCTCGCCTGCCCCCGGTTCGGGGAGCCGATGGTCTGTCACCACTGTGGTTCCGTCTCCGATTGCGATGATGGCGCGCATCAGCCGACGGTACTCGGGGGCGCGGGAGGTAGCTTGCGCCCGTGTCCGACTTGACCATCGTCGACGACGAAGGTGGCGCCGTGGTCTTCGACGCGCTCGAGGCGGCGGCGCTGATGGCGTTGACCGACGATCTCGAGGACGCCACCACCTCGGCGTGTCCCGACTGTCGAAGCCGCGTGGTGTCGGTGGTTGCCGTCGCCGACCTGCTCGGAAGTGCGCCCGCGGAGTCTCGTGCGGTCGAACTTCTGGAGCTCGCGGACGACGCGCCCACATTGCATCTGTATGTCATCGACAACGGGTCCCGGTGCAGCCACTCGCGCTGGCGAGACCCCGGTCATGAAGAGTGGGTCGATGCCGTGATCCCACCCGGTGTAGCGCGCCGCCGCCCGTAACGGTTGCCGCGGTTCGGGCCCGTCCGAGTGCGAGCGTCTGCGCGCGTGTGCTGCGTCAGACTCCGAGTGAGACCAACTCGGCGAATGCCTGGCGCAGACAGTGGAGGAAGAGATCGGGATCCACGAGTGCGGCCGGGTCCGAGTGGATCCCGAAATGCAACTCACCGCAGTACGACATCATCGTGACGTTGACGGGCACTCCGGCACGCGGTCCCATCGGATAGCTCGCCTCGATGCGCGCGCCGCCGAGGAACAGGTCGACCGGGCTGCCACGCAAGTTAGATGTGGCAAAGTCGATGGTGCGGGTCTGCGCTCGCACCATGGTGACGAGCGCGGCGGTGGGCACCCCGGAGGTCAAGGCGGCGAGCAGGTCGACGGCGTCGAGCGCGGGCTCACTGCGGATGTTCGTGAGTGCTTCGTGCACGGCCTCGAGATGGTCGTCGATCGTGGCAACGGTGGCGGGTACGAGGATCCGGCTGGGCGCGAAGCGGTTGGCCGCGACGTCACCCTGATCGCGGGTGCTGACGGACATGGCCATCCGGAGCATGTCGACCGACTCTCCGTATTCGCGATGGAACTGGCCGAGCGCCCGCGCAACACCGGTGACGAACACGTCGTTCATGCTGGCCCCGAGCGCCTTGCCGGCACGGTGGAGCGGATCGAAGTCGAGCGCCAGCGTGTCGTACCGGCGCGCGAGCGATCGGTTGGCGAACATCTCGGAATGGCCACGGTCGGTGATGAGGACCTGACGCCGCACGGACCGAAGGAGATCTACGGAACGGCGGACCCGTCCGGGAAGCTGCATCGGGTGCACCGCGGCCGTGACGGATGCGCCGACGCCCCGACGCACGAGGTCGACGGTGTTCCCGACGCTGAACGTGAGCGCATCGCGAACGACGTCGAACGGTGAGTCGCGATCGACGGGATCTTCGAGCGTCTCATGCAGCCGATCCTGTTCGACCCGATCGGCGAGGCCACGTACCTCTGCGTGAATGTGGGGGGCCGGCTCGCGCTCGAGATTGACGAGGCTGAGCGACAGGCGCATGCCGCCGACGCCGTCGGTAATGGTGTGATGCAGTCGTTGCAGCAGTGCCGCGCGACCGCCGTCGAGCCCTTCGACAAGCGTGAACTCCCAGAGTGGTCGCGATCGATCGAGGGGAGGCGATGTGATCGACCCGGCGACGTCGAGCAGGTCTCGCATCGAGCCGGGTTCTGGAATCGCGACGCGCCGAACGTGATACTCGAGGTCGAAGGTCGGATCCGGTCGCCACTCCGGCGGTGCGATCCGCAGTGGCGCAGAAATGACGCGTTCTCCCAGCCGCGGCATGGCCGCGAGCGCGCGCTCGATGGTGGCGCGCAGGCGTGGCTCGGAGGGGACAGCGTCGAGGATCGTGATGTTGGTGAAATCCGATCGCAGCGACGGGTCCTTCTCGACCGCCCACATCACTGCTTCGCTCGGTGACATTCTCATAGTGGTGTCCCTCCCGTTGGGCGCCGGACCCAGCGCCGCAGAGCATGGCCGAAAGCGAGTCCGAGCGCGGCGCCGCCGATGATGTCTGAAGCATGGTGCATGCGCACATAGACCCGGCTCATGGCTACCACTGCCGCGAGCGCGTACCAGGGTGTGGCCCGGCGCCGGTCAGCCGCGAGGAGCACAACCGCGGTAAATGCCGCGGTCGCGTGTCCGGACGGGAACGACGACGTGATGGGCCGGTGGAGTCCATACGGGAGCGGGCCCGTCGCGGTCTCGGCCGCGGGTTGGGGACGGGAGCGCCGGAATACGGCCTTGATCGGTCCATTCGTGAGCGCGGATTCGATACCCATCGTGAGGGCGAATCGAACCGCGAACCGAACGTCGGCCGTGCGGATGGAGCGAGCCGCGCCGATGCCGAACCACAGCAGGCTGTGATCGGCTGCACTCGAGAGGGGATAGAAGATTCGATCGAGCGTGGGACTCCGTACGGAGTCCAGGGCCGCGTCAACCCGAGCGTCGAACGCGTCGATCGCAGGGTGCACTACGCGGAGGTTGCGGCGAGTGGAAGTGGGGGCTCGATCATGTGGCCGGGACCGCGCAGCTCGACGGCCTGCAACGGGTCGCCGCCGAACGCGGGACAGTAGGCCTTGTATGCACACCAGTTGCACAACACGCCGGGACTGGGTCGAAAGTCGTCGCGCTCGCATGCTCGTCCGATCGCGGACCACAGTGCATCGGTCTTGCGCATCACGCCAGTGATCGACGGTCCGGACGGCGACGTCACGATCGCGACCGGCATCGAGAGGTAGAGCAACTGCACCCGGACTGGCCGTTTGCCCAGCGCATGTTCCACCATCGCCGCGTACATATGGACACCCGCGAGGCGTTTCAACTCGTAGCGCTCGCCGGGGACCGCGCCCGTCTTGTAGTCGGTGATCACGAGTTCACCGTCCGCGTCGAGCTCCAGGCGGTCGATGATGCCGCGCAGCTGCACCGTTCCGATGGTGGCCGCGAGCCGGAGTTCCAGACCGATGGGGACGATTGACGTGGGGTCTTCGAGTTCGAAGTACTTGTGTACGAGGGTCGCGGCATCGGAATGGAACGTGTCCCACTCTTCGTCGGAGAGTTCGAGTTCGGCGAAATCAGGGTGGAGCGCGAGTTCGAGCCGGGCCGTCTCGAGGTCGAGCAGCGCGTTCTCGATGGTGCGAGCCTCAGGGCCCCGCAGCATGAGGAGTTCGAGCGATCGGTGGACGAGCGTGCCCTTACTGGCGGCGGCCGACGGCGGTTGGGGCAACCGATCGAGATACGAGAACCGGAACGCCAGCGGGCAGTCCTTGAACGCCGAGAACGACGATGGTGACAGGCCTCGCGGCATCGCTACTCCCATGCCGTCAGAGTACCGGGAGGGTGAGACAGCCTTTGGCTTTCGGCCGTATGGCAGTGGGCCCCGGGCCGCGAGTGGGCCGCTTCGCTGGTTTTGGGTGCGGTGGTGAACCGTGGCGGTCCATGAGCGCACCCAAAGCGGTCGCGGGCGCCGTCCGTCTAACGTCCGGCCCGGTCTTGGACAAGCGGTACGAGGAGGATGCGTGAAGGTCGACGGTGGGATTGGCGCACTCGGTGCGAGTGGCAGCGGGGGGATCAGCGCGATCGCGGCCTCGGCGAAGTCGCAGGAAGACCTGGGCTACGACGGGATCTGGTCGGCAGAGACCAGCCACGATCCGTTTTATCCGCTCTTGATCGCGGCCGAGCACACGGAGCGGATCCAGGTTGGTTCCGGGATCGCGGTGGCGTTCGCCCGCAGCCCGATGACACTCGCCAACACGGCGTGGGATCTGCAGGGGTATTCCGACGGTCGGTTCATCCTCGGGCTCGGAAGCCAGATCAAGCCGCATATCGAGAAGCGGTTCTCCATGCCGTGGTCGCATCCCGCGGCGCGCATGCGCGAGTTCATCCTGGCGATGCGAGCGATCTGGGCGAACTGGCAGGACGGTACGGCGTTGCAGTTCGAGGGTGAGTTCTATCGCCACACGTTGATGACGCCGTTCTTCAACCCCGGCCCGCTCGAGTGCGGGCCGCCGAAGGTCTTCCTCGCCGCGGTCGGTGAGAAGATGACCGAGGTCGCAGGTGAGGTGGCCGACGGCATCATCCTGCACGGGTTCACGACGGAGCGGTACGTGCGGGAGGTCACGATCCCCGCGTTGGAACGGGGCTGGGCCACGGCCGGGAAGTCCCGTGCCGAGTTCCAACTCTCGGGACCGTTGTTCGTGGTAACCGGTGCCGATGACGCGCAGATGGAGAAGGCCCGCGCCGGCACCAAGCAGCAGATCGCGTTTTACGGCTCGACCCCCGCCTACCGCGGCGTCTTGGAACTCCATGGCTGGGGCGACCTCCAGACCGATCTCAACGCGATGTCGAAGCAGGGCAAGTGGGTGGAGATGGGCCAGCTCATCGACGACGAGATCTTGGAGACATTCGCAGTTGTCGGCGAGCCGGAAGCGATACCGAAGCTGCTCCTCGGCCGCTACGGCGACATCGTCGACCGGCTGTCGTTCTACGCTCCCTACCAATCCGACCCCGATCGGTGGGCTGCCGTTCTCGACGGATTTCGCAACGCATGACCGACGCGCACGACGTCGAAGCGATCCTCGCGATGGCGAATACGTACCCGAACGAAGTCCTTCATTCGGTGCCGGGTGACGCAGGCGCACGGTTCACCTGGGACTATGCCAAGGTTTCAATGTCCCTGCAGCAACCGCATGGGTGGTCCGGTGGACCTTGAACGGCGAGCGGTGCGCGACGCGACCGCCTTCGCAATCGCGATCGCCTCCGCCGCATCGAATCCGGCGCGGTTGGCCTCGTCCAGGTACCGGTTGGCGGCAGCCATGAGGAGTCGCCGACGTTCTGGTGTGGACAGCGCGGGCGTGTCGCGGACCCGCGTGCCGCGGCGTCCGCGGCCTTCGACGAGGCCAGACGCTTCCAACGTTTTGTAAGCCCGAGCCACGGTATTGGGCGCGAGTCCGAGATCGCCGGCCAGTTGGCGGACGGTGGGGAGCTGGGTGCCAGGAATGAGCAGCCCGGTTCGGATGGCCGTGTCGATCTGCGAGCGAAGTTGCTCGAACGGCGGAACTGGCGAGTCCGGATCGATCTGCGCGGTGATCATCGGACTACCGAGCGTGGTCGCGTGACGCTCCAGCTCGCATCGCGCGCCAGCGTCCACCAGATACTGAGTGCCGTGTAGCTCACTGGGACCGTCAGCAATGGGAGCCAGGTGGCGAAGGCTTCAAGCGCGCATCCCACGGTCAAGGCGGCACCCGTGATCGCGAGAGCGACACCGGCACCGACCAGGCGATGAGCGCCGTCGGCGCGCAAGGCATCGTCGACAGATCTCATCTGACCATCCGGCGCGAGCGCAGGCCGATCGGTGATCAGTCTGAGACCCAGTAAGACCAGACCACCTGCCAGCGCCGCGCCGATCGCACCAGCCCATGCGATGGCCACCCGCGGGACATCGGAGAGGGTCGCTGCGGATGCCGCGGCTGCCGCGATTGCAGCTGCTGTCAAGATGACGCGCAGCCATACGGAGCTGACGTAGTTCTCCGACCGCCGCGCGTGCAAGGCCGCGCGAGAGTTACCTCGCGCATTGCGCGCGGAGAGAAATTCCGCCGTAAGACAGCCAAGCGCGGCTGCGAGAATCCACGAGGAACCGACTGCCTGGTTCGCGAACGAACTGGCTCGGTCTCTCGCTATGAGATTGAGGTACGCCGGGAGGCCGGCGACGGTGATCCCGATGGCAATCGCGATCGAGCGAAGGACGCGAGCCTGACGGAGGCGGCCGACGACGAGCGGCCGAGTCTCCACGTCAAGCGCGATGTCGAATCGACGCGACCATCGATGAAGGTAGCGGTCGTCGACCCGTCGGCACCCGGATCCGATGACGAAGAGCGCCGCGAACGCAACAACCCCGGCCATGATCCAGTCGCCCACGCGGACGATTGTATCATTGGGTTGCGACAAACGAAACCGCGAACAAGCAGCGATCAAAGCGCCGGGATGAGCTCCAGTGCGTTCAAGTCTGTGATGGCGGCGATGCAGCGTTCGAGCATCGACGACGTGAGGGCGGCGCCGCGTTCGTCGGTGGGGTCGAGGGTTGAGGCGGCGATCACGGGATAGACGAACGCCCACGCGACCGCGAGCCGGTAGTCGTCCCAGGCCTGGTCCATGCCGTACCCGGTCACGCCGTTCGCGGCGAGTTCGTCGAGCCAGATCTGGAGGAGCCGTCGCTCGTGCTCGGCGCGATCTTCGGGTCGCAGACTCTGGGTCACGAAGTACGCGAAGTCCTTGATGCCCTTCGCCACCGAAATGAGTTGCCAGTCGACCGCGATCAGTGGAGCAGCTGCGTTGTCGGTGAAGAAGAGGTTGTCACCCCGCCAGTCACCGTGGGTCATCGTGACCGGTGCCTCACACAGCCGTTCGCAGAACCAGCGGAACAGGCTGGCGTAGCGCGCTCCGAACACCTTGATGTCGTCGCTCATCATGTGGCCGTACACATCGAGAGCGTTGGGCCATGCGCCCTCATAGCTCATGCTCACGGCTTCGGGAAATGGCGCTTCGGCGAGCGGGCGGAGGAACGCGCTCTCCAGCAGATCGGGGTGCTCCCACCACGCGGCGTTCAAGACAGCGAGCGCGCGCACCGCGATCTCCGCGTCGGCGATTCCAATCCCGGCGATCTGGTCGGCCTGGCGATGGGCACCGAGGTCGTCGAGGAAGAGCACGAAATCGTGGGACTCGGGATCGAACGTCACGTGATGTGATGTGGGGGAGAGGTCGCCGCTCGTGGCCGCAAGGTCGCGGTAGAAGCCGGTCTCCTTCTCGTACATCTGCAGTACGAGCGCGACGAACCGAGACTCTTCGGTTGCGCCGGGCAGCTTCACGATCAGGTGCTCGGGCCCGGATCCGGCGTCGCGGTAGGTGGGGGTCACGCGGTACAACTGGCCGATCAGCCCGACTCCGACGCCCACCGGTTCGACGGTCCGAGTCACCACGTTCCGGCCCAGCGCCTCGGTGAGGTAGGCGGGAGTGATGTCGTCGATCGTGGTCACTTGGGTCATTCGTTTGGTGCTCCTTGAACGGATGAGTCGGCGAAGTGAAGCATTGACTCCACGGCCTGCTCGGGGTCCTCCAACGGGCCGAAATGGCCGTGTCCTGCCCAGACTTCCAGGGTTGCGTGGGTCAGCCGGTCCACGATCTGCGCGCCCAAGGTCGGCGAGATCGAACGGCTATCGCCGCCGCAGGCCACGAGCGTGGGACATGTGACCTCGGCCAGGCGCGGATACAGACCGTTGGCGGCGCCCATCGTGTACATGTTCGCCTCGGCTTCCGGGCGGCACTTGAGTGCGACGGTGCCGTCCCTGAGGTCTCGCATCCCGTACGTCACGTAGGCATTGAGTGCGTCGGCGCGCAATGCGCCCAGCGGCGCACGCGCACCATAGGAATCGATGACTGCTTGGCGTGACGGCCAAACGGCCCGCCGCTTTCGAGCGGCGACGGACATCGGGTTGTTGGGGTTTACCGGGAAGGGCTCCTCCGACGGGAACACGATCGGTTCATAGGCCCAGATGCGAGGTAACGCCAAGGGGTCGCGAGCCGCAATCGTGAGGAGCGAGGCTCCGCCTTTGCTGTGGCCCGCGGCCAGGAGGCGTGGATGTCCGCGCAGCTCGAGGTGATCCAATACCGCGCCAGCATCATCGGCGAACCCGTCCCACGAGTAGGTGTCGTCGGTGGTCGGATCGGAATCTCCGTGACCGCGAAAATCGAAGGACCAGGTCCGTCGACCACGCGCCACCAAACCCTCGGCGATGGGCTGCCAGACGACGCCGTGAAATCCGGTGGGGTGGGCGAGCAGGACCGGGTCGCCATCGCCGCCCCAGTCGTGCACCGCCAGAGTGAGCCCGGAACGCGCGAGGAACGCGTGGGTCGTGCGAGCCATTCTCAGATCAGCTCACGCGGTGGGTGTGACGTCGGCACGTTCTGCGGCGTGATCGTCGATGGCTTTCGCGATCGCGTTGGCGGTGCGCTCTACGAACACACCGCCGCTGCCGACCACCCAGTCGTGCGACGCCTGCACCGGCTGCAACTGGCCAGTGAAGTGTGGCATCACGTATTGCGCGAAGAGGTCGTACGAACGGAGCTTGGCGTCGGGCTGCGCCCAGTTGTGATCGAAGAGGAGGAACGCGCCGAATCCACCGTTGCTGGAATCGATCAGCTCCTGGATCTTCGCGATGGCGTCGTCCGGCGTGCCGATCACCGCGAATCCTGATGCCTTGTTGTTCTCGATGATCTCAGCGGTGGTATCGCCCTGCACCGGACCACCCGGAAGAACGTGCGTGAAGTACCGAGAGAACGGCGCGATCCCGTAGTCGACCTCCGCCTCGGCCTCGCCACGCGTTTCCGCGAGGTGCATTGGTCCGACGAGGCGCCACTTGGAACGGTCGGCGATGTTTCCGCTCTCGCGTCCGAGCTCTTCCCACAAGTTCCAATGATGCGAAAGCAGGTCCATCCCCTGCTTGGCGGTGGCCGCAACGGACAGCATGCCGATGCCGTGCTTGCCAGCGGCGCGCGCGCCGGTGGGGGAAAACGATGCCGCGACTGCGATGTCGAAGCACGGGTCGCTGTACGGACGCATCTGCAATCGCGCCTCGTTGATCGTGAACCATTCACACTCGTAGGTGACGGTCTCGCCGCGGAACAGGCGCATCATCACGTCGAGCGCTTCCTCCATACGCGGGCGCTGCTGGTCCGACGGGATGCCGAGCATCTGCGCGTCCGACGTGAGCTGACCGGGACCGACGCCCAGCATGATGCGACCGCGCGTGAGGTGATCGAGCAACACCATCCGGTCGGCGAGCATCAGTGGATGGTGATACGGGAGGGAACTCACTCCCGTGCCGAGCTTGATGTGCTTGGTGCGTTCTGCCGCGACGGCGAGGAACACCTCGGGCGACGCCACGATCTCGAAGCCGGCGGAGTGGTGCTCACCGACCCAGGCTTCGTCGAATCCGAGCCGGTCGAGATGGACGATCAGATCGAGGTCGCGTTCCAGCGCGAGGGTGGGGTTCTGTCCCACGGGATGGAAGGGGGCCATGAAGGTTCCGAAGCGCATGGTCTGCATTGGACTCGACGCGCCCGCGCGCGGTCAAAGCGGGTTGCGCACCCGAGTCGATTAGCCGGCGGCGGGAGGATTACAGGCACTCAATGGTGGCGGCGTGAACTTGGGCAGCTTCACGGGCGGCCGCGTGAGCGAGAAGTCGAGTGCATCGGCCAGGTTCTTCGCTGTCTTGTCGCGCAGGCTCATCGGCTCGAGCTGCCAGCGCCATTCGATCATTCGCAAGATGGAGCAATGCTCATAGGGTCCCTCGGTCACGATCGACTTGGGAGACCACGGCGATACAACGACGCAGGGAACGCGGAAGCCAAGCTGCTTGTAGTCGGGGTGGGGTCCCGGGTTCAGGTTCACGTTGTCGTCGGCAACGGTGGGCGGAACGATGTGGTCATAGAACCCGCCCCACTCGTCGAAGGTGATCACGAGGACGGTCTTCTCCCACTGGGGGCTCGTGGTGATTGTCTTGTAGACGCTTTGGATGTAGCCGTCTCCAACGCGGATGTTTCCGTGTGGGTGCATGTCGTTCGACGTGCCGGCGGTTTCAGATGCGTCGGTGTAGTCAGGCTCGACGAAGGTGAGATTGGGCAGGGTGCCGGCCTTTGCGGCCGTGAAGAAAGCTTCGACGGGGTGGCTGAGGTCGTTGTATTTCTTCGAGTCGAAGACGGCCGTCATCGGCTCGCCGTACGAGGAGTAGCCACCGGTCAACCCGGCGTCCTTGATGCGGTCCCAGATCGCGGTCTGAATCTTGGAACCCGGCGCGGCGAGACCATTGGGAAGGATGAGTCGAAAAAGGTGCAGCTCTGGTAGTCGGTTCCGAGGTCCCAGGTCTTGTGGAACTTGGCGTCCAGATCTGGATACTCGAGGCCCGCCTGTTGGCCGTCGGCGCCGGGGAGCCATCCCAGGGAGTGGTCGAACGACCGGTTCTCCATCATGAGGACCACCACATGATCGAACGGCGCATCCTGGGGCTTCCCAAGTCCCTTGGGCGTCGGTGTGCGGTTTGGTGCGGCGCGGGATCCGGCGGAATCACTGGAACACGCGGCCAGTGTGGTGGCGGTGAGCGCGCCGGCACCGAGCCCGAGAAATGTTCGACGGTCAAGATCGTCCATGCCGCGGACAGCACCTGGCGTCCACCGCGCTGTCATCGGCCGTTCAGGGAAGTTGCGAGTCGATCCAACGATCCAGCGCGGCGCCACTCTCGAAACTGCTGATCAATGCGTAGCGAGCCTCGGTGCCGGGATGTACGACCACGTGCCATAACCGTTGGGTGTCGACCACAAACCGCGCGCCTCGGTGCAAGGGAACGCGTGTCTCGGTGCTGCGGTCGGGAAGGCCGTCGGGTCCCGTATCCATGAGGAGCATGTAGGACTTGGGATTGTCGGTGAGTTCCATCCACGCGCGTACGACCCAGCCATCGGTGGGCGGGTTGAACCGGTTGTTGTCATCGCGGTGGAACGATCGCATCGCCGTGGTGTGATCCTGCGGCTCGAGCTTGATCGTGCGGACGCGACCGAAGTTCGCACCCACACTCTCCACGTAGGTGGCGATGGTCGGGCAGCGCAACGCATTGGTGGTGAAGGTCGCGTCCTTGTCGGGGCGTTCGTCGCCTTCGTTCCAGAAACCGCGGCAATCGAGTTGGCCGTCTGCGGTGGCGATGGGTGCGAAGTTGGTATCGCCACCGCTCTTCCAGTCGAGGTATTCGAGCTCCTCGAACTCAGCCGAGGGGACCGTGAACGGCGCGTCGGCGAGTTGCACCCAACCGTGTTCGGCCAACGTTGCCGGTCTGGGGTGCGGAGTCACGTTTGGGATCGCGGCCGACCAATGGTCTGCGTTCGGCCAGAAGCCTTCGGTCGGGCGAGCGCCGGTACCGGCGTCGAGAGAGGAAGTCACCCCCGGAAGTCTACGGACGTGGCACCGCAGGCTAGGAGTTTGGGTGCCGAATCGCCGCGTCGACGGGCGATGTGCCCGCACCGAAGCCCACCATGGCGAGCGTGAGAGCAGCAAGTCCGATGGCCGGCCGACGAAGCGTGGGAGACCTCCGGTATGGACCCCGACGCTATCGGAGCCCGAGCACATTCATGACGCGGCGGTACGGGGCGAGTTCGCCATGGGCCGATCGGGCGCCGTCGGGGGAGACGAAGACATCGGGGGCGAGATCCACGTGCACCACCTGTGACGGATCGGGTCGGGCGCACACCACTGCTCGAGCACGGCATCGATTGCGGCCGCCTCGGGCGTCAGTTCATAGCGCTGTTCGTCGAAGGCATGACGCTCCCCTCTGGCCCAGCGATGGGCGCGGGCTAGCAACATCGCAGCAGGTGGTCTGATGGCTTGGGTCGCCGCGTGGAAGCGCCCGCCGAACTCGATCACCGTGGCCCAATCTGGCGCGACGGCGGTGAGACCCGGGAGGAATTCGTTGGCGATCCAACCATCCACGACCCAACGACCGTCGTGGGAGGGCATCGGGCGCAACCAGCGCACATCGTTCGCGGCGGGGAGCTCGGCAAACACAGATTGGGTCCACTCGGCCGCGGCAACGTCGGTGACCGGTTTGACCACGACGTCACCGAAACGCAGAACGCCCGTGACTCCGCCAGGAAGCTCCGATGGCGCTCCGACGAGTCCGAACTCGGCTTCGGGGACGTCCCGAGTCATGGTCGCGGCGTGCGGACGCCAGGACTGGAGCGGGCGCGGCGCGGCGCCACGAGGTTGGCGAACTCGCACAGCCGCGGGCGCGTCTCGCGCGGGTCGACGATGTCGTCGACGAGGAAGACCTCGGCGGTCTTGAACGGATCGCGCGCCTTCGCGAGACGTGCTTCGATTTCGGCGCGGAGCGCGGCGGGATCTTCGGATGCTTCGAGCTGGGCTTTATACGCGGCCTCGATCCCGCCTTCGAGTGGCAGCGAACCCCACTCACCGGATGGCCACGCGAACCGATAGGAAAGGCGCGACGCGTTCTGATGTGCCGCGCCGGCCACGCCGTAGACCTTGCGCAGGATCACCGAACACCAGGGAACGGTGGCTTGGTAGATCGCCGCCAGCGCCCGAACGCCGTGACGGATGGTGGCCTGCTGTTCGGCCTCGGTGCCGATGACGAAACCCGGGTTGTCGACGAGGTGCACCACGGGCAAACGGAACGTCTCGGCGAGATCGATGAACCGCTCGACCTTGCGTGATGCGTCGGCCGTCCATCCGCCCGCGTAGTGGTACGGATCGTTCGCGAGGATCGCGACCGGCCACCCGTCGAGACGGGCCAAGCCGGTGATCGCGGACCGGCCCCACATCTTGCCCAGCTCGAAGAAGCTCGTGGTGTCGTCCGGGTCGTGATCGACGACGTGTTCGATGATGGCGCGGGCTCGGTACACGCGGCGACGCTCGCGCGGGATCGCGCGGAGTAACTCTTGGGCGGCGCGGTGTGGGTCGTCGGTGGGTTCAACTCGCGGTGGGAGTTCCTCGACCGAACTCGGCAGGTAGGAGAGGAACGCACGAGCTCGTGCGAAGGCTTCGGCTTCACTCTCGACCTCGTCGTCGACGGCTCCGTTGCGGGTATGGATGTGGCTGCCGCCGAGGGTCTCCTTGTCGACCGTTTCGATGCCGAGGTGATTCACCACGGGCGGACCGGCCACGAAGAGTTGACTCGTCCCCTTCACCATGAGCGAGTAGTGACTCGTCACAACTCGCGCCGCGCCGAGCCCGGCAACACTGCCGAGGCACAGACCGACGACTGGAACGCGTCCGAGGTTGGCGACGACCCATTCCCAGCCAGGATTGAACGGGACGAACGACCGGCGTTCGGTTTCAAGGGTCTTCACGCTGCCACCGCCACCCGACCCGTCCACCAGGCGAACGATCGGGAGGCCGTAGTCGTGCGCCGTGCGCTCGGCCATGACCTGCTTCTGGAAGATCGACGCGTCGGCCGCGCCGCCCCGCACGGTGAAGTCGTCACCGCCGACCACGACATTGCGACCGTCGATCGTGCCGCGACCCATCACGAAATTGGCGGGCATGACCGATTGGAGGTTGCCGTCAGCGTCGGTGGTGGCGCGGCCGGTGAGTACGCCGACCTCGCGGAAGGTCCCCGCGTCGAGCAGCGCGTCGATGCGCTCGCGGACGGTGAGCTTGCCGTTTGCGTGGTGTCGGTCGACCTTCTCGGCCCCGCCCATCTGCTCGGCAAAGCCGCGGCGCCGGATGAGCTCGTCGAGCTCGGGCTGCCATGGTGAGTCGGGCGGTTCGGACACGGCCGGAGACGCTAGCGGCGCGTCCCCGGAACGAAGTTGGGTGCCTGGGTTGCCTTGTAGGTAGTAAGGTTGTCTCGTGGCGTTGAGCATCAAGAATCCAGAGGTCGAACGGCTGGCGCGCGAGCTCGCTGCCAGGACCAACGAATCCATCACGGACGCGGTCCTCGTCGCGCTGCGGGAACGCCTGGCGCGTCAGGAGCAGGCGCGCGAGAAGCGCCTGCTCCGAGCTCGGATCGCGCGGATTCAGGAGGAACTCCGTCCGCACTTGATCGACGACCCCCGAAGTCATGACGAGATCATCGGGTACGACGAGGACGGTCTCCCAGCGTGAGTGGTGTGGTCCTCGACTCGTCCGCGGTGGTTTCGATCGTGTTGGGGGAGGTCGGGTGGGAGACGCTGATGGACACGCTCGTTGACTCGTCGGAACGCCTCCTGTCGTCGGCCTCGTTGACCGAGTCGGGCATCGTGGTCGAGCGTCGGTCGTCGGCGTTCGGGCTCGAGGCGGTCGAGCGCCTGATCCGTGACGCGAATGTCACCGTTGTGCCCGTCGACCGCATGGATGCCGAGCAGGCGATCGCGGCGTGGCGCCGCTACGGGAAGGGTCGTCACCCTGCGTCTCTCACCTACGGGGACTGCTTCGTCTATGCGCTCTCCGAGCGATCGGGCCACCCGATCCTGTGCACCGGCAACGACTTCGCGCAGACCGATCTCGAGGTGCTCCCGCCGCGCTGATCGTGCGCGGGTCCGCTCGCTATCGGGCCGATCGTCGCCGCTTCGCCCACGCCTCCGCCCGGGGAGTGATGTCGGTGATGACGGGACCTTTCGCATCTGCATAGTCGTTCATGTCGCGCCAGTTCTTGGTCGCGAGTTCTCGCTCCGGCCTTCCCACGGCGTCGACCGTAACCAGGCCCTGTCCGTTGTGCGTATTCCATGGGTTGGGAGGGCTCGCGCACAATGAACGTTGGGAGTGCAGTTGAGGAGACTTAGATCGGGAGTGAGCCGGTCGCGGTCGCGGTGGAGCCGGTGTCCTTGTACGCCGCGATGGCGCGCTCCGCGGTGCGCATGAGGTGGATCTCATCCGCGCCGTCGGCGAAGCGGGCCCATCGGGCGTGCTGGAACATGTTGGCCAGCGGTGTGTCAGTGGAATAACCGAGCGCGCCGTGCACCTGAATGGAGCGGTCGATGATGCGATTCAGGGCGTTGGCCACGAAGTGCTTCGTCATCGACACCTCGCTCTTGAAGTCTTCCTTGCGGTCGATCTTGTACGCCGCGTGCAGCACCATCAGCTTCGCCTGGTACAGCTCAATCGTGGACTCGGCGATCATCCACTGGATGCCCTGCTTCTCCGCGAGCAACGACCCGTGCGAGTAACGGTTGAGTGAGCGATCCACCATCATGTCGAGCGCCATCTCGGCTTGCGCGATCCAGCGCATGCAGTGCGCGAGGCGTGCCGGGCCGAGGCGGAACTGACCGAGCAGGTGACCTTGGCCGCGGCCGCCGAGCATCTGATCGTTATGCACTCGGAGGTCCTCGATCACGATCTCGGAGTGTCCGGTTCCGCCGTGCATCGTCTCAACTTCGCGAACGTCGTTCCAACCCTCGTGCGGAAGTTCGATGATGAAGGCGGAGTTGGCGGCCTGCTTGATGTCGGGCTGCTCTTCGGTGCGGGCCACGAGGATTGCGAAGCTCGCGCCGCGTGCCCCGCTGATGAACCACTTGTGGCCGTTGATCACCCACTCGTCGCCGTCTTGATACCCGCGGGTCTGGATCAGGGTGGGATCTGATCCGGCCACCTCGGGCTCGGTCATCGCGAAACATGAACGCGTGCGGCCCTCGCACAGCGGACGGAGATACTTCTCTTTCTGCTCGGCCGTGCCCCAATGCAGGAGCGTGTGCATGTTGCCCTCGTCCGGCGCCTGGGCGTTGATGGCGTAGGGCCCGAAGCCGGACTTCGCGGCTTCGGCCTGCACCATCGCGAGCTCCACGTGGCTGAGCCCCATGCCGCCCCACTCTTCGGGCATGTGGGGGAGCCAGAGGCCGCGTGTTTGTGCCTCGGTGCGCATCTCGATGATCGCGGCGACGAGTGAGGTCCGGTCGTCC
>JANPBJ010000088.1:0-27310 GCA_031430375.1 Acidimicrobiia bacterium
ACCGCCCTCTGGACGGGCCAGTGATCGTAGCCTCGCCACGTTCTGCGCCCAGGCTCGACTTGACGCCACACCCATGGCTCAACCGGGAGCAATCAGGGCGTTCTGCCTGCATCTCGATCTGATCGCGTCCGCTGACGGCGGCGGCGCGAGCGCAGATCCCACCCCACCAACCCAGCCAGTCCCACGACCCCCGCCACGCTGAGAAGCCCGCCCAGCTTCTCTGCGCCGGAGCGCACAAACCGGAGTTCCACGGTGCGAGACGTGGGGACCACCACCATGAGGTTCGGTGTGAGTCGCCACGGACCCCTGGCTCCGTTGGCCTCCCAGTTTGGGAAGTACGACGTCCGCACCACCACCGGGACACCAACTCTCGACACCCGGAAGCGGATCGCACTGTCGGACTCGTGGATCGCGGAGACTGCCACGGCCGGTTGGCGGCGCCGCGGAGTCCCGGGCGCATCGGCAGCCGAACTCCGTCGCCAGGACTTTGGTCCGGCGGCCGCGAGGGGCCGATCCAAATTCGCGGGCTGGCTCCACCAATACGCGGCGGTGCATTCCCACGGATCCGCGATCGCGGGCCCAGGATCTCCGCCCTTCGGGTGATGGAAGCACTCGGCTTGGGTCCCGGACTTCGAGGTCACGACGATCGGCTCCTGGCGCAGCGGCGCGACGAGGGCGTGGTCCCGCACTTCGTAGATGTTCCAACTCGCCGGCTCCATGCCGTCGCGGTCGGCGACAGTATCGATGAAACGCAATCCCGGATCTTTGGCCGCCGCGTCCTTGGCTCCGGGCGAGTGTGCGAGGTAATAGCGACCGCCGAGCGCGCGCAGCTGGCGCACGCCGTCGGAGAACGCTTCGATGTGGCGATAGTCGAGCCCGCGGACGGGGTCCGATGAGTTCCCCGTGCCCGACAGTGACGCGATCGTCATGAAGGCATACGGCGTACTCGCCGCCGACTCGTAGTAGAGCCCCTCGAACGAATCAATGCGGCCGTCCGTCCAGTACGGGATGAGCATCAGTGCGAGCGAAGTGCCGTAGTTGTCGATCGACCCTCCGCCTTCCCACAACGCGCGCCCGGGCGGCAGCCGCCCGAGGCGATCCATCAGCGCGCGGTACTCGCCGTACTGCTTCAGGCTCTTGCCCTTCGAGTCCGCGTTGTAATTATCGGTCCCGTTCTCGTAACCCGTCTCGTTCCACCTCGCCCAGTAGGGGATGAAGCCCTGGTGCGAATGGTTGAACCACGTACCGGCCGAGAGCACAACCACGACCACCAACACAATGGTGGTGTTCATCACCAGCCGATACCGTCGGCCTTCACCGTCACCCGTCAACTCGTAGACCTCGTTCGGACGCGGCGGCGGACCTACCCACAGCCGAGCGAACTCACTACTCAGTCGGCGCACGATTTCGGCCGCGCCGATTGCGGCCATGAGGAACACGCAGAGGTACCAGAACGGCAGGAACCGCAGGTTCCACGCATGAAGCTCCGGCCAGTATCGAAACACGCCGGCGAAGATCAGACCAAGAACGGCGACGGTGAGTGCGGCGCGGTCGCGAAACGCGATCGCCAACGCGAGCCCCACGATCGCCAGCACGTAGGCCCAGAGGAACTCGTCGACGATGAGATAGTCGATATACGCGGTGATCTTGGTGTAGCGCATGTTCGCCGTATACGGGAACGTGACGACAAGTGGGATCGACCAAAACGCGGTCAGCAGACCCGCCACCACCCCGATCACGGTGGCACGTCCGAGCGTTCGCCGAGCACGCAGGTATCGCCGAGTGAAGCCGATCACCACAATCACCACCGCGCCAACGATGGCGAAGAGGCCCACCACCACATGAGACAACACGGTTGCCGCGAGCAGGACCGCCGCCAGCCAATTTCGCCGCCCGGTGCGCGTGGAATACCCGACCGCACCGAGAGCGAACAATCCGAGCGCCAGCGCAAGAGAGAACGAGAACTCCCCCGCCAGTGCACTCACCAAGGTGCCGCCCATGATCCGCTGGTTGAACTGAATGGAGGTCTGCTCCGCTGCCGCGTTCGCGCCGGTGGCGATGCCTTGGAAGTAGAGGAAGAACAGACTCGCGATCGCGCAAAACTCCGGCGCGGGTCGGCGCATCTTCAGCCCACGCCCGAATGCATACGCCCCCGCCGGAATCGCGACGGGGCCGATCGCGGTGGTCAGCTTGAGTGCCACGTTGTAGGGCAGAAACACGTCGATGACGACGGTCAGCAGCGCAGGGACTGGAAAATAGAACTGGCCTGCGGGAAAGCCACCGAACCAATCGTTCGACCATCCCGCAACCCGCCAATGCGGGAGGAGATGATCGCGGAGATAGGCCGGAAACCACACGTGTGCGCCGAGATCGCCACCGTTCGGCGTGGTGTTGCGCAATAACAGCCTGGGATCAAGCACGAGCAGCACCAGGCCACAACACACCGCGACCACCACCGTGCCCACAACGCGCCACACCAGGGTGAGATCGCGATCACCGGGTGGAATCAGCCGATCGGCCGGGCTCGGAAACGTAGGCCCACCCGTAACTATGGGCGATCCGCCGTCCGAGGCGGGCGCGTCAAAAGGGACCGAATCCGAGTCAACCGCCACGGCGTCAGCATGCCAGGCGCGCGCAGGATTCCCGAGTCGCTGTCACATCCGCGCGTCGCCCGGACGGAACCGTGGCCGCGCGACGTCCGGCCCCAGGCCCCTGGGCCATGGCAGGCGGAGCCGACTCGGCCCCAAAAAGCTGTTGGGGGCCCAAGGGGGCCCCCAACAGTGCACTCGGGCTCTCCCACGTACGAGCGGGTGCCGGGGCCGTCATCCCCCACACCCTCGCAGGGCGCCGCTGAGTTCTTAGCGCTGGCTCGCGAGACCCAGCACGTGATCGAGGGACATCGGCCCATCGGCCGAACTCCATTCTCGTGCTTCACAGCGGCCGCAGCTGTGGAACAGCACATCCTCGCCGGCGATCGTCATTTTGATCTCAACCATTCCCTGCCTGGCACATCGACTGCACTGCATCTCATCGCTCCTCGTGGTGGCCCTGTGTTCAATCTTTCGACGGTTTGGGCAATTTTTCTGGAGGATGATCAGGGGATGAACCGGGATGATTCGAGGGATGATGCGTCTATTTCCCCTGTTCAGAGCGCCGCGAGCGGAGACCCGACCACGACGCGTCAGCCCACGAGCAGGGCGATCGCGCTCAACAGATTGAAGCCGGCATGCAACAAGATCGATTGGGAGAGCTCCCCGGAACGCACGGCTCGAATCCCCGAAATCATCCCAAGGAACGCGAGTGGTGCGAGGAACGGGGCCGCACTGGGGTCGAGCAGGTGGACCAGCGCGAACAGCCCTGCGCTTCCCGCCACCGCGGTCACGGCCCCAAACCGTCGTAACAGACCGCGGAGCAGCAGCCCTCGGAAGAGCAGCTCCTCGCCAAGCGGCGCCGCGATCACCACGGCCAACGCGCCGAGGAGCCGCGCTGCCGTCGGGGAGTGTTGAATCGCGGAAGCAACGTCTTGCTGCTGCTTCGATCCGGCAACCGCTTCGATGATCAGAACGCTGCCATTCGCGATCAGGCCCACCAGTACCCCGGCCGCAAGCCACGGCCAGTCGCTCAACCGCAGCGTGAGTCCGAAGTCGGTTCGCAGCGACCTCCGCCCCTTGACCGCGGCCAGTCCGGCCAAAAAACCCACCGTGACGATGGTGCTCCCCGTCGCGATGAAAGCGATGTCGATGGCATCCGCAGTGTGGTTCGGTCCAAATCCGCGGAGGCTCACGATCGCGGCACCGAAGACCACCTGGCTGATGAGCACCGCGGGCCAGGCCCAGGCGAAGTCCCCAAGGCCCCAGCGGATCGGCCCACCCGCGGCGGTTCTAGTGTGGCCCACCAGTGCAGCATAAGAGGGCGAGCGGATAGGCAACTCCTGCCATTCGGGTGCCGTGACCAACGTTCACCCGGGCGACCGCAGCCCGACCAACCCAGCGTCGTAACATGGCGCCTGGCCCCTCCCCATCCAGGAGATCTTCTCCCTCGTGAGTACTCGACCGCCCGAACGGCCATCCGCCAAGCCTGATAAGCCCGCGGGTCCGAGCACGCCCGGCCCCGCGCCAAAGCCTTGGTCGCGCTGGGTCACCCTCGCGATCGTCGCTGCTGTTGCGATCGTCCTGTTCATGACCACGCTCAATGGTGACCCCGTCGCCAAGGCGCCGCTCAGCTACAGCCAGTTCTCCAAAGCCGTAGCGGCCGGCAACGTCAAGACCGTGGACTACGACCCCCAGACCGGCGCGATCGGTGGCAAGTTCTCCGAGCCGGTCAACGGCAGGGCCGAGTTCACCTCCGAGGGGCCGAACGACGATCTTGCTTCCACGGAACTCAAAAAACTCGCAGACCAGAAGGTGGATGTCCACTACAAGCGCGAGACGTCGAACCCGTGGCTGCCGATCCTGGTGTACCTGCTTCCGATCGCTGCGCTGATCGGTTTCTTTGTTTGGATGAACCGCCGAGCCCAAGGCCAAATGGGTGCGGTGATGAACATCGGCAAGAGCCGAGCGAAGGTCTACAACGCCGAGAAGCCCCAGACCACGTTCGCGGACGTTGCGGGCTACGGACCGGTCAAGCAAGAGATCACCGAGGTCGTCGACTTCCTGAAGAACCCTGGAAAGTTCAAGGAGATCGGCGCGCGCATCCCGCGGGGAGTCCTGCTCGTCGGGCCGCCGGGGACTGGCAAGACCCTTATCGCGCGAGCGGTGGCCGGCGAGGCCGGAGTGCCGTTCATCGCCATCACCGGTTCGGACTTCATGGAGATGTTCGTCGGAGTTGGTGCGGCCCGTTTGCGTGACCTGATCCAGACCGCGCGCAAGCAGGCTCCTGCGATCATCTTCATCGACGAAATCGACTCCATCGGCCGCAAGCGCGGCGCCGGCCTCGGTGGCGGTCACGACGAGCGCGAGCAGACCCTCAATCAGATGCTCGCGGAGATGGACGGATTTGAATCCGGCGAAGGGGTCGTGATGATTGCGGCCACGAACCGCCCCGACATTCTCGACTCGGCCTTGTTGCGCCCTGGTCGGTTCGACCGTCAGATCATGGTTCCGCTCCCAACCCTCGATGAGCGAATCGACATCCTCAAGGTCCACTTCCGCGACAAGAAGATCGCGGACGATGTGCAGATCGAAGTGGTCGGCCGCGGCACGCCCGGGATGTCCGGCGCAGATCTCGCCAACCTCGTGAACGAAGCCGCGCTGTTCGCGGTGCGACGCGGTGAGAACTCCGTCCACAAGGAAGATTTCGAAGACGCGCGTGACCGCGTGCTGATGGGCCTCAAGCGCCCAACCGTCATGATGAACGACGAGGAAAAGGAACACACTGCGTTCCACGAGGCGGGCCACGCGGTCGCGGCCTACGTGCTCGAACACGCGGACCCGGTCCACAAGGTCACGATCCTTCCCACCGGGATGGCATTGGGCATGACCCAGCAGCTCCCCGAAGAAGAGCGCTACGCGCACGACAAGAACTACCTCCAGGACATGCTCTCGGTGATGTTGGGCGGTCGGGTTGCCGAGGCCCTCGTCTTCGGTTCCCAGTCCACGGGCGCCAGCAACGATCTCGTGCGAGGCACCGAAATCGCGCGGCGCATGGTGCGCGAGTGGGGAATGTCCGAGCGCATCGGACCGATGGCCTGGGGGTCCCAAGGTGCCGTGTTCCTCGGTGAGGACCTCGTCCACACCCGCGACTACTCCGACGAGACTGCCCGCATCATCGACGAAGAAGTCGAACGGATTCTGCGCGGCGAGGAAGACCGCACCCACGAGCTGCTCACGAAACACCGGGGCGGTCTCGACGCCGTCGCGCGGGCATTGCTCCAACACGAGACCCTCGATGGCCTCGAAGTTGAGCGGTTAGTCGACGGAGCAGTGGGCTTCCGCGCCGGAGGACCGCGCACGATCGTGCACGCCGACGGCCGGATCGAAACCGTTGACGACGAAGGCGTGCCCATCGCACCAATCCCCGACTGATTCAGGCGAGCGCGTCTAACCCGTGCGTGATCCCGAGTTCCGGATCACGCGCCCCCGCAAGTGCGGCCCAGAGATCCGTGGCGCTGACCGCGCCAAGGAACGCGCGTTGCACCACGCCTTCCGCATCCGCCATGAGCACCATCGGAACGCCCGAGATCTCGTAGCGCTCATGAATCTCGCGTCCCGCCTGGAATGAGACGTCGACGATCGCTACCGCGGGGGATTCCATGGCCATCAACTTGGCCGCCATGGCGATGCACCCATCGCACGTCGTTGACGAGAACAGGGCGACCAGCCAAGGCGCCTCGGGTCGAGGGAAGTCGGCGCGAGTGAGCTGGCGCGGGATTGGGTAGGGATCGCGGAGCGGACTCGCGGCAGCCCACCGGCGGCGTTCCAACACCACGGCAACCGCGGCGGCCACGGCGAGCACCGCCAGTCCGATGAGTACCCGAGTGACCACGGATCGGGACCCTACCGGCGACCCGACGACTCACTCGTGTCACGCGCGAGACTCCGGGCCAATGGCGGCGGAACCGTGACCACGGAAGCGAACGAACCGTCACCCGACATGGCGAAGCCCGCGCGCGTCAGCGCGAGGCCGATGTGGATCCTCGGCTTCGTGATCTTGATCGACCAAGCCGATCAGAACGTGTTGCGAGGCGTCAGTCAACAACTCCAAGACGACTTCGGGCTCAGCGACGGCCAACTCGGCCTCCTCTTCTCGATCTTCGTGCTCGTCAATGGGCTGATCACCGTTCCGGCCGGCTACCTCGCAGATCGTTGGAATCGAACCCGCGCCATCGGACACACCGTGATTGCTTGGAGCGCGATCACGATGCTCACCGCCCTCGCGCAGAGCTTTGGACAGCTCCTCATCGGACGTGCCGTCTTGGGCTTTGGGCAGGCCATCACCGAGCCATCCGCGAACGGATTGATCTCTGACTTCTATCCCACCACTGAGCGGGCTCGAGCCTTTTCGCTGCAGCAGATCCTCGGCGTGATTGGCGCCGCGATTGGGCTCGGGCTGGGAGGCGCGATCGGATCTGCCTTCGGCTGGCAATGGGCGTTCATCGTGGTGGGCCCACCCGGCTTCGTGATCGCCCTGGTCGCGTACCAACTGCGGGAGCCCCGCCGCGGCGCGGCCGACCGGATTCACCTCGGCGTGGAAGAGTCCGACCAATCCGACGACTCCGTCCCGCTCTTTGACGACGGCATCGCACGGTTCGTTGCCAACATGATGCGCGGCCTCAAGCAAGACATGCGGGTCATCATCGCGATCCCCACACTGCGCTACGCGCTCGCCGGGGTCGGATCGCTGCTGTTTACGGCCCAAGCCGTCGGTACATGGCTTCCCGTGTTTCACGAAAGGTTCTCTGGCCTGTCACAGGCGGAGTCGACCCAGGCCGTGGCGGCGTTGCTGATCTTCGGAGGAATCCCGGGGCTCCTCGTCGGTGGCCGAATCGCTGACTACTACGCGACGCGGATCCGAGGCGCTCGGGTCGTGATCCCTGCCTACTGCATCGCCATCGGCATCACATTCTTCTCGGTGTCGTATTTTGAAATGCCGTTCGCGTTGTCATGGACATTCGAGCTCATTGGGATGTTCACGATCTGGCTGGCCATTCCAGGATTGCGCGCCGGTGTCGCCGACGCGGTTCCCGCCCATCTGCGCGGGGCAGGCTTTGGAGCCTTCAATATTGTCTCCGTGATCCTCGGGGCGGCGGCCGCTCCGTTTCTCGTTGGCCAGCTCGCAGACCTCACCGATCTGCGCACCGCGCTCTGGATCGTGACGCCGCCGGTCTACGCGGGTGCCTACGTCCTGTTCCTTGCCCGAGATCACCTCGAAGCCGACGCGGCCAAGATCTTTGAAGCGGTGATCGCCGCCGTACAGGCCGAGCAAGCAGAGAAGGGAGTGCGGGAAGGGCCGGACCCGACCGACGACCTCACGCCACAATCCGAGTAGACGAAGAACGCGCTACGAGGGCGAGCGGATAGGCAACTCCTGCCACTCGGATTCCGCTCGCCCGTGGCCCGAGCGGCCCGTGAACGCAGTGAACATGAGCGGGAAATCAGTTCGGGAGTTCGACGGCGCTTGGGCCTATTCGCGCGGGTCCTACGAGGGCGAGCCGCGCACCGCGTGGGACCGGGTAAGACCCGGGCGCGTTGACTCCCGAACGACAGCCACTGGTCCGTCGGCACGAACCAGGAGCGCCACGTTCACCCCGAGTGCGCCGAGTGCGTCGCGGCTGAGTGTCACCGTCACACGACCCGTAGCAGGGACCTTCACGCGAGCAATGACCCGACGGCCGGCATCGGTGGCGCGGGAGATCTGCACTCGATGAGGGCGGCCGTCGGTCGACACCATCGAGATCGTGTCGTCAGATCCTGGCGCGAGCCGGCTGGGAACGACGGCCCATTCCTTCGCCCCGGATGTAAAACCGAGATCCGCCGCGATGCCCCGAACGTCGGCTGGTTGCGGGGCGGTGGTCGACCCCACCATCTCCGCGACGATGGGCACCTCAGACGCCACCGCCAACGAGAACCCAATATCGGGCGGGACCCGTGAAAGATCAACGCTGATGACCGACGTCGCCGGCAGCACCAACGACTGGGGTTCAATCGCCGCGGCGGCGTCGAGCGCGAATGTCACCGTGACTCGCGTCGAAAGCGCCGAAGAGTTCGAGATCACCAATCGTTCACTATGGCCGGATCCGGTCAGTCCGATCGGGAACCACCAGCGCCGAGCGGCTTCGGAACCGAGCGTCAACGCGAGGCCGCGCCGACCATCGGAGCCGTCCAAAGCAAGCGACTGTTCCGCGACCACGCGTCCGCGGCGAGTGGTGACTTCGGTGGCGACCAGATCGACGCGCGGCACACGATCGTGCATCGGGACGCTGAGCCGCGAGAAGCGCGGTACCACGAGACCTTGCAACGATCCGGGCGCACGGATTCCGGATTCCGAGGTGGCCCGCACATCCACTATCGCGTCGTCAGGAAACGGGTTGAAGAGTGCCAGCCAGAGTTCGGCGCCCTTTCCGGTGGTCCCCGCCGCAAAGCGCGTGGTCGATGCGGGCTCCCGAGCACAGGGCCCGAGTGCGGTGTCGTCGCCACGGGAGATGCGATGTTCCACCACCGTGCGCCCGCCGCTCACTTCCACCAACACCCCCGGATCGGGCAGGGCCGCGATATCCGCGACCCGGACCCGAACAACCCGACCCGATGCCACGGCGTACTTCCGGCGGACAGGCGCAACCTCGCTGCCACCAAACACCGTGACGATCGCCTGAGCCGCGCGCGTATCCACGTTGCCGATCTCGATCTCCTCATCGGCGCGGCCATCCGGTGAACTGGTGCCCTCAGCGCAAAACCAGGCCGCGGTCGACTGCTCCGCGGCAGGAAGCCGTGGGCCGGCTGCGATGCCCGTCTCTGGATCGCGCTCTGGTTGCGTGAGGACCCCAGCCAACACCAACACCGCTGCGATCCCCACGACCAACGCCGAGCGCCGTCCGCCAATCACGACGGGACCCCGCTTTCGGAAACCGAGTCCGGCTCGACCGACGTTGGCTCGCCCAGCGCCGACTCGCCCTGACCGCGCCGCCGGCGTCGGGCGCTTCGACCGCGGCGCAGCACCTGCCGGGCCAGCACGAGAACAATCGCCAGCTCAATCAGCACAAGCGGCCAGCGCCACCACTGACGAGCGAACGTCACGACAACCGGACCACCGGGCGTCGCGAAACCATTCGCCCACTCGACTCTGGAATGAGGCAGGTCGCCGCGCCTCCCACGAGCCTCCCATGCATCCGAGAACTGCTGGGACCACAGGACCGTTCCCGAAGGTGTCGAGGGCGCGTCGATCCCCGCCACCGGTTTCGGCGATTCTCCGGGCACGCTTGTCTTCACCGGGATGACCGTCCGTCCGGGAATCCACGCCGTGTTCTCAAAGAGGCGCAGACCAGGTGCCGAATCAATTTCTCGCAGGTCGAGCTGGTCGGCCAAACCCACCGCCAACGCCGTTCCCGATCCGGTGCCATCAAGAACCGATTCGACCACTGGTCCAGGATCCACCCGGCTCGGAATAGCGATGTACCGAACGGCCATCTTCCCCACGAGACCACCGAATCGGACAGTTCGGCGAGTCCGGAGTCGCTCGACCGCATCCGCCGCCGCCTCGTAGCCCGCGCCTCCCGGTGGAGGCAACGTGTCGCGGAGATCGCCGGGGCCGTTGTTGGTGAGCGCGAACCCGTCGGCTCCCGACCGATGGATATCACCGGGCACCACATTCGGCGCACCGATCCACAGCACACGGAACTCTCCGGCATCCCGTTGTGAACTCATCCACGAGAGCGTTTCTTTCCAGTCGTTCGTTGGCTGATGCCAGCGGCCGCCGACAGTGTCACCGACGAAGGAGAAAGTCGCGACGACCAGGCCGGCCGCGCCGATCACCGACACAGCCTGGGGCCAACCCAATCCTTGGCGGCGGATCTCGCCGAGAAATGCCGAGACCCCGATACCGGCCAACATCGCCATCGCCAACGCGGCGGGCACCAAGATCCCTTCAACCGCGGGGCTTGGCGCACCCAGCCACGTGGGAAGCGCCGCGAGGCACCACGAGACGAGTGCGATGCCCCACAGTCGTGCGGCCCAGACGCCGGCGTCGCCCGACGCCACGAGCGCCACCACCACACCGACCACCACAAACGCCCAGGTCCCGATGCTTCCGCCGTTCGATCCCGTGAGGAATCGCAGAAGGTCACCGAAGGACCCGACGGGTTCGAAGACAATCCCGAGCGCCCCGGTGCGATCGCCGCCGCCCAGGAACGCGATCGGCCACGGAAACAGGACGAGCAGCGCCAGACCGGTGGTCACCGCAGCGCAGCGCCCAGCCCGCCGTATCCCGGCAAATGTGTCCCCCGTCGACGGGGCGACCACGAGGACTCCCACCAGCACGACGAAGGGAAACGCGATCGCCAGCGGCCACCATGCGGTCGCGACCGCCAAGCCGAGACCCCCGAGCACCGCAATACGACGCCGCGGCCACTGATGCGGCAACCAACCACTCAGCTGCGCCACGGCGAGCAGCACAAACGGAGCCGCCACGTAAAACATGAGCGGCCCGATCCGGCCGGCCGCAATCGCGTTGCGGGGCAATGGGATGATCCCGTATACCGCGGCCGCCACGGCTCCCGGCCAGCCCGATCCGGCGATTCGTCGGCCTACCCGTTGCGCACCGATCATCGCGATGGGAATTGCACCGACCACCAGAAGTCCGCGGCCGAGGCCACCGGCACCGAGCACCACGACTCGGATCGCCCCAACCAACGCGAAGAGTGGCGGCGCAGGAGCCTGCGAACCCAAATCCGCGAATCGCCATGCGGAGGTGAACGAGCGCCACAGTTCGCTCACGTCAGGCCACGCGGCGATTTGGCCCACCATCGCGAGACGCCCGATGAGGAGATCGCGAGCGCCGATGACGGCCAGGCACGCGACCACGAGCAGGACGAGACCCCTCACACTTCGGAACCGAGTGGCCGCGGTATCTGCGGCCAATCGGCTCCGCTGCGAAATGACGCGCACCCGATCCTCGGCGTGCAGCGACCTCGAAAGAAACATGGCGACGCGAGCGCTACCGCGGAACTGAAGCGAGTAGATCTCTCGGTCGGGGACTGTCCGGGCCGCTTGGGCGCGCTGACGAGCAACCCGCACTCCGCTGAAGTGGCGCACGTTCCACGTCCAAGCGCCGAGCAGGATCGCCGCCCGATCCCGCCGGCGGCGCGCCAAAAAGATGATCGCCTCGACGAGGTGCATCAGAAACGCGACGGGCGCGACCCACAGCAATCGAGCGCTCGAGGTGGAGACCAGAAGCGCGCGTACCCGATGCCGTTGCGCCAGGGCGCGGTCTTGATCTCCCGCCGGATCCTCCTCAAAGTGTCGAACTCGCGCGTCGGGCGCGATCAGGACACGGGCCCCGGCCAGCCGAGCCCGCCAACACAGATCGAGGTCTGCCGCACCCGGGTCACATGCCGCGTCGAAGCCGCCGAGTTCGGCGAACAGATCGGCCCGGACGAGCATGCAGGTGTCGCTCACGAAAAAGACGTCGCGCACACCGTCGTGCTGCTCCTGGTCGAGCTCGTCGCGCTCGACATCGGAATGCGGAACGGCGAAGCGATCGATCGACCAGCCGACCTCGCGCAAGATTTCCGGGCGGGCCACATCGACCACCTTGGGGCCGACAATGGCGGCATTCGACCGATACGCCTCTTCCACCAGCACGCGCACCGCTGTGGGTTCACACACCGCATCGTCATGGCAAAACAGCAGGAACGGCGCCCCGGCGACGGTCTCAATCGCCTCGTTGGCCCCGGCGGCCCGGCTCGTGACCGCTACGGAGCGCACGAACGCCGACGGCATCACCGCCGCCACCCGCCGGCTCAGATCGTCATCGGCCTCGGTGACCACCAACACCGTGAGGTCGGGATAGTCCGTGTCCCGGAACGCGGCGAGGCACGCCTCGAGGTGCGGTGCCGCACCCCGGGCGACGACGATGGCCACCACCGGAGGGATCGGTGCCGCACGCTCAGTCGGTTCCGCGTCGGCGGGTAACTCCTCGGCATCCATGGGCGGGGCGAGCCTAACGGCCCACCCCCACCGGGTTGCGGAGCACGATGACGGGCACCGCTGCCCGGGTGACCCTCGTCACGACCACTCACGAATGCTTGCAAGAGTTAGCATTCTGCTGTACAGTGCGAGCACAGGCGTCCACGAACCCCAGGGCCCGCGCCACCTACTTCAGCATCTCTCATTCACCCAACCCAACCTCGTAGGAGAACCTCATGGAGCTCGACCTTCGTAAGACCGCCGCCGACGCCGCGTATATTGCAGTGGGTGCCGGAGTCCTCGGCTTCCAGCAGGCCCAGGTCCGCCGCCGTGAGGCCGGTGAGCGCATTACCACCCTCGCCAAGGATGCCCAGAGCGTGATGGGAAGCCAGTCCGAGGCGATCCGCACCACCGTCACCGGGGTCGCCGGCACGGCCGGCACAACCCTCGAGAACGCGACCGCCACGATCAAGACGCTCGACCCCCGCCAGTGGGTGGAGCCGGTCCTCGGCGACATGAAGTCCCGCGTCGAGCCGGTCATCGAGCAGCTCAAGGGTGTCTCGGTCACCGCTCCCGTGCAGGCCATCCCGGAGCAGCTCGCCAAGGCCGTCGAAGTCGGCAAGGCCCGCGTTGCGGCACTGCGTGGACAGCCCGCCAAGTAGTCGCCAACTTCTCTGGCGCGCCGAACCCCCTCTCCGCGTCGAGCGAACCACAACGACCCCCTCTTCGGAGGGGGTCGTTGTGGTTTCTGGCCCCTACGCTGCACCGATGGTTGTTGCACTCGCCGGAGGAGTTGGAGCCGCACGGTTCTTACGCGGACTGGTACGCGTGGTCGATCCTGCCGGCGTCACCGTGGTCGTCAACACCGCCGACGATGACCGTTTCCACGGTCTCGCGGTGTCGCCGGATCTCGACACCGTGACCTACACCCTCGCGGGAGCCGAACACCCCGAGCAGGGTTGGGGACTCGACGGCGAGACCTTCAACGTGATCGAAGCACTCGATCGCTACGGCGACGACACCTGGTTCCGTCTCGGCGATCGAGACTTGGCCACTCACCTCTTCCGCACTCGTCGCTTGGCTGAGGGCGCCACCCTCAGCCGGGTCACCGCCGAAATCGCCAAGGCATGGGGAGTGACCCCTCGCCTGTTGCCCATGACGGATGACCGAGTCGCGACGCGCGTGACCGTTCGCCGTTCCGATGGATCCGTGGAAGTCTTGGCAATGCAGGAGTGGTTCGTGCGCGAGCGAACCGCGCCGCCCGTGGTATCGGTTGCGTTCGCCGGGGCCGCCATGTCAACGCCCGCTCCCGGAGTATTGGCGGCGATCGACGCCGCCGAAACCATCCTCATCTGCCCCTCGAATCCCGTGATCTCGATAGGCCCGATCCTTGCGGTCCCCGGTATTCGAGATGCGCTCACCCGGCGCCGAGACCGCGTGGTCGGTGTCAGCCCGATCATCGCGGGGGCGCCGGTGAAAGGCCCCGCCGATCGCCTCATGGGCCCTCTGGGCATAGAAGTCAGCTGTGTTGGCGTTGCTCGCGCCTACGCACCGTTCTGCGGAACGTTGGTGATCGATGCCGGCGACGCTCATCGGGCGGCGGAGGTGGAAGCCGAGGGCGTGCAGGCCGTCGTGGCCGACACCCTCATGCGCGACGCACGGATCGCGGCCGCGCTGGCCCAACACACGCTCGACGCCGTGGCTTGATGACGGCACTTTCCATCATTCCGATCGACGGCATCGGCGAAATTCAGCCCGGCGACGCAATCGGTCCCATTGTGCTCGCAGCCGTCGCCGCACAGAACACGCCACTGACGTCCGGAGACTGCCTCGTTGTCACCCAGAAGATCGTCTCGAAGGCCGAGCACCGCCTGGTACCGCTCGACCACAACGATTTCGAGGCACGCACCGCGATCATCGCGTCGGAGACGGTTCGCGTCTTGCGTCGACGCGGCGATCTCGTCATTACCGAAACCCGTCACGGGTTCGTGTGCGCGAACGCGGGCGTGGACCTCTCGAACGTTGATGCCGGAGTGGCGGCACTGCTCCCGCTCGATGGCGATCGTTCCGCACATCGGATTCGCAACGCGATCACCGCGGCCGCGGAGGTGGAGGTGGGCGTCATCATCTCCGACACATTCGGCCGAGCCTGGAGAAACGGCCTCACCGACGTGGCGATTGGCGTCGCGGGAATCGCCGCGGTGGTTGATCTGCGCGGCGGGATCGACGACCGCGGCCAGGAGTTGCGCGTCACCGAAGTTGCCGTCGCCGATGAGATCGCATCCGCGGCCGAACTCGTGATGGGGAAAGCCTCCGGCATCCCGGTCGCGATCGTGCGCGGACTCGATGCTTCATGGTTCCGTGATGGGTCGGTTCGCGAGCTCGTGCGCGCCCCCGAAGACGACCTCTTCCGTTAGTCATGCCGAAGCACACCGTTCCGGCATTTATCGAAGCGCGGCGATCGATCCGAAAGTTCACGGGTGAGCCGGTGGCACCCGCGCTCCTCGACACCCTCGTGGAAGCCGCGTGCAGTGCGCCCGCGCCGCACCACTCGCGCCCCTGGCGATTCGTGGTGGTCGACACCACCCACGGCAAGGCCGACCTCGCGGACGGCATGGGCACACAATGGCGCAACGATCTTGCCGGCGATGACGTGAGCCCAGCCCGAATCGACGAACTCATCGCAAAGTCGCATCGCACGATCACGAGCGCGTCAGCGCTGATTCTCGGGTGTCTGACCTGGGACGGACTCGACCGCTATCCCGACGAGACGCGCCAACGTGCCGAGTGGGGCATGGCGTTGCTCTCGCTCGGCGCGGCTATGGAAAACCTCATGCTGGCGGCGGCCGACGCGGCACTCGCGTCATGCTGGGTGGCCGCACCAATCTTCTGTCCCGAAGCGGCGCGCGACGCGCTCCGGCTCCCCCAGACCTGGCTTCCGCACGCGCTGGTGGTGGTGGGTCATCCCGACCCGGCGTACGTGGGTCGTGTGCGACCACCGATCCCGCTCGATCAATTACGCGAACGCCGGTAGCTCCCGGTCGAAGCTGACCACTAGCCCCGGCGCTCGCGGAACCAGTGCAGAGTGCGCGCAACGCCTTCGTCGAGAGAAGTGAACGGCTTCCACCCGAGCTCGGTCTCGGCTCGGCGCACATCGAGTGCGGAACGTGCCAGCTCACCCACGCGTGCGGGCGCATAGCTCGGCTCGTGCGCCGACTTGGTAACTCGCGCCATCGACGCGTAGAGCTCGTTCACACTCGTCTCGACCCCGGTGCCGATGTTGATGATGCCGTTGCCGCGTTCACCGGCCCGCGCCAACGCATCGACCACGTCGTCGACGAACACGAAGTCGCGCGTCTGCTCGCCGTCACCGAAGATCGTCGGGCGCTTCCGGTCGAGGAACAGGCCGGTGAAAATTGCGACCACGCCGGCTTCGCCGTGCGGGTCCTGCCGGGGTCCGTACACGTTCGCAAATGCGGTGGCCGCGAACTCCAGACCGTGAATCTGTTGGTAATAGAAGAGGTAATCCCCGCCCGCTTTCTTGGCCACTCCGTAGGGCGACTCAGGGCGTTGCGGATGCGTCTCGGGGGTGGGGATCTGCTCAGGCGTCCCGTAGATCGTGCCTCCGGAACTCGCGAACACCACTTTGCGGGCACCGGCGGCAACCGCGCCTTGGCAGACGTTGAGCGTGCCGATGATGTTCACCTCCGCATCAAACTGCGGCCGCGCCACCGAGACGCGCACGTCGGCCTGCGCGGCCAAGTGAAACACCACATCAGGCTTCCGGGATTCGATGAGGTCCGAAATCGCCGCGTTGCGAATGTCGATCCGATGGAACGAAAACCGTCGATCCCCCACCGCACGCGCCCCGGCGAGGTTCGCCAGTGACCCGCTGGACAGGTCGTCGGCCACATCGACCGACCAACCGTCGGCTAACAACCGGTCGGCCAACGTCGATCCGATGAATCCTGCCCCGCCGGTGATCAACGCTTTCAATGCGCCCCCGTAACCTCAAGCCGAGCGTCCGCACCCAGCACCGTTGCAGTGATCGTTGCGCCCGCCGGAACCTCGACCCCGGCGAACACCACGCTGTTACTGATCGCGACACCGGCGCCGATGACCGATCCGGCCCCCAGAACGGTCGCGACCACGCGGGCTCCCGCTTCGACCCGAGCGCCCGCCCCCACGAGCGATGGCCCCACGATTTCGGCCGACGGGTCGATCAACGCTCCCGGTTCGGTCCACACTCCAGAGCTGCGTTCGGTCGCGCCCGGCGAAGGCGGGAACCCCACTCGACCTGCCAGGACGTCGCGGTGGGCCTCGAGATACTTCTCCGGGGTGCCGATGTCGAGCCAATAGCCCTCGGAACGCATTGCGTACAGCCGGCCCGGACGTTCCAGCATCCGCGGGAACGTTTCGCGTTCGATGGAGACGTTGAGGCGGGGCGGAATCGATGCCAGAACGGAGGGCTCCAACACATAGGTCCCGGCGTTGATCCAGTTCGTGGGGGCCTGTTCCCGCGGTGGCTTCTCGACGAACGCGATCACCTCACCATCGTCCCGGGTGGGCACCACGCCGAACGCAGACGGGTCTTCCACCCGCGCCAACGAGATCGTGGCCTCGGCGCCACGCGACTCGTGGAACCCGACGAACTCATCGAGATCGAGATCGGTGAGGACGTCGCCGTTACACACGAGCACCCGCTCATTGATGCCATCGGCGGCAAAACGAATCCCGCCGGCAGTTCCCAGTGGCTCGTGTTCCACCACGAAGCGAAGCTTCACATCCCCGAAGCGCTCGTCGGCGAAATGCGCCTTGAACGCGTCGGGGAGATACCCCAGCGAGAGCACGGCCTCATCCACTCCGAACGAGCCCAGCCATCGGAGCTGGCGCTCGAGAAACGCCACATTCACGATGGGGAGGAGCGGCTTCGGCGTCGTAAAGGTCAGTGGCCTCAAGCGGGTGCCCGCGCCGCCGACCAGGACGACCGCTTTCACGGCGTTGACGAGCTGGTACTGCCTGCCGGGCTGCTACTGACACTGGTGGAGGACGAATCCGTGGCCGCCGGAACCGTCGTACTCGATACGTCGCCCGCGGGCGCCGATGGCGCGGTGGTCGAACTCGGGATCGCCGACTGGCCCTGCAAGTCCTCAATGCTCCCGAGCGCCTCGTTGGATCCGGGCGGCTGTTCGAGTTTGTCGGTCTTGGGCGCGAAGTAGATCGCGATGATGTCGCCATTCTTCATGTGATAGTCGGCCGGGTTGCCGGAACGCGGCTTCGTGGGCCACGGCTTACCGGCGGTTCCCACCTTCCATTGCACCTCGCTCTTGACCTTGGCCTCCGGGCACTTCTGGCCGTTGCGGTACGACACGTCCGGAACCCATTGACTCCAGAGCTTGATCGACGTCTTCGACACCTCGGACTGGGCGTAGGAGAGGTACTTGCCGAGGGTGGCCTTCTTGCCCGACTCATCGCTCGAGCGCGGGTGGGCGTGGATCAAGAAGTCGGCGTGGGAGTGAATCCCGGCCACTGGAGTCGCCGCTTCATCCGGGCTGCCATCGCGACCATGGAAAAACGGAACCGCGGGCTCCCACGTGCCGCAAACGCTGACGCCAAGATAGGCGTGGATGTGGTCGCCGAGCTTGGGCGCTACCTGCTGCAGATCTTGGCGGTCCTGGTAGCTCAACACAATCAGCAGAACGCCAACCGCGGCGATCGCGAGCGTGGAGATCATCCAGCCCCGAGATGCACCGGCGCGTTTGGGCTTGCGCACCTTGGATCGGATCCGAGCGCGGCTGTACTTACTGGGCTTTGGTTTGGCCATGGCGGGCGTCAGGTTACCCGCTGGCCACCCGAAATCAGGGACGCCCCGGTGCTGAATCTGATGCGTGATGCAACCGCCGCGCCCGGACAACGGCGAAACCCGCCGCGACTCCGGCCCTCGCCGCCAAGAATCCGGCTGCAACGGGGAGCGCCGCTCGCTTCGGCCCGGTCCACCACTTCTCCGCGTACCGATACGCCGCGAGGTGGTGCAACGCAATCGAATGGGCCGGTCTCGCAGCCCGGCTGGTGCCCACAACGTGGACAACCCGGGCGGCCGGTTCGTAGCGGATGCGGCGGCCGCTGGCCCCGATCGACCGGCACACATCAACGTCCTCGAGGAACAGAAAGAAGCGCTCGTCCCAGCCACCCACTGCATCGAGCGCGTCGCGCCGGAACCACAAGGCGGCGCCCGACACCCAGTCGACATCGCGTGAGGCCAAAGGATCCGCATCGAGTTGCCGGTAGGCGACCGTGAAGCGGTTCCTCGGTGCCACCGAGCCCAAGACCGCGTGTCCGAGCGCGACCCCCGCCCCGGGCGCGGACCGAGCCGACGGGTACACGGAGCCGTCGGGATTGGTGATCTTCGGACCCACGACGGCGACCTCGATGTCAGCGCGAAACGCGTGCAGAACTGACACCGCAGATCCCGGCTCCAGATGAGCGTCGGGGTTGAACACCGCCACGATCGGCGCGCGAGTTGCGGCGATTCCCAGGTTTGCGGCACGCGCGTATCCGAGGTTCGCGCCGGGGCGAAGCACCGTGACGCCTGGATGGTGGGCGCGCAGGGCGTCGACCGAGCCGTCTTCGGACCCGTTGTCGACCACCACGATTTCGGATATCCCCGCACTCGTGTCAGCGACCAGGGCCTCCACACAATCGGTCAGCATCGACCCTGACCGATAATTCACCACGACGGCCGCCCACTGCTCAGGCGCCAACCGCTGAGTCTCCAACCGCTGAGGCGACGCCTGCTGAGCTGCCACATCGGGCGGCCCCCCGGATGACCCGTCGGCAGTCATCCGCGGGCGAAGCGGAACTTCACCAACGCGTAGAGGGCCGCGAAGCCATCGCGCCAGGTGATCTTCTTGCCCTCGTGGAACTCGCGCCCCGTGTAAGAGATCGGTACCTCATAGATCCGGATGCCCTTGCGGAGAATCTTGGCCGTGATCTCCGGCTCGAAATCGAAGCGATCCGATCGGATCGTGATGCCGTCGAGCACGCGGGCGTCGAACAGCTTGTAACACGTCTCCATGTCGGAGAGGGTGGTGTTGTACAAGATGTTCGTCACGAGCGAAAGCATGCGGTTGCCGAGCCAGTGCACGTAGAGCATGTTGCGGCGTTCGCCGGTAAAGCGGGAGCCGTAGACCACCGTGGCCTTCCCCCGAAACACCGGCGCCAGCAGCTTCGGCCAGTCCTCGGGGTCGTACTCGAGGTCCGCGTCCTGAATCAGCACGAGGTCGCCGGTCACATGAGCCAGCGCGGTACGGATTGCCGCGCCCTTGCCCATGTTCTTCGGGTGCAGCACCACTTTCGCGGTGCTGTCGCCGAGCTGGGCCAGGACCTGGCGGGTGCCATCGGAGCTGCCGTCGTCCACCAGGATGAACTCGCGCTCGATCGGCAGATCCACGGCCCGCATCCGGCGCATGATCTCCACCACGGTGTTGCGCTCGTTGAAGATCGGGACGATGACCGACAACTTCCGGAAACCGCCGGTGTCGACCTCAGCCATCCTGAGCCTCGAACTCGGCTCGATACCACGCGAACGTGCGCTCGAGCCCTTCCCGGAGTTGCACCTCGGGTTCCCAGCCGAGGAGAGATTTCGCGAGGCTGATATCGGGCTTGCGCTGCATAGGGTCATCGACGGGGAGATCTTCGAACACGATCTTCGAGCTCGACCCGGTGATGTCGATGACGGCTTCGGCGAGTTCAAGGATCGTGAACTCGTTGGGGTTCCCGATGTTCACCGGACCCACGTAGTCGCAGTTCAACAATGCGTTGATCCCCCGGATCTCATCGTCCACATAACAGAACGACCGGGACTGCTTGCCGTCTCCGTAGACGGTCAGCGGCTCGCCGTGCAGCGCCTGGACCAAGAAATTGGAGACGACGCGACCGTCACGGGGGCGGAGCCGAGGTCCGAACGTGTTGAAGATGCGGATGATACGGACGTCGAGATCATGACTCCGGTGATACGCAAGGGTCAGTGCCTCGGCGAATCGCTTGGCTTCGTCGTACACACCCCGGGGACCGATCGGGTTCACGTGACCCCAGTAGTCCTCGGTCTGCGGATGCACTAAGGGGTCGCCGTACACCTCGCTCGTGGAGGCCAGAAAGAACCGTGCGCCCTTCGCGAGCGCGAGGCCAAGCATGTTGTGGGTGCCGAGCGATCCCACCTTCATGGTCTTGATGGGATGTTCCAGGTAGTCGACCGGACTGGCCGGGCTCGCGAAGTGCAACACCGCGTCCACGCCACCCGCCACGTGCACGAAGTTCGTGACGTCGTAGTGCTCGAACGTGAACTCTTCCCGGCCGAGGAGACCCTCCAGGTTCGCCATCCGCCCGGTGAGGAGGTTGTCGAGGCCGACCACGTCCCAGCCCTCGGCCACCAACTTCTCCGACAGGTGCGACCCAAGGAATCCGGCTGCGCCGGTGACCACCGCACGCCGTCGGGGCGCGTCGGTCCCACGGCGCCGCGGATGGTCGGTCATGAGCGGCCCACGCCCTCGTAGACGTATCCGAGGCGGCGCAGCGCAGCCGGGTCGAGGAGGTTTCGAGTGTCGAGCACCGTCGGAGTCTGCAACATTTCCGCCACCCGCACGAAGTCCATCCAGCGGAACACGTCCCATTCGGTCAGTACGGCAAGGGCCATCGCCCCATCGCACACCTCGTACGGGTCGGCGACGACTTCGAGACCTGGGACCATCGCGGCGGCGCCTTCGCCGGCGGCGGGGTCATACGCACGCACCGTGGCGCCTTCTTCGATGAGCCGCCGCACGATCACGAGTGCCGGCGAGTCCCGCAGGTCGTCGGTGTTCGCCTTGAACGTGAGTCCCCAGCACGCGATGGTCACGCCTTGGAGCGTTCCCCCCACGAGGTGGGTCAGCTTCGTGACCATGCGCTCGTGCTGTTCCTGGTTGACTCGCACGACGCCTTCGAGCAACGAGAAGTCGTAGCCCGCGGTGCGCGCCGCGTAGAGCAACGCCTGGGTGTCCTTCGGGAAGCACGACCCGCCGTAGCCCGGTCCGGGATGGAGAAACTCGAACCCGATGCGTTGGTCGTAGCCCATGCCCAGCGCGACCTCGCGTACATCCGCGTCGACTGCTTCGCAGAGGTTCGCGATCGCATTGACAAACGAAATCTTCGTGGCCAAGAACGCGTTCGACGCGTATTTGATCATCTCGGCCGACGCTGGGTCGGTCACGAGAATTGGCGCGTTCAGGTTCTTGTACAGCTCGGAAACCCGGACCGCGACCGACGCATCAGTGCAGCCGATCACCACCCGGTTCGGCTCGAGGAAGTCCCGAATACTCGTCCCTTCACGGAGGAACTCCGGATTCGACGCGACCATCACATCTTCGGGCGGCGCTCCCGCCTCGGCCAGTACCCGTTGCACCATCCGCGTGGAGCCCACCGGCATGGTCGACTTGTTGATGACCACCGTCCCGGGACGCAGCACCGGCGCGATCTCACGCGCCACGGCGTCGACGAATGAAAGATCAGCCGAGCCGTCTTCGGCCTGCGGAGTGGGGACACAGAGGAAGACAAATCCCGAAATGCTCGCAGCGTTCTTGGCGCCGAGGACAAACCGCAGACGGCGGGACGACAATCCTTCGGCCAGCAGCTCTGGCAGGCCGTCTTCGAGGATCGGCACCTCGCCCTTGTTCAGGCGCTCGACGCGCTCCGCGTCAATATCGGCACACACCACCTGGTGGCCCAAGTGCGCCAAACACACCGCCGTCGTGAGCCCCACATACCCGGCTCCGATAATCGCAACGTCACTCATCGCTTCTCCGCTCTTGGCCCTGCGGGCCGAGCCGCTCGGGCCACGCTCCGCTGATCGGTCGGCTCGTGCCGCGTGCCCGTGTTCGTTCCGCTCATGGAGTCCTCATCATTTGGCTGCCGATTTGGCCCACGCGTCTTCGACGACGGGAGCGCGATCCTTCAGGGGTTCCCACCACTCGCGGTGCTCGCCGTACCAGCCAACCGTGGCGCGAATACCGGCTTCGAACTCGATCGTGGGGACCCACCCAAGCTCGGTGCGCAACTTCGTACTGTCGAGCAGATAGCGACGATCGTGACCGGGACGATCCGGCACGATCGTCTTCAGTGACGCGGGCTTGCCCGCCGCGTCGAGCACCAGATCCGCGATCTGCGCGATGCTCGCCTCCACCCCGCTCCCCACGTTGTAGGTCTCGCCCAGCCGACCTGCCTCGAGGACGAGCTCGATGGCCCGGCAGTGGTCCATCACGTGAAGCCACTCGCGTTGGTTCGCGGTGGACTCATACAAGGGCAGCGATTCGTCGTTCAGCGCACGGGTCGTGAAGAGCGGCACCAGCTTTTCGGGGAACTGAAACGGGCCGTAATTGTTCGAGCAGTTCGTGATAGTGATCGGCAACTCGAAGGTCTCGGCATACGCCCGTACGATGTGGTCCGCGGCGGCCTTGGACGCGTTGTACGGCGTGCGCGGGCGATAGGGCGAGTCTTCGGTGAAGGCGCCGGGGTCATCCAGTGCCAAGTCGCCGTAGACCTCGCACGTCGAGACGTGATGGAACCGCTGGGTACCCGCTCGACGGGCCGCATCACACAGGACCTGAGTTCCGAGTGCGTTGGTCCGCATGAACAAGCCCGGATCCAAGATCGCCAGGCTGTTATGCGACTCGGCCGCGAAGTTCACGATCACATCCACTCCGTGGTCCTGGAGCGCGGCGAGCATCCGAGGGCCATCGGCGATGTCGGCCTCGATGAACGTGATCCGGTCCTCCAGGTCCGCCAAATTGGGGCGATTCCCGGCGTACGTGAGGAGGTCGACCGCAACAACATCATCGTTGGGGTGGCCCTCGACCCAATGCCGCACGAAGTTCGAACCGATGAACCCGGCAGCACCGGTCACAAGGAGCGTAGGCATCAGGGGATTCTAGATGCCCCGGAAGTGCGCCCGGTCAGTGTGGAACAGGTCGATCTTGGGGATCAGCAGGCAGGGACACCGGCGAGAACCGGGTTGGACCCGGGTCCCTCCGAGGACTTCGAACCACTGCCCTTGGCCGCCGTAGTGCTCGACGTTGCTGGTGGTTTGGTCCCCTTACCCGGGCTGCGGACGCCCTTCCAGTCGGCACCGATGACCACCGCGACGTCCGCGCCAGCCAACGCCGGATCCTCGATGAGCACTCCGACCCCACTGAGATACCGAGCTGCGAGTTCGGCCTTGGCCAGGGTATTCGGTGCGTACCGGACCTGCGTGATCGCGGTGTCCGACACATTGCCGATAGGACTCGTTGCCGCGGGACCGAACGCCCGCTCCTGGAACGCGGCAAGCGAACGGCCGGCTTCGCCGTTGAGCTTTTTGTTGCCGTTGAGCACCCGCACCGTGACGTCGGCAGGCTCGACCTTCGCCGGTGCCGCCGGGGCCTCGCCGAACGCGCGGAGCCGAGCAAGGAGCTGGTCGGCCTCGGGCTCCTTCGCCACGAGGCGGTTCGCGTTCGACGGCGACGGGATCACCGGCAGCGTCACCATTTCCAACGCCCCTGGCTGGGCGGGATCCACATTCCGGAACGTCTTGACCAGCCGGAGGATGTCGTCGGTGCTCAGCTGCTCGTCGACGGTGAGCTTCGGAACCACGGCGTTCGCGATGTCGATGGCGGCGAGCGGGTTCTCGCCTGCCTTCGCCGAGGCGGCCGCCGCCAGCTTGCGAATGAAGTCCTGCTGTCGGTTGATCCGATCGAGGTCACCCCGACGACTCGCATCCGTCCAGCGTTCGGTCTGAGGATCCTGGATCTCCAGATGGCGCGCCCGCACATACGCCAACGCGTTGTTGCCGTCGAGAGGGGTGCACCCCGCGAAACCGATCGAGAGTCCCGAATATCTATCGCGCGCCGGGCCATCGAAAAACACCGGGATTTTCCCCACCGCGTCCACCACTCCGATGAACGCTTGGAAGTTCACCTGCACGTAGTGGTTCACGCTGATGTTGAAATCCGACTTCATGGTATCGATCACCTGTTGCGGCCCATCGTTGAACGCCGCGTTGATCAGGTCACGACCCTGGCCAGGGATCTCTACCAACAAGTCACGCGGGAACGACACCAGCAGGTTCGTCTTCTGGGTGGGATCCACGTGCAAGACCATCATCACATCGGCGCGCTGGCCACCTTGTTCCGCCTTGGAACCAAACGCGCTCTCCTGAGTGGCGTTCTCCACGAACGCTCGGGAATCGGACCCGATGATGAGGTAGTTGCCACCCTCGGCCGGCCCCTCCGGAAACGTGAGGCCATCGATCGTGGCGACATTGTCGAGCGTGTCGCCAACCTTGAGGTTCAGACCCACGATCCCAGTCCCCATGATGAGGAGCGCAGACGGTAAGGCGATCAGGTATCGATGCCGGAAGACACGCCAAGAGGCGGGGGTCAGAGCCACGGCCCGTCGATGGTAGTGGTGGCTCCCACCACATCTCGGTCACCGCTGACGATCTGGGTTCACACCACCGCCCTCGAGCGGCGATTCGATCAGTAGCCTCAGTCCCGATGTCGTTCAGCTCGGTGCTCGCCGCACTTCCGGCCACGCTCCCGGCTGCGGTCGTGCGCGACCGCGGGCGGCTCATACTCGCCGTGGGGGCCGAAGAGCAGCTGGAGACTCCGATCGGCGATCTCTCCGATGACTTCGACCCGTTATCGGCGCTCAATGCCCTCCGCCACGGATGGTGGGCCGGGTTTGCCAGCTACGACCTCGGCCGCCGGGTCGAACGCGTGGAAACCAATCGCCGCGTGTCCCCCACCGACATTCCCGACCTCTCCTTCATCCGCTTCGCCGCTCGAGCAGAGCTCGCGGCCGACGGAACGCTCACTCGGTTCGGGAGTGGCCCGGCGCGGGCCGCGCTCGACTCCGCTCTCGACGCGCCCGCGGCGATCGACGCGCCGACTCCGAGCGCGGCGTGGACCAGCAGTCTCGATCAGCTCGCGTATGAGCGCGGGGTGTACATCATTCAGGCGTTGATCCGCGCCGGGCACTGCTACCAGGTGAACCTGGCCCGGCAGCTCACTGGTCCAATCGTCGACCCGGTCTCGTTGCACGCCGCAGTGGCGTCGGGGAACCCGGCGCCGCACAGCGCGTTCTGGCGCGACGGTCGCGGTCTGGCCATCGTGTCGGCCTCTCCGGAACGGTTCCTGCGCGTCGATGGGCGCGCCGTTGAGTCTCGCCCCATCAAGGGCACCGCGGCGCGCGCCGCACCCCTCCGGGCGAGCGAGAAGGACCGCGCCGAGAACGTCATGATCGTGGACCTTGCTCGGAACGACCTCGGCCGCGTCTGCATGCCGGGTTCGATCTCGGTCCCCGAGCTATGCACCATCGAGGCGCATCCCGGCCTCGTACATCTGGTGAGCACCGTACGCGGCGAACTCCGGGCCGGCGTCGGCCTCGGTGAGCTCCTCCAGGCCACATTCCCCCCCGCATCCATTACCGGTGCGCCCAAGCCGCGGGTCATGCAGGCGATCGAAGACCTCGAACCCGCTCGGCGCGGCGTCTACTGCGGCGCGCTTGGTTGGATCGACGTCGATCGCGGCCGCGCCGATCTCGCGGTAGCGATTCGGACCTTCACCTGCACGCCGGCGGGCACGACCTTCGGCGTTGGGGCCGGCATCACCATCGATTCCGATCCCGCGTCCGAATGGGCCGAGACTGAACTCAAAGCCGACCGTCTCCTCAGACTCGCGGGCGTTGAATCCCCGGCACCCGCGAGCGCGTCGACCCCGATTCGAGTACAGGGAGCTGTCTCATGAAGGTGTGCGTCAACGGAGTCCACGGCGACGTCGCGGACCTGCGCATTTCACCCCTCGACCACGGACTCCTCGTGGGCGATGGCGTCTTCGAAACACTCCGGGTCTACAACGGCGTGCCGTTCGCATGGACTCGCCACTTCGCGCGCTTGGAGCGTTCCGCCAGTGGCCTCGGACTGTCGGTGCCATCGATCGCCATCTTGCGTGAACAGGCCGACGCGGTCATCGTCGCCAATGATCTCTCCGAGGCGCGGCTGCGCATCACCATCACCGGTGGTCCGGCCCCACTCGGATCCGAACGCGCCGCGGTGGACCCCACGGTCGTGATCGCGGCGAGCGCGCTCACTCGATGGCCCTCCACCGCCGATGTGGTCACCGTTCCATGGCCACGCAACGAACGAGGGGCAACCGCGGGTCTCAAGACCATCTCATATGCCGAGAACGTTCGGGCCCTCGCCTACGCCCATGAACACGGCGCGGGTGAAGCCATCTTCTCGAACACGCGCGACGAGCTGTGCGAGGCCACTGGGTCCAATGTGTTTCTCGTTCGCGATGGCGAGGTGTTCACACCGCCGGCGGATAGCGGTTGTCTCCTTGGCGTCACGCGCGCACTGGTGTTGGAACTCGCGGCCTCACACGAAATCGCGATCACCGAGGTCGCACTGTCGCTCGGGGCACTCGCGACCGCAGACGAAGCCTTCCTCTCGTCCACGACCCGCGAAGTTCAAGGCATCGCGCACGTGGACGGCATCGCACTGCGCAGCGCGCCCGGCCCGATCACCACTCGACTCGCCGCTGCGTTCACCGTGCTCATCGCCCAGGACGTCGATCCGTGATCCGTTGAACATCGACGGCGCCCGAAACCGAACCCGGATCGTCACGCTC
>JANPBJ010000089.1:0-29814 GCA_031430375.1 Acidimicrobiia bacterium
GGTGAGATTGGTGGCCTCGCGGGTGAGACAATCCAACGAGTCCTCAACGCGTTCACCGACCCCCCATCAGCTGACGATGACCGGAGTTTGGGGCAACGCCGAGCTGATGCCCTGTATCGGATCTGTCGGATCGCCCTCGACGCTGGCCTCGACGCGAACATGGGATCACTCAACGCCGCGGTCGTCGTCGACTGGACGACGCTCATGGCCCACCTCGCAAACAAACACTCAACCGAGACCGGCGAACCCGCTGCCGCTCAATCCGCGGCTGATGAACCTGCCCCTGATGAACCTGCCGCGTCGAGGAAATGGCCGATGGGACGGATGGATGGTGGGTTCATCGGACCGATCGACCCGACCGACATCGAAACGTTGCTGTGTGACTGTTCGATCAGTCGAGTGGTCACCGGACCGAACTCCGAAGCGATCAACGTCGGACGATCCCAACGAGCGTTCTCCACCGGCACCCGACGAGCGATCATCATCCGCGATCAGCACTGCCAATGGCCCGGATGTGAGAAACCTCCCGGATGGTGCGAAGCGCATCACGTCCAATACTGGGAGCACGGCGGCGAAAGCAACCTCGCGAACGGGGTCCTCTTATGCAGTCGTCATCATCGCTTCGTTCATCAACACCCCGACTGGCAGATCGAATGGGACCAAACAACCTTCCGTGTCTACCGGCCCGACGGCACCGAACTCGCCCCCTGGACCGAAAACTGGACCGACCAATGGCACACCGACCCAGACCAGCCCGACCAAGCCACCCTCCGCGCGTATCGGCCCGACCACACCCAACACCCCGGAACCAACAACTGACACCACCCACCAGCGAGTAGTCGCCGCCGGCGATCGGAGCGGGATTCGAGCGCCCGCTGGGAACATCGGGGACCTCGGGCGCTCGGGGGACGCGGACCGGGCGGTAGCCTCGTGGCGTGAGCCAGGCCGATGGAGGGCGCATCCTGAATGCGTCGTGGATCTCGAACGCCGTATTCGCGCTGGCATCGATACCGGCGGTCGTCGGGCTCGACAGCGGTAGCGAGGTGGGCGCGGCGGTCTCGCTCGTGCTGTTCGCCGGGTCCCTCGTGGTGTGGGTTTGGGCGTTTGCGGTCGCGGCGGCGCGCAGTAGCCAGGGCGACGCAATCGCGGTGGGCAGTCTGTTTCTGGTTGAAGGCACGGTCTCCGGTCCGGCGAAGAAGTCCTTGTACTGGTCGTTCGTCGTAAGTTTGGTGATCACTGCGGTCGCGGCAGGTTCGAACCCGTTCGCGGTGTTGGTGCCGATGCTGTCGTTGGGTTTCGTCGGATTGTGGGGGGCTCGCCATGCCGAGTTCCCACTGCGGCGAGATGTGGAAATCGAAGAGCGGCCATTGCGGCCGGTCCGCTCCACGCGGGAACGTGGAGGAATCGAGGGGAGGTCCGATGGCCGAGCACGCCAATGAACGGATTCGTATCGACGCGTCGATGGAGGAGTGTCTCGCGGTGGTGCTCGATTTCGAGCGCTACCCGAGCTGGGCTCGTGACCTAAAGGCGGTGACGGTGGTCCAGGCCGATGCCGACGGGCGCGGTGAGCTCGTGGAGTTTCGCGCCGCGGCGATGGGCCAGAGCTTCAAATACATCCTGAAGTACGACTACTCGGCGTTGCCTGACTCGTTTTCATGGGTCCTGGACTCAGGTGAGAAGCTGCGACAGCTCGACGGCACGTATCGGTTCGAATCCGAAGGCGACGCGACGCGGGTGCACTATGACCTCGTGGTGGATCTGTCGATACCGCTTCCCGGGCTGATCAAGCGGCGTGCTGCGGGGATGATCATGGGTACGGCATTGCGCGAGTTGAAGAAGGCTGTGGAGGCCGCGCGGCAGTAGCCTCACCGCTTCGCCCGATCGCGATGGGAGCAGTGGCCCGACATGCGTGACCCGGGGACTCCCCGCCGCAATCCGTTTTTCGAACACGGTTCCGAGGCCGACGCCTCCGACCTTGGTATGGGCTGGCGCGATGCAGAACCGGATGCGGCCGATGCGCCGCACGGGGCCGACGAAGCAATCGGTGGACTGGCAACGTTGATCGCGCTGGTGGAAGCACTCAGTGACGCCCAACCGGAGGCCGCAGAGCACCTGGTCGCCGCGGCCCATGAGGTAGTCCTGACCGTGAAGGTCCTGGTGGACGCGACCGAGGCTGTGCTCGCGCACCAACGCGAAACGATGGCCGCGAACCGAACAGCTGCGAGCCGAATGGCGGAGAACGAATGACAGTCCGAACCGGTATCGGCCTCGACATCGGCGGCACCAAAGTGTTGGGCGCCGTCGTCGATGAGACCGGAACGATTCTCCACGAGCACCGCGCGCCATCATCCACTGGTTCGTGGCAGGGTCTGCTCGATTCCATCCTCGTCACGGTCCGGGAGTTGCGGGCCCGCCATAGTGGGGTCGAGGTGATCGGGATCGGTGCGGCGGGCATGGTGAGTCTCGATGGTGAGATTCTCTACTCACCGAACGTTCCCGCGTTCCGGTCCACCCCGGTGCGCGCTGATGTGGAAGCGGCGATCGGTCTGCCCACCACCGTCGACAACGACGCCAACGTCGCGGCGTACGCGGAAGTGCGGTTCGGTGCGGCTCGCGGCATGACTGACGCGATGGTTATTACGCTCGGGACCGGCGTCGGTGGTGGGGTGGTTGTGAACGGAAAGGTGTTGCGCGGCGCCCATGGATTTGCGGCCGAGGTCGGACACTTCCAGGTGGACCCCAACGGGCCGATGTGTGCGTGCGGCGAACGCGGCCATTGGGAACCGATTGCATCGGGAACCGCGCTGGGAGAGATGGCGCGAGAAGCGGCGACGAACGGCTCGCTTCCCAGTGTGCTCGCCGAAGTCGGCGGCGTGATCTCCGATATCCGTGGTCCCCACGTCTCGGCCGCGGCGCGAGCCGGCGCGGCGGACGCGCTGGCATTGGTCGACGCCTACGCTGTGAATGTGGCAGTCGGACTGGTGGGACTCGCCAATATCTTTGACCCAGGAGTGATCGCGATCGCGGGTGGACTGGTGAACGACGGTGACCTGTTCCTCGCGCCGATCCGTCGTCACTTCCTCGGCCACATCGAGGGCTCCACGTATCGCCCGTTGCCGGAGATTGTCCCGGCCACACTCGGTGAGCGGGCCGGGGTCATCGGCGCCGCCATCTTGGCGCTCGACACTCTCAAACAACCGCTCAACCCGCCGGCAAAGTACTGACGCTCCGTGAAACGCGGCGCATGAAGATCGGGCTCACGCTGCCGTCGTTCGTCGAGGACCCCGAGGTTCCGATCCGGGTAGCAGCGGTCGCGGAAGCGGCGGGAGTTGACGGCGTCTTCGTCTACGACCACTTGTTTCGGACCGGCCGCGATGGTGAGATGCGGCCCGCACTTGAATGTCTTGGTCTCCTCGGCGCGCTGGCAGTGGAGACCGATCGCATCACCCTCGCCACGTTGGTGGTGCGCGCCACCTTGCGGCCGCCGGCCACGCTCGCGGCCGCGCTCGACACCGTGGTGCGGATCGCAGGGCCGCGCCTGGTGGTGGGGATCGGCGCGGGCGATGAACAGAGCCGCCGGGAGATGGAGACCTTCGGGTTGCCTATGGGAAGCGAGGCGGATCGAGTTCAGCGGCTGCGCGCGGCACTCCGCGAGCTGGACGGGCGGCCGTACCCTACGTGGGTTGGTGGTCGGGCCCGCCATGTTGGGCTGGTGGCCGCGGAATACGCGAAGGGTTGGAATCGGTGGGGCGTTGATGCCGAGCGGTTCGCAGTTGAAGCCGCGGAAGTGAAGGTGCTCGTTCGACGGCTCAATCCGAAACCCGATGAGTTCACGTTGAGTTGGGGTGGGCTTGTGGTGCTCGGGGCAGACGATGACGCGGCCCGGGAGAAGGCGGCGCGGCTCGGCGCCGGAGCAGGCACACTGGTTGGCGGTCCGCGCACCATCGCGGCGGAGCTATCTCGACTGCGCGATGCCGGCGCGGATTGGGCGATCTTCGGTCCGGTCGATTCCACGGACCCCGCGAACGCCGAGTTTCTCGGCGAGGAGTTACGCGCGCAGCTTCATTGAAGTCGCGTCAACCCGCGGGTCATCGAGCAACAGACCTGCGGCCGTTTCCAGGTCGGCGTTCATCTGCGGGGCATCGAGAGTCCCGCTGACCCACGCCGAGAGCACGGCCAGCCAGACGTAGCCCAAGGTGCGCACCACGCCGTCCGGGTCGGAGATTTCCGCACCGTCGATCGCGGTCGTGATGATCGCTCGCAGCACTTCCTCCACATCCTGTTTGAACCCAGCGGTGTCGGACTCGGGCGATGAGAGCGCGGTCACGAGCGCGGCGGTGAGTTCCGGGCGGCGGGTCAATGCTCGGCTGGCGCGACGCAGGACATCGGTGGTTCGAGCCGCGGCATCGGCGCCCTCGGGGGGGCGTTGGGCGAGCCGTTCCCGCAGCGCAGTGGCTTGCTCGGCCAGCGCCGCCAGGAGGAGATGGTCCTTCGATGGATAGTGGCGGTAGAGGGTGCCGATCGCGACCTCCGCGCGCGCCGCCACATCGCGCATCTGCACTGCGTCGTAGCCCCCAACCGCAGCCAACTCCACGGCCGAATCGATCATCCGTTTCCGGCGGGCCACCGTCTCGAGATCCCGCGCCGGGCGGGATATCCGGAGTGGACCGGGCGAAATGCTGGGTCCCGTCTCGTCCGCCATGGCGGCGCACCCTAGTGGGATAGAACGCGTTCTCGCCGAGGCCGCGGATGCCAACCCACGTATGACGTCACCCGTTGTCGTGGGGTTCACCCCACGCATTTCCCTTCGGTGGACGCATCGGAGATGACCTGCGCCGAGCCGGTCAGTTCTTACTGACGATGCACGCCGCGCTCGTCACGCCGGCGGAAGCCGCGGTCACGGTTGTGTTCGGGGGGTTCCCGTTGGGAAGAGTGAAGGTGGACGTGGCCGACGTCTGCGACGCCCCCGTCGGGATGGTCAGGGTCGTCGGACTGAGCGTCCCGATGACCGGACTGCGGCTCAGGGTCACGGTGCGGTTCGAGGCCTGGGTCACGGGGTTCAGGGAGGCGTCGTAGACGGTGACCCGCGAGGTGAAGGAGCCACCATTGCCCACAATCACCGAACCGGTGGAGCACGTGGGAGTTGAGGTGGTGTACCGCAGCTGGCTGGCCGCCCCGGCGACGACGGTCACGGACGTAGAACCGCTGATGGTTCCGTCAGTCGCCGCCAGTGTGGCGGTTGCCGCGTTGAACGCGGTGATCGATGGCGTGCCGACCCCGGCGACGAACGTCACCGTGGCGGGATAGAGGGGGCTGGTGCCCGATGGGCTCGGGCCGGGACCGGAGAAGGTGATGGTCTTGACCCCCGCATAGGAGGTGTCGGTCGTGACGCCGTTGGTGGTGGCCGTCAGCGTCGCCGTGAACGCGGTCCCCGCGATCTTGGTGCCGGAGACAGAGACGAGGAACGTGCCCGCGGATGTTGTGGTCGCCGAGGTTCCGGGGGTCTGACCGGAGGTCCAGTTGGTGCCGGCACGAGCCTCGACGGTGTAGGTGTAGGTCGTCCCGCCGCTCAAGCCGGTGTCATCACAGGCGAAGGTCGCGCCGCTGACGGTACAGACCGTGGCCGTCGTGGGCGCGGTGCGGCGAACGATGTACTGGGTCGGGGTGATGCTGGTGCCCGTTGGTGCGCTCCACGAGACTTGGATGGAACTCGCGCCGGTCGCGGTGGCCGCGGCCGACGTTGGGAGGCCGATCGAGCGGCTCGACGCGTTGCCGGACCCCGCCGAACCAGGCGCCCACGACGCGAGTGCACCGTTTGCACTCAGCAGGAGCACCGTGACGATGACGACGAAACTTGCGGTTCTCTTCGTCACGGTACGGCGCTCACGGACCCCCGACGGACGCACACGAGGATGAGTCCGCTGATCAGGGCGAGCGCGCCGACCCCGGTGAGGACTGCGCTGTTTGCGCCGGTGAACGCGAAGCCGCCGGCGGATGGTTGGGCTCCGAGCGGCTCCGCCGTCGCTTCGAGGACGAGGGGAAAGGTGGCGCCTTGACAAGCGTCCGGTGCCGCCATGGACATCTGCATCTGAATCGGGATGATTGCCGAACTGTGGGCCGCAACGGTGACATCACCGGCGAACGACTGGGCGCTCACGTTGGCGGCAGAACATTGCGGTGTCGCGTCGCCGACGGTGACGGCGGCCGCCTTGACGACCAGCGCGTACGCCTGTGGGTTGTGCGCGGTGAGCGCGACCGTGAGGTTGGCCCCGGGGAAGAGACCCTCGGCGTCGGCGGAGAGGGTAAACGTGTTGTCGGGCGCCGTGGTGTTGAGAGCTCCGGCCGACAGCATGGTGCCGGCCACCAGCGCTGCCGTGAGACAGCACGTGGCCGCGACGAGGCGCATCGCGGAGCGGACGGCATGGAGGCGCGGTGGTACCGCGCCTCCATGCCGCTGCTGCTCCATGATGCTCCTGAGTGCCGGGTGGCGAGGCCTGGACTAGGCCGATGCCGCGGTGAACGTCACCGGGATCGTGAAGGTCGCACCCTGGCAACCGGTGTCCGAGGCGTTCGACATCGAGACGCTCGGGACGGTGAACGAGGCCGAGCCGCTGGCCGCAATCGTCTGGGCGACCGCCGTGGTGGTGTAGCTCACGCCGGTCGTCACACATCCGGGGTGTCCGGCGTCGGCAGTCGCCGCGCCGTTGGCGTTGACCGACGTGATCGCAACCGCGAATGGGTTCGGATTGTTGACGGTGAGGTAGAGGTCCGAACCGGTGATGCCGGGGTACACCGCCGCGGTGGTGGTGGCGACGCTGGTCGTCAGATTCAGCGACGAGGTCGCAGTCGCGGTGCCGGTGCCGCCGCCTCCGACGGTCCAGGCCGCAAACGCGACGCCCGCGCCGAGGACGGCGGTGGCGCCCAGCGCGACGATCGCGATCTTCCTGCGGCGGTGTCGATGGACCTTCCGCAGTGTTGTCGGTGCCGGGGACGTGATGGGGTCTGGCATAGCTGTCTCCTTCGGAGTTGCGACGGGCCGCGATGACGACTCGCGGAGGGAGGGGGCGACCCTCGTAGGTACGTTCTCGGCACCGCGGCACACTCGATGTAGGGGTGATTCAGAACTTGCTCAACCGCCCGCGCGGTCGGAATCCACCTTCGGTGCCGCGGTCGGTGTCTGGCTCAGGCACAACTCGTGGTCGTCACCGGGCCGGGATCGCATTCTTGCCAGTCTTCGATATCGAGTGTCGCGTCGCCGAAGCCCACGATCTGGTCGAGGCGTGCGTCGTAGGTCACGTTCATGTTGTTCTTGACTTGGATGTTGTTGGCAAAGACCGCCCCGTGGAAATCAGCGTTGTTCTTGAAGGCGACCGGGCCGTTCGGCGCGTACATCAAGACGGCGGTGTTGTTGCCGTCGGAGAGGCCGGAGGAGGGCATGCTGAAGTTGTTCTTGAACCCGATTGCGCAATCTTCGGGGTTGCCGCCGGTGGTCGTGCAGCCGGAGGCCGGCGCGGCGTACCACGAGGCGAGCACCACGATCTTGTCGGTCGCGCCACTTGCTCCCATTCCGCTCGCGGTTGCATCAATCGGCGAGTCGGTGGCGATGACCGTGAGGTCGCCGGTCACCGTGCTGCCATCGAGGTTCACGGGGTACGCCGACCCGCCTCCCGTGATGTAGAAGGTCCCGGAGAGGTTTGTCTTGTTCGCCGCCATGTAGGTGTTGAACGCCGCGTAGTCCGCCGGGAATGCATACGTGTGCACCGTGCCGGCGGGATAGTTCGCGGCGTTGAACGTAAACGCCGGAATCGTCTTGGTCGCAGCGGCGGCGGTGCAGGTGTTTGGGGAACTGGTGCCGCTGACCGCTGACGTGATCGTTCCCCACGCGGTGGCGGACCCCACAACGGTCCCGCTTCCCCCGATCTTGTATCGGGCGTGACCGGCGTCGTCGGCACAGCCGGGCGTGGAGGATGACGACTTCGCGTTTCCGCCAACGCTCGCCCCGTTGCTCATGCCGATCCCGTAGTTGCTCGAGTCGTACCCCCCCGACCACGCGTCGCCCTCGATCGTGGAGTTGTTGCTCATGGAGATGTACCCGGTGGCGGCGGTGACGCTTCCGCTTCCCCCGATGCCTCCGCTCGGGCAACTCGCGTTGGTCGACGCCAGCACCGAGTCGCCGTTGTACACCTCCACGTAGGTATTCGCGTAGATGTCACCGCACACTTGGTTGTTGTTCTTCGTGGTGACGTCGGAGAGTGAGAACAGGGCGTACCGGAACGAGACAGGTGGTGCCATCGTGACCCGGAGTCGGCGGGTTCCCTGAAGGGCGCCTGCCGCACCGACGCTCCCGACTGCGTCGATCTGATAGCGGTTCCGCGGTAACGCGGTGACACGGTATTGGTACGTTCCTTCTGCGGTGGTCGCGCTGACGGTTCCGCTCGGGACGACGCCGCTCGTGTTCTGGAGACTTGCGATGGCCTGGTGGAGGCCGGACTCGGCCACGTGGAGCGCTTGGCCCCATGATCGGTTGCGTGCGGAGGATGTCTGATTATGGAAGGCGACGAACATCATCGACGCGGTGAACATCGCGCCGATGAAGCTGACCATGATGACGGTGATGAGCGCGATGCCGCGCTCATCGCGGCGAGAGACGATCGCCCGGAAGAGTCGTTTCATGTGGTTCCCGTCATGAGCTTGCGGTGAGGTTGGAGGTTCGGTTGCGCAGGTTGACCTCGGAGTCCAGCACGAGTGTCGTGCTGGGTAAGCGGGCCGGGTTGACCTGAATGTTCATTGCGACCCACTGGACTCCGGTCACCGAGCCCGCGCTGACGTACGTGAAGATGCTCGTGGTCGCGAGGCCGGTCAGGACGGGAAATGCGGCAGCGGTACCAACTTGGCGGGTCAACGTCGAACCGGTCGCGGCATAAACGATTTGGGTGCTGACACCGTTGATGGCGGTCGAATAGCTGATGGTGCTGGCGGTTGAGGTGGTTTCGTCGACGGAGGTGGCCTGCCGGAGATCCTTCGTCATGCGGTTCAGCACTCCCCGCATCTCATCGATGGTCTTGGTCCGGTCGGCCTGAAATGCCTGGGCGTTGGAGACCGACTCGAAGGAACCGAGCGTGGCGAGTAGCACCACGAGCAGGATCGACGAGCTGATCATGAGCTCGATGATCGTCACGCCGGATTCTCCGGCGCGACGATCAGGAGCACTGATTTTTTGCGAGTGAGATCGTCGGAGATGCACCGGATTCGTTCCCTGCTGAGTCATAGGCCTTCACGTAAAAGCGGACGGAGGTGAGCGTCTTGCTGTGAGCGTCGGACGTCGTGAGTCCGCTAGTGCTAGAGATCAGGACCCAGCTGACACCGTCGGTGCTGCGGTACACGTGGTACCCGACGAGGTAGGTGTCGGTGGACGCGCCCCAGGTCAACACGACGGTGCGGGTGGAGCCCGAACACGACGCCGTTCGCGTGAGGGTGGAAGGCGTGGTGGGTGCGGTGGTGTCGAGAATGATCGCGGTCGACGCCAGGTTCCAGGGTGCGCCCGCGCCGATGCGGGCCCGACCCGAGATGGTCTTCAACCCGTTTCCGGATGGCAGGGTCCAAGCCACGGTGGTGGCCGACAAGCTGTAGCTGACGTCAGCGCCCCACGTGACGCCGCCGTCGTTGGAGAAGTTGGCGATCGGGCTTCCGCATGCGCCGAGGGCCATGGTGATCGTCACCGTTGTGCTCGCCGTGAAACCCGTGGTTGCGCCACTACTCCCGGCCACTCCGAAACTGCCGCACGTGGAAGACGGAGCTGTTGTTGTTGTGGTGGGTGGCGCGGTCGTGGTGGTCGTGGTGGTGCTTGTGGTGGTGGCGGATGCGCCGACGTTGACGGTGCCGTTGGTCAAGACCACCGATTCGCGCAAGAACTTCGAGCCGCCGAGGGTGGGGGTCGTGTGGTACTGAACGACCACGCTGAGACGCTTGAGGTTCTGAGTCCCCGCGATCGCGGGATCGTCGACCCACGTGACGTACTGGTAGACGTCGACGACCGTCGTGCCCACGGTGACCGGCGACTCGACGTGGACGACGGGCCCGGTCCCGGGCGCGACGATGAGCACCTCGTTCTGGCCGGTCCCAGTGACGTCGTAGTTCACGCCGTCTGCGGAGACGTAGTAGTCGGGATTCTCCGGATCGGTACTGCGGACGGGCTGGCTGGCCAGCGCCATCGAGGCGTAGTCGACGTCGCGGAGTTCTTCCAGGCGCTTGTTGGCCACGGATTCGGCCACCTGACGCCCGCGGCTGAGCGCGACCGACTTGAAGTTGACGCCGATCGACAAGGCCAGACCAGTCATGACGAGCGAGAGGATCGAGATCGCGACCATGAGATCGACGAGACCCATGCCGAGCTGGTCGGAGTCGATCCGCGCGCGGAAGCGTCGAAACCGCCTGCTCACCTGGTCTTGGCGTTCGCTGGCCATCAGCACGGGGTCATGACCTCTCGTGGTCTCGGTCGGGGCGTCGAATATTGCAGAGGTGTCGAAGTGGTATCGGTTGTTCGAACGGACGGCCTGAGGGGCCGAACGGCCCATTTGCGTGCGGCGAGGGCGGGAGAACCAGGACGGCTACGGGTGCTGGATCTCTTTCCACACTGCGATCTGCCAGGCTGAGGCGACCGGGTCGAGGAACTTCGGCGGGGCGAGGTACTTCAACCGTCGGTCGTAGACGTAGTTCTTGGAATAGCCAGATACCGGGGTGCCACCGGAGAACGTGCCCACCGCGCCCCGATAGCGCTGGCCGATCGTGCCGGTGACGTTCAGCGTGCCGAGTGTCGCCCCGATTTGGTGGTTCTGGACCCGGAAGCTGTGGTTCACCGACAGGATCGCGGCGTTGATCACCGGGTTCGTGAACGTCGCGCCGCGAGCGGTTTCGCCGGGGAAGTTCGCGTTGAGATTGCACCCGCCGCCGGTGCCCGAGGTGCACCGTACGGGGTGCCATACCTCCACGTAGTTATTGGCAATCAGGCCGAGCAGATCTCGGCCGGCGGTGCCGTCCTGGTAGTCGATCGACCACGTGACGTCGACGTTGTTGTCCGCGGCGATCGTGAGCTGGCCCTTGAGGGTGCCTTCTACGAACGCATCGCCATTGCGACACCCATACGGCGTGATGTCGTTGTTGATTGGAAGCCCGAGCGGGTGCGCCTGCCCACTGACGCTATATGGACACCTGGCCGTGTAGTTCGCGTCACCCGACGAGCTGGGAACGTTCTGGACATAGATCACGCCGTTGCGGGGGAGGGGCCCGGTGCCGTTGGTGGGACAACCGTTGCGAGTGTCGTTGGAGAACGGACTTCTCACGGTCATCTGCCCGCTCGCCAACAGCTTGATGCGGGTGGGTCCGGTGTAGAGGCAGCCGCCAGCGGTGGCCGAGGTCTGCCCCTTGATCGCGGAGTTGCTTGGGGGGAGCGCAAGTGGCGGCTGATATTTCGGGTCGCCGGCGCTGGCGAACGTCGGCGCGCTCGTCGGACACGTGTCACGCCACCGGTTCCCCGAAGTTGGTTCCCAACTGGTGGACGCCTCGCCGCGAAAATCCGGAGTTCCACAGACTCGGAATGCGTCATTCGAGTGGAACGGTCCTTTGATCGCGTCGCCCGTGATGAACGTGATCTCGGTGCAGGCGGGGTTCCGTCCGTCGTAGTAGTGGAACGCGCAGTTGGTCTGGGCTTCGGTGGGGGTATAGGGACTGCCGGTGTAGGCCGCCGGGTCTTTGGTCTCATAGTCCGTGAAGTACAGGTAGTCCAGGAAGTTTCGCCGACGCAGGATCGCCTGCAGGGTGCGGTCCGAGCTGCCGACCTTGCCGGTTGACGTCAGGGCAATGGTGCCGTCGAGGGGAAGGTTGGTGATGTCGGCCTCGTACGTGTACTGGCTGGTGGTGCTGCCCCCTGGGACATCGACGAATCCGGTGAACGCGCCGTTCCCATCCGGTGGCAGGTTGGTAGCGCTGTACTCCGAGTAGTTCGAGTTCTCGTTGAGGTGGAACAGGTAGTCATCGATCCCGGCTTCTGCCGCGTTGAGTGCGGCGTTCCAGTTCTGGTCGTGCTTGGACACCGTGCGCGAGGTCATCGCATAGTCGAGAATGGTGACGGCGAGCACCGTGAGGACGATGAGCGCGATCAGCACCGTGATGAGGGCGACGCCGCGCTGGTCGCTTTGGCGGCGCGTCGTCATGGTTCTCGTGGTGGTTCCTGTCGAGATGGTGCTCGTCATGGTGGTCATCGTGGGCACCTCATGACGTGCTCTGGTAGTCGACGTTCGGGAGCCGGACTTGGTCGACGAGCGTGACGTTGCCCACAGGGAGGCTCGTGGTGCTGCGCACCACCAAGGTGATCTTCACCGCGGTGACTGCGAGCCGGTCGGCCGCCGCCAATGGTGCGGTCAGCAACGTGCCGGCATCGTCGAAGTACTCGAAGAGCGGCTGCGCCGCGGTGTTGGCGAGGTAGCGCCCCACGTAACGAAATGCCGGCGTTCCGGTGTAGGTGTAGTTCGGCGCGACCGAACTCGCGTCCGGCGTCTGCACCGCGGAGATGATCTGGTTGGTCGGATCGACGTAGATACGGACCTTGCGGGGCCCGCCGGTGGGGTTGTCGAGATTGGCGTAAAAGATCACCTCGCGATCTTCAGCGAGCGTGAACGGTGCGGAGCCGGCCTGGAGTCGGGTCGCGGTGCGAATGTCCTTGCTGACCACGGCCATCAGCGTTCGCGCTTCGTCCAGGTTGGTGATGCGCAGCTTGGTCCCGGTCACGGTGCGTTCCGCGGTCTCGATGCTCGAGAACAGCAGGGCGAGCACCACCGCGAGCATGAGCAGGGTGGCGCTGAGTTCGATGAGCGTGCTCTGTCCGGATTCGTTCCGTCGTGCCCCGTCAGGCCGGCGGATCATCGGATCCTCACATCGACGTCGACGATGCCGTTCCTCGTCGGGTCCATGACGGCCGTCTCCCAGCTGCCGGGCGCGGTCTCGCCGGGAACCTGGATCGACCAGGTGCCATAGGGCAGCGCCACCAGTTGGTCGCCGTTGTTCCCGCTGAACGAAGTGAGCGTCAGGGTCTCGCCCGATCCACAGCCGTTGTCGGGTGCGTGGACTGCGATCACGGTGGCCGGGGCTCCCGGGGTGTCGCGTTCGAACGCGATTTGAAGTGTTGGCATGCCGATGGTGGCGGCGGTGGTCGTGGCCGGATTGACCGAGGTCACGTTGTCGCGAGCGGCGCCGGGCCAATAGGGGTTGCTCGATGCATCGCGGCCCTCGGGATCTGCGTCGGCACAGCTGCCGGTCCACGCGGCATAGCCATCCGAGAACGGGAACAAATCTCCGAGCGTCCGGGCGACACCGGTGGCGGGAATCGTCTTCGTCCCTGCCGGCACCAGTCCCGTATTCGAGATCGTGACCGGAACCGCGCCGGCCGGAACTCCGCCATTCTGACCAGAGAGGGTGGCCGTGATCGTCGCGGCTTCGTCGTAGTCGAACGCGACGGAAGTGATCGTGGCCGCGAGCACGCCCACGGTTTGGCTCGGTACCGAGGTGCTCTGACGGTCGACCCAGCCCGGGGTTCCCAGCGTGACGGCATACGAACCGGGAGGCAGGAAGCCGAAGAACGCGCATCCCAAGGGGTCGGTCGTGGTCTGGGTCTGGTCCACGCCCGGTCCGGTGACGCGCACCGGCACGCCGCTCAGCGGAGTGGCATTACGGTCGCGGATCCGTACCGCGATGTGTCCGTTGTCGGGGTCGTACGAGCCGACGGGGGGCGTGATCTCCGTCGCGGTGTGGACCGGTTCGATGTTGCGCATGTTCGGCCAGGTGACAGCGACACTCACCCGGAGGACCTGCGGAGACCCGCCCGATGAATCACACGATCCGCTCGTGGAGCTGTTGGCGACCCAGCCGGTGGTGGTCTTGATCTTGTACGGCACCGAGTTGACGGTGGTGTTGTGGCTGCTCACGCCGATCGCGATATTCACGAACCGCTTCTGGCGGATCGCGTCCATTTCCTGGCTCGCGAGGTGCGCACCCACCGAGCGGTCCTTGTTGTTGCGGGCCACGTTGAGTCCGGTGGCAATCAGGGTGACCAGCGATCCCACGAGCAGGCTAAAGATGGTGAGGGAGACAATGAGTTCGATCAGACTGAAACCACCCTGGGCGCGCGCGTCGAGCGAATCGCGCCGCGGTTTGATGGTTCGCCTCATCGATCGCCTCAATCGTCACATGCCTCGTGCGGCCAAGATCTCGGCCGGTTCGTGGCCCGCCTTGAGGGGCGGAAGGCACCGGTTTTGGGGATATCAGGTGGAGACGGGGGTGGGGAGGGCTCGTTCTGCGATTCGTCGCATGGTGGTGGCGCGTACCTGCGCGACCACATCGGCGGTCCGAGAGGTATCCATGGCGCGTCCGCCCATGACCTCGAGATCGGCGACGCTCGGTTGGAACACCACAACATTCATCCCGGCGCGCTGCAAGCGGCGGACTTCTTGACCGAGGCGGCCGCGGAAGTGCCGACGTGCCGCGCTGGCCGGGCTGCGGAATGGGGCCTTGCGCGATGTCGACATCGGCGAGGAAATGATCACAACGTCGAGCCCTTCACGCCGCAGCACGTCGGCATTCGTTGGTGAGTGCACGGCGCCATCCACGTACCGGCGACCGTGAATCGTGACTGGAGCGAAGTAACCGGGGATCGCGGAGCTCGCGCCGATCGCGGTGGCGAGATCCACCTCGGGTGCGTCGGGGCGTCCAAAGACCACCCGACGAGTGTCGTCCATTCGTACCGAGCACATCCACAGTGGATCGCGAGGCCACGCGGATCCGGCGAGCGGTCGCAGTGCCGCGGTCCAGGTCTCGGTGTCGATGCGACCGGTGGGGATGGCCACACCGAGCAATGCCTCGGGTCGGATCTTCCACGGCGTGCGCACGAGGCGACCGACAAGATCACGATGGGGACCCGTCCACTCGCGTGCCACGGTGGGCGTGGTCCAATCGCCGGTGGGACCGAGGCCGGCCAACAGTTCGGATGCTGCGGTTGAAATCGGTTGAGAGCTGAGAAAGGCGGCGAAGTCGGTGGCGGCGAGACCGAGCCGAAGGTATGCGCCGACGGCGGAACCGGCGGAGGTTCCGACGATCAGCGACGCGTCGCGGGCGTCCCAACCGCCGGCATCGGTGATCCCTGCCAACACGCCCGCGTGGAACGCCTGACCGGTGAGTCCGCCGGCGCCGAGTACCAGTCCAATGCCAGCCATCCCGTCAGTCTGACGCGTCGCGACCGAAGTACTCGGCGGCAAGGCGAGAATCGATCGTGATGAACAGGCCGTCGGCCTCGGCGGTCCGGACGCCGTCGACGTGGAGTTCGCCCCGCGCCACGATGCGGCGCCCCTCGACGCGTTCGGTCCAACCTCGCAGCGTCACCGGGCGATGAAGCGGGGTTGGTTTCAGATACCGCACGGTCAGCCGACCGGTCATTCCGGGATGGCCACTCGCGATGTTCGCCATTCCGAGCAATTCGTCGAACGTCAGCGCAACCCACCCACCGTGGACATAACCGGGAGGCCCCTCGTAGGCCGCGTGGTATTGGCCGTGCATGCGCACCTCGCCATCGGCCACTGACCATTGCATCGGCGGCGCGAGGGGGCTGACCTCGCCGACGAGCGGGGAGCGGGGCAGATAGTCGGTGCCGCCAGATTCCACCCGGGTGCGGGTTCCCCGATCGTCGTCACGTGGCTCACGACCCAGATGGCGGGCCACGGCTTCGGTCATGTCCGCCGCGGTCCCGAGTTGTTCCTCCGTAGCGTCTTCCATGGTCAGTGCCGCGTCGATGAGGTGGCGGATCGTCTCGGCGAGGCGTTGTCGTTGTGGGGTAGCGAACTGGTCGACGGTCTGATCGCTCACTCCCTACCGGCCCGAGAAGTTCGGCGGGCGTTTCTCCGCGAACGCGCGCGGCCCCTCTTGCGCGTCTTCGGACGCGAAGACCTCCCAACCGATGCGATCTTGAATCGGCATCGCCTCCGCTTCGGTGAGGTATTCCGTTTCACGCCAGGCGCGCAGGATGGCTTGGGTCGACAGCGGGCCGCAGGCGGCCACCTGGTGCGCGACGGCGCGGGCCGCGTCGAGCGCGGTGCCATCGGGAACAACGCGTCCGATCAGACCGATGCGGAGTGCTTCGTGGGCGGACACCGGCTTCGACGACAACAGGATGTCCATCGCGATGGTGTACGGGATCTGGCGTGGGAGTCTGACGGCGGACCCGCCCAAGGGGAAGAGCCCGCGCTTGCCTTCCCAGACGCCGAAGATGGCACCTTCCGCCGCCACCCGAATGTCGGTCCCTTGCAACATCTCGGTTCCACCAGCCACCGCGTAGCCCTCGACCGCGGCGATCAAGGGTTTCGAAAGGCGGTAGTCGCGCAGGAGGGCTTTCCAATGGAGGTTGGGCTCCTCGGCCATGCGGTTCCGAACGTGCTCGCTCTCCGATGGCTTGCTCATCGCCTTGAGATCTGCACCGGACGAGAAATGGCCGCCGGCGCCCGTGAGAATCGCGACGCGGATCTCCGGCGTTTCGTCCACGTAGGTGAATCCGTCGGCGAGTCCGACGAGCATGTCGGGACTCAGCGCGTTCCGTGCCTCGGGTCGGTTCATCGTCAGGATGACCACGGGCCCGTCGCGCTCGACGGTGCAGTGCTGCGTGCTCATCGGGAGCGTCTCGGACATGGGGTCTCTTTCGCTGGGTTGTCGGCTAGTCTGCTTTGTAGAACGTGTTCTAGTTCGCGGCGTCTGCGCGAGCAATGCAAGTTCTCGCCGAACCCCGCTGATGTGAACAACCGGAGGCCAGATCAATGGTGAACACCGCCGTCCGACTCGACGACCCCACTACATACGTGTCCGGACCGCCGCACGCATTTTTCGATGAACTCCGCCGCGACGAGCCGGTCTACTGGCACGCGTCAGAGCAGTACGCGCCCGGGTTCTGGGTGTGTACGAAGTACGCCGACGTCATCGCGATCGAACGAGACGTGAAGACGTTCTCTTCGGCGCGCGGTGGTGCACTGCTCGATGACCAAGGCGATGGCACCGATCTGATGATGCTCAATCAAGATCCGCCGCAACACACCCGGTTGCGCAACCTTGTGGCCCGCGGCTTCACGCCCAAGGTGATCAAGGCCATGGAACCCCATATTCGGGAAGCGGCAAAAGTCATCGTCGATCGACAGATCGGCAACGACGAAGTCATCGATTTCGTCCCGAGCTTCGCGGCTGAGCTTCCACTCGTTGTCATCGCCGAACTCCTTGGTATTCCCTATGAGGATCGCCACAAGCTCTTCGAGTGGTCCAATCGGCTGATCGGCAACTCGGACCCCGAGTACAACGCCGGCGAGCCGGAGCAGGCGATGGACGCCGCGATGGAGCTCTACATGTACGCGCAGTCGCTGGCCGACGCGCGCCGGGAGCGGCCGATGGATGACATCGTCACCACTCTGATCAACTCGGAACTCGACGGCGAACGGCTTTCAGACGTCGAGTTCAACGTGTTCGTGCTCTTGCTTGCAGTGGCCGGCAACGAGACCACCCGCAACCTGATCAGTGGCGGGATGCTGGCGCTCATGGAGAACCCCGATCAGCGGGCGATCGTTCTCGCCGACGTCCCGGGCACGCTCGACACTCTGGTGGACGAGATGCTGCGGTACGTGAGCCCCGTCATGTACTTCCGGCGCACAGTGATGCACGACACGGAGCTGCGAGGCGTCCCGCTCGCCGACGGCGACAAGATCACGGTGTGGTACGGCGCCGCCAACCGTGATGAAGACGTGTTCTCCCACGCGCACGCGTTTGATGTGAAGCGATCACCGAATGAGCACATCGCGTTCGGTGGACGCGGGCCGCACTACTGCCTCGGCACGGCGCTCGCGAAAATGGAGATCAAGGTGATGTTCGAGGAAATGCTGACGCGCGTGCCGGACATGCAGCTGGCCGGCGAGCCGGAGCATCTGGCATCGAACCTGATTAACGGAATCAAACACCTGCCGGTACGACTCAGCTAAGAACGCGCGCCAATAGGTTCAAGCTTCGTCGACCTGGCGATCGTTTTCCCCGGTCTTGTTCGCTGGCGCTTCTCGGCGGCATAGGGCCGGCGTGCCGAGGGCATCGAGCGCAGAACGATCGCCACCACATCGGCGCTCAGCCGGCCGGGATCGTCGTCGTCGTGCTCGTGGTGCTGCTGGTAGTGGTCGTCGGTCGAGGCCGGGTCGTGGTAGTGGTTGGCCGCGGCCGAGTGGTGGTGGTGGTCGTAGTCGGCGGACCCGTGGTCGTGGTCGGCGCCGGGGGGAAGCCGAAGAACGGTGGTGCGCTGGTGCTCGTGGTCGGCCGGGTGGCGGGCGCGGTGCCTGGAGGGACGTAGCCAAACCAGATGACCGACGGCGTGGTGGTGGTGGTGGTCGTGGTGCTGATCGATGTCGTCGTGGTGCGGCGAGTGCGCGAGTTCGACACCCCATCTGGGCGCGTGACTTGCATGCCACGGACTTCGGTGGCGGGCACCGTTCGATCGTCTCGCAGTTTCCATACGCCCGCACTCATGAGGGTGATGAGGACCACAATGAGCAGCCCGTTCAGAAGGCGCTCTTCGGGGCTCTGGAATCGGATGCGGTTGCGGATGCGGCTCATGTTGCTGATGAGTCTCACAGGCCAGTTCGGGTTACTCGCGGATCCCTCGGGTCGGTGTCCTGAGATATTCCTTTTGTGGCTTCACGGTGACCGTCGACTTTGCCGGCCGCGCGAGAACGTGTTCTACTGCGATCCGCTCAGACCGCCGATCGAGGGGAAGCGACGCACATGCCTGGTGGTTTCTGGTACTACGCGCAGCAGGATCCCGCGGCATTGGCGGTGGTGGACACGGATGGGAGCGAGATCAGTGCCGGCGATCTGTTGGCCCGATGCAACCGGATGGCGCACGCGTTGCGCACGCTCGGACTGGTGCCCGGCGACTCCGTGGCTGCGGTGCTCCCCAACGGAGTGAGCCCAGCCACGGTCTACCTCGCGGCATTGCAGATCGGGCTCTACTACGTGCCGATCAATTATCGGCTGTCGCCGCCGGAGATTGCGTACATCCTTTCCGACTCCGACGCGAAGGCGTTTGTGTCCCACGAACGGTTCGCCGATCTCGCCGTGGCTGCGGCGGACGCGGCCGGTATCCCAACCACTGGTCGGATCGCGATCGGCGGGGTTCCGGGCTTCCGAGACTTCGATGCGTTCGTCGCCGATCAGCCCGACACCATGCCCGAAGATCGGGTCGCGGGTGCCGCCATGCACTACACGAGCGGCACCACTGGTCGACCCAAAGGCGTGAAGCGTCCGCTGAGTGGGCTTGACCCCGACCTGTCGTCCGAGTTGTTCGCGATGTTCCTGTTGCTGTTCGGCATCGTTGCCCAAGATGGCAACGTGCATCTCTCGACCTCGCCGAACTACCACACTGCGGTCACCACGTTCGCGGGCAACGCACTCCATGCCGGCCACACCGTGGTGTACATGGACAAGTGGGATCCCGAAACCACCTTGGCCCTGATCGAGAAGTACCGGTGCACACACACCCACATGGTCCCCACCCAGTTCCATCGAATGTTGCAACTTCCCGATGAGGTACGCGCCAAGTACGACGTCTCGTCGATGAAGTGGGCGATACACGCCGCGGCGCCGTGTCCGATCGACGTGAAGCACAAGATGATCGCGTGGTGGGGTGAGTCGATCATCGAGTACTACGGTGCGACCGAAGGCGGCGGAACACTCGCGACGGCGGCCCAGTGGATGGAGTATCCCGGAACCGTCGGCACGGTGTGGCCGAACTCTTCACTCAAGATCGTGGATGACGACGGCGTGGAGTGCCCCACCGGGACGCCCGGCATCGTGTGGATGAAGATGGCCTCGGCCGATTTCGAATACAAGGGCGATCGCTCCAAGACGGATGATTCGCACGACGCGGACGGGTTCTTCACCGTCGGCGACGTTGGGTACTTGAACCCCGAGGGATACCTCTTCCTGTGTGACCGGAAGTCGGACATGATCATCGCCGGGGGCGTGAACATTTACCCGGCGGAGATTGAAGGCGAACTCCTCGCGCATCCTGATATCGCAGACGCCGCGGTCTTCGGAATCCCCGACGACGATATGGGCGAACAGATCAAGGCCGTCATCGAGGTGCGAGCCGGCGTGGTTGCCGACGACGCGTTGCGTGCCTCGATCACCGAACACTTGGCGGGTCGCCTCGCCAAGTTCAAATGGCCGCGCACGATCGACTTCATGGACGAGTTGCCACGCGAGCCCACCGGGAAACTCTTGAAGCGGACGCTGCGCGACCCCTATTGGGCCGACCGCAACGCCGCGATCTGACCGAGAGAATGAGGAGAGAGTCGTGAGTGCACCACTCATCGAACATCACGTGCTCGAGTACCCGGGTGGGTATACGCGCTCGGTCGGGCCGGCCATCTCGCGCTATCTCACGGGGTTGCGCGACGGCGTGATCGTAGGGATTCGCATCGGCGATGGTCGGGTCATGGTCCCGCCCGCGGAGTACGACCCCGAGACGGGTGCCGCGCTCGATGAATACGTGGAGGTCGGGCCGGCCGGCGTGGTGGTGGCATGGACCTGGGTCGCCGAACCGCGTCCGGGCAAACATCACCTGACGAAGCCGTTCGCGTTCGCGCTCGTGCGCCCGGACGGTGCAGATGTGCCGATGGTCCACGTGGTGGATGTAGCGAGCGCGGATGAGATGGCGATCGGCATGCGGGTGATGCCTCGCTGGGCCACCACGCGCGTGGGCTACGTGACCGACCTCGACGCATGGGTGCCGATGGCCGACGGTGAGGCACCCACGGCCCCGCCCCCGAACGCGGCGCGCGGAGAAGATGGCGGCGACGTGGGTGCCGAACCAGTGACCGGCATCGTGGTACCGATCCGACTCGAATACGACATCAACGCGGGGATCGCGCCGAGTAAGTACCTGCGGGGCTTGGCGGAGGGCAGGATCGTCGGCCAGCGGGCCGTTGACTCTGATGATGTTTATGTGCCGGCACGCGGCACCGATCCCAAGACCGGCGCGCCCACCGAGATTGAGGTGGAGGTCGCGCAGGTGGGAACGGTGACCACGTTCTGTGTGGTGAACGTTGCCGGCCTGGCCGAAGATGCGCCCGAGGTTCCGTTCGTGTGTGCCCAGATCCTGCTCGACGGTTCGCATACGCCGTGGTTCGGGTTGGTACAGGGGATCGCTGCCGATGAGGTGCGGATGGGCCTACGGGTGAAGGCCATCTGGATTGATGTGCCGCGGCCCGACGCCCGCAGCATCAAATGGTTCGAGCCCACCGGTGAGCCCGACGCCAGCTACGACTCCTACCGCGCGTACGCGTAGAAAAGTGAGGCCCAGAACCAACAGAACCGATGTCTGAGTGGCCGAACGTGGCCCGAACGGCCCGGCCCGCTAGGGCCAAGAGTGGGAAGGGAGTGTGGAAATCATGCGAGATGTTGCCGTTATTTCGTTCGCCCAAGAAACTGCTCGCAACGATCGCGAGCGCAACGAGGTCGAGTTCATCATTCCGTCGGTGCAAGGTGCGGTCCGGGCATCGGGACTCGCACGCGCCGACATTGGGTTCACGATCTCGGGGTCGTGTGACTACTTGAGTGGTGGACCGTTCACGTTCGTCGCCGGACTCGACGCGGCCGGTGCATGGCCACCGATCAAGGAAAGCCATGTAGAGATGGACGCGGCGTGGGCGCTGTATGAAGCCTGGGTCGCGATTCAGACCGGCGACGTCGACAGCGCATTGATCTATGGGTTCGGCAAGTCATCGCTCGGGGACACCCACTCGATTTTCACGCTGCAAACCGATCCGTACAGCGTGGCTCCGCTCTGGCCGTCGATGGTCGACCTGGCGGCGCTGCAGGCGAGCGCGTTGTTTGCCGAGGGTGATGTCACCGAACGTGACCTTGCCGAGATCTCGGCGCGCAGTCTGCGCGACGCCCGGAGCAACCCGTACGCGATCGCCTCGGAGGACGTGGACGCGGATGCCCTGCTGCGCCGCCCCATCACTCATGCGCCGCTGCGTGACGCCGACATCGCCCCCATCACCGACGGATCAGCCGCGATCGTGATCGCGGCCGCGGAAGTGGCGCGCGACGTGTGTTCACGGCCGGCGTGGATTCGCGGCATCGACCACCGGATCGACGCGCCCCACATCGGCGTGCGCGACCTCACGACCAGCGCGTCCACTCGGACTGCGGGTGAGGAAGCAGGTGCGCTCCAAGGCGGGTTTGAGGTGGCCGAGTTGCACGCCCAGTTCAGTCACGACGAGATCGTGCTGCGGGGCGCGCTCGGGCTCGGTGACGACGTGCGCATCAATCCGTCGGGCGGAGCGCTCGGCGCCAATCCGATGATGGCGGCAGGACTCATCCGGATCGGTGAAGTGGCCAACCGGATCATCTCCGGAGAGATTGGCCGCGGTCTTGCGCATGCAACCCAAGGTCCATGTTTGCAGCAGAACCTCGTATGCGTTCTGGAGGGGGAATAACCGTGGGAGCTGTGCGTACTGCTGTCATCGGGGTCGGTCAGACCCGCCATGTCGCGGCTCGTCACGACGTCTCGATTGCGGGGTTGGTGCGCGAAGCCGCGTTCGAAGCACTCGCGGATGCGGGGATGGACTTCGGCGACATCGACGCCGTGGTGGTGGGCAAGGCGCCGGACACCTTCGAAGGTGTGGTGATGCCCGAGCTCTACCTTGCCGACGCCTTGGGCGCGGTGGGCAAGCCGTTGTTGCGCGTGCACACCGCCGGTTCGGTCGGCGGGTCGACCGCGATCGTCGCGGCGAAGCTCGTGATGGCCGGCGTGCACAAGCGCGTGCTCACCGTCTCGTTCGAAAAACAATCGGAGAGCAACGCCATGTGGGGGCTCTCGGTGGCGATGCCGTTCTCCGCTCCGCTAGTGGCCGGAGCCGGCGGATACTTCGCCCCACTGATCCGTGCCTATATCGCGCGCTCGGGCGCGCCGCGCCATATCGGGCACCTCGTGGCGGTGAAGGATCGACTGTCGGCGCTGCGCAACCCGAAGGCGCACTTGCATCTGCCGGACATCGATCTCAAGACCGTCGAGGAGTCGTTCCTGCTGTGGGATCCGCTGCGCTACCTCGATGTGTGTCCTAGTTCGGACGGCGCCATGGCGCTCGTGATCGGCGCGGAAGACGTGGCCGATGCTGCGCCCGGACCCGCGGCGTGGATTCACGGCACTGCGATGCGGAGCGAGCCCACGATGTTCGCAGGGCGGGACCAGATCAACCCGCAAGCCGGCCGCGATTGCGCGGCGGATGTGTATGCCCAAGCGGGCATCACCAACCCGCGCGAGGACCTCGACTGTGCTGAGGTCTACGTGCCGTTCTCGTGGTACGAACCCATGTGGTTGGAGAACCTCGGGTTCTGTCCCGACGGCGATGGCTGGAAGCTCACCGAGGCCGGTGCCACCGCGTTTGATGGCGACATTCCCTGGAATCCGTCCGGTGGTGTGCTGTCCTCGAACCCGATCGGCGCGAGTGGCATGATTCGTTTCGGCGAGGCGGCCCAGCAGGTGCGGGAGCGGGCGGGGGACTACCAGGTGCCGTTGAAGACCGGCCTCGCGCTTGGTCACGCCTACGGCGGTGGCTCGCAGTTCTTCTCGATGTGGGTCGTAGGTAACAAGAAGCCGGCTTAGAAAACCTGGAGAGGTGGCCGGCCCAGATCTCCGGGGTGTCGGGATCAGACCATCACCGCGGCGAGTGCGGCAAGGCTGGGGACCCGCCTGACAGTCGCGGTCGGGTGGTCGTCGTAGGGGTCGATGAGGACCGGCGTGATGCCTGCGGCGCGGGCACCCTCCACGTCGGCCGCTGGGGTGTCGCCCACGTGGATCGCCCGATCAGCGGTGACGCCGAGACGTTCCAACGCGATCTCGAAGATGCGCGGATCGGGCTTTGCGACTCCGACGGCGGACGAGTCCAGAATCGCGTCCATTTCCACGCCGCGCCCTCTGCCGATCTGGCAGATTCCGTCGGCCGCGAGTTGGGGCTCCACGGAGCCGTCGGCGTTCGAGACGATGGCCAGCTTCACGCCGGTGGCGGCGATGGCCACGAGGGCTTCGGGTGATCCGGGAACGATGCGAGTCCACACCCCACCGGTGGTGAACTCGTTGAGCAACGCCTCGGCGACCGCTTCCACTTGGTCGTGCGCGCCCAGGGCACGGGCATAGCCGCGACAATTCGGTCGTGGTTGGGGAGATGGAAGACGCCACCCACATCGAGCAGGACGGCATCCAAAGGCTGGGGGAGTTCCATGGGAAGGGATCGTAACGAGCCCGTTTTCCAGCGTGGTCCGCACTACCTTGGCGAGATGGAATTTCGCCGGATTCACGCCTTGCCGCCGTACGCGTTCGCCGAGATCGACGCGCTGAAGATGGCCGCCCGGCGAGCCGACGTGGATGTGATCGACCTCGGCTTCGGGAATCCGGACATCCCGTCGCCCGCGATCGCGGTCGAGAAACTCGCCGAGGCCGCACAGAACCCACGCAACCACCGGTACTCCATGACGCGGGGCGTCCCGCGTTTGCGACAAGCGATTACCGATCTTTACCAGCGCAAGTTCGATGTCACGCTCGACCCCGAAACACAGGCGTGCGTGACCATCGGCGCCAAAGAAGGATTCTCGCATCTCATGTGGGTACTCCTTGGTCCGGGTGACACCGCACTCGTGCCGAGCCCGTCGTACCCGATCCATATCTGGGGCCCGATCCTCGCCGGCGCCGGCGTGCACTACGTGCGCATGGGTCCGGGTCAGGATTTTTTCGCCAACCTCCACGCGGCATGGGAACAGGCGTGGCCGCGGCCGCGGGTGGTGGTGATGTCATTTCCGCACAACCCGACGGGAACGTGTGTGGACCTCGAGTTCATGACCCGCATGGTGGCTTTCGCTCGTGACCACGATGTGCTCTTGGTCCACGACTTCGCGTACGCCGATCTCGGCTTCGACGGCTACGACCCGCCGTCGCTGCTCCAAGTGCCGGGTGCGACCGACGTTGCCGTCGAGATCTACAGCCTCACGAAGAGCTTCTCGATGGCCGGCTGGCGGGTGGGATTCATGCTCGGCAACGCCGAAGTGGTCGGTGCGCTGGCGCGGCTCAAGAGCTATCTCGACTACGGAACGTTCCAACCGATTCAGATCGCAGCGATCGTCGCGATGAACGAAGCGCCCGAGTATCCCCGCGAAGTCAACCAGGTCTACCTCGGACGGCGCGACGTTCTGATCGATGGTCTGGCGCGCATGGGTTGGGAGGTTCCCACGCCGCGGGGAACGATGTTCGTGTGGGCGCCTCTGCCCGAACCGTATGCGGAGATGGGCAGCTTGGAGTTCGCCAAGTTGCTGGTACAAGAGGCGAAAGTGGCGGTATCGCCCGGCGTCGGCTTTGGCCCGGGCGGCGAAGGGTTCGTGCGGTTCGCACTGGTGGAGAACGAGCAGCGCATCAGTCAGGCGCTGCGCGGGATCCGCAAGGTGTTGACCAAGCTCGGATAAAGAGATCGTTAGCCGCGTAGGCCGTTGAGGCAGAACGCCACGGCGGCATCTGCCACTTCGGTGACGGGGTCGTCACGCTCCAGAAGGTAGACGCGGGTCAGGCGTTCGGTGACGCCGACGACCGCCTCGGCCAACACTTCCGGTACCTGATCCGTGATGGAGCCGGCAACGATGCCGTCTTTGATGTGGCGGACCGCGTCGGCTATCGCGACATCCTGGTTCTGGCGCAAGATCTCGGCGAAGCGATCGTCGGTGGCGGCGAACTGGATGAGCGTGAACGAGCTGCGCTGCTCATGGAACCACTGCATCGTTGCTCGAATGCCGAGCTCGATACGGCGCACCGGGTCGGGTTCCTCACCGATGGCCGCGCGCTGACGGCGGCGAAGATTCTGATGCGCGCTGCGCAAGATCTCGATGAAGAGCTCGTCTTTACTGGGGAAGTACCAGTAAAAGACACCCTTGCCGACGCCGAGCGCGTCGACGATGTCAGACACCGACGTGGAGTGAAACCCGCGCTCGGAAAAGAGGCGGACCGCAGTTGTCATCAGTTCGGCGCGCCGCTGTCGGCCGCGTTGGGTCAGGCGTCGTTCCACGAGGTTCCGTTCGACGGGGAGCGGTCAAGGTAAGGAGTCATAGGCCGCGAGGTCAAGGTGCGTCCGATTTGTCGGGATCCGATCGGATAGGGATGGGACCCGAGCGGCCCGGGCCGCTCGGGTCCCGTAGGGTGGGCCGCGTTCGAGGGGGACGCCATGGCTTACTGGTTCGTCAAGATTGTGCTGACCCCGATCTTGCGGGTCGTCTACCGGATCCGAGTGGAAGGGCGGGAGCACCTTCCTAAACGAGGTCCGGTGATTCTTGCGTCGAACCACCGATCGTTCCTCGACTCGATCTTCATACCGCTTGTGGTGCGTCGGCGCGTCACCTTCGTGGCGAAAGCCGAGTACTTCGACGATCCGAAGACTGCATGGTTCTTCCGCGCGGTGGGTCAGATTCCGATCCGGCGAGAAGGCGGGACCGCATCGGAAGGTGCGCTCGCCGCGGCCACGGATGTACTCGTTGGCGGTGGCGTCTTCGGCATCTATCCCGAAGGCACGCGCACGCGCGACGGGCTACTGCACCGAGGCAAGACCGGAGTCGCTCGGCTCGCCCTCGGCACGAGCGCGCCGATCGTGCCGGTCGGCCTCGTGGGGACCGATGAGTGTCAACCGACCGACAAGAAGCTCCCGCGACCCTTTCGCAAGGTGACCATTCGATTCGGTCCGCCGCTCTCGATGGAGCACTACGCGGCCCGCGAGCACGACCGCTTGGTCCTGCGCCAGATCACCGACGAGTTGATGTTCGAGATCGGCGAGCTCTCCGGCTACGAGTACCGCGACACCTACGCGAGTAAGTCCGACGCCCCTGGCGGTCACGACTTCCCCGATGCCGCCACGGTGGTCTCGCGTATCGAACAAGTCGCCTCGTAGCCGCCGGCCGCGACGCCTCTGCTCCGGTCTCCACCCGCTGGCGATCACGCAATCCGGACCGCTCGACGCGGCGATGCGGGCCGCGAGGCGAGCGCCTCGTCCAGCACCTGGTCAGCACCTGGTCAGCACGGTTTGGGTGCGCTCATGGACCGTGGCGGTACACCACCGCACCCAAAGCGCGTCGGCTCGACCCGCCGCCGGCAACTTCGACAACCCAAGCCCGCCGCCGGCAACCCCGCTCAGGCCATGCCTAGGCCCAGTTGCGAGACCGTTCCACGGCGCGATGCCAGGTGGCGAGTCGGGCCCCCACTTCGGTGGCGTCCATCGCAGGGGTGAATACAGCTTCTTCGCGCCACGCGCTCGCCGCTTCCGCCGGTGTAGCCCAGAACCCTTCGGCGATCCCGGCGAGGTACGCGGCACCGAGGGCCGTCGTTTCCTGGACGGCGGGTCGGCGCACGGTCACGCCAAGGATGTCGGCTTGGAACTGACAGAGCTCGTTCATGACGCTGGCACCGCCGTCGACGCGGAGCTCAGTGGGGGGAGTGCCCGATGCGGCGTGGACCGCGGTCATCACGTCGGCGGTTTGGTACGCCATGGCCTCTACTGCGGCTCGCGCGAGTTGCGCGCGTCCGCTCCCGCGGGTGAGGCCGATGATCGTGGCGCGGGCGTAGGGGTCCCAGTACGGCGAGCCGAGGCCGGTGAAGGCCGGCACAAACATCACGCCTCCACTGTCCGCCACGCTGGCAGCCAGCGGACCGATTTCTTCCGCTCGGGTGATGATCTGCAACTCGTCGCGCAGCCACTGGACTGCGGCACCGGTCACGAAGATCGCGCCTTCCATCGCGTAGGTGGTGATGTCGCCGAGCCGCCAGGCAACGGTTGTGAGGAGCCCGTCGACCGGCGCGGGCAGGTGGGTCCCGAGGTTCACGAGCACAAATGACCCGGTGCCGTAAGTGTTCTTCGCCATCCCCGTCTCGAAGCACGCCTGACCGAACAGCGCGGCTTGTTGATCGCCGGCGATGCCGCTGATCGGAACCCGCAATCCGGCAGCGTGGGCGGGGTCGGTGATGCCGAAGCGACCGCTCGTGCGTCGAATCTCGGGTAGTGCAGATCGCGGGACGTCGAACAACTCGCAGAGCTCGTCGGACCAGTCGCCCGTCGCGAGGTCGAACAGGAGGGTGCGGCTCGCGTTCGACGGTTCGGTGGCGTGCACCGCCGAGTTGGTGAGCTTCCAGACCAACCATGAGTCGACGGTGCCGAACGCGAGGTTGGGCGACCGCTCGACGCCTCCCTCCGTCAGGAGCCAGTTGAGTTTGGTTGCTGAGAAGTAGGGATCCAAGACCAGACCGGTGTGCTCGCGCACATACGGCTCGTGGCCGGCGGCACGGAGCCGATCACAGGCGTGCGCGGTCCGGCGGTCCTGCCACACGATTGCGCGGTGGAGCGGCTGACCGGTCGCGCGATCCCATACGACCGTGGTCTCGCGCTGATTGGTGATCCCGATCGCCGCGATGGTCTCGCCCGCGGCTGCACACTCATTCACGACGGTGGTGAGGGTGGCGAGGGTGGCAGACCAAATCTCCTCGGGGTCGTGCTCGACCCAGCCCGGTTGCGGAAAGTGCTGGGGAAACTCGCGATAGGCCCGGCGCACCACCTGACTGGCCGCGTCGATGGCGAAGGTACGCACGCCCGTGGTTCCGGCGTCGATCCCCAGGATGACGGATCTTCCCTGTGCGACGTTCACGACGCGGAGAATATCGGCGTCGGGGGTGCGCCCGACGAGAGATGCATGCGATTGCCCACCGGCGGGGTCAGGATGGGCACGGCGAAGATGGCTGGGGTGCGGGAGGCATGTATGCGAATCGGGATTCTCACTGGCGGCGGCGACTGCCCGGGCTTGAATGCGGTGATTCGGGCGGTGGTACGGAAGGGCGTCACCGTGCACGGGCATACGATCGTGGGCTTCCGTCATGGTTGGCGCGGTGTCGTCGAGGGTGATGTGGTGGATCTCGACCTGGATGCCGTGCGCGGACTGTTGCCGCGCGGCGGCACGATCCTGGGTTCGTCGCGCACGAATCCGTTCAACGCGGAGGACGGCGTCGCCCACGTGCTCGCGACGGTTGAGGCCGAGCGGCTGGACGCGATCATCGCGATCGGTGGCGAAGACACGCTCGGAGTCGCGCACCGGCTCGGTGCGGAAGGATTGCGCCTGATTGGCGTACCCAAGACCATTGACAATGACCTTTCCGCGACCGAAGTGACGTTCGGGTTCGATACGGCGGTTCAGATCGCCACCGATGCGATCGACCGATTGCATACGACCGCGGAATCGCACGACCGCGTGATGGTGGTGGAGGTCATGGGTCGCCACGCGGGTTGGATCGCGCTCCACAGTGGGTTAGCGGGAGGTGCCGATGTGATCTTGATCCCCGAGCTGCCCTTCGACATCTCCGAGGTGTGCGATCGGCTTCGGCATCGCTCTCGTCGGGGCGAGAACTTCTCGATCGTCGTGGTCGCCGAGGGCGCGGTGCCGGCGGAAGGGACGATGACCCTCCAATCCGGCGCAGTCGATGAGTTCGGTCATGTCCAACTCGGTGGCGTCGCGAACTTGGTGACTGATGAGATCAAGGCGCGCACCGGCTTCGACACTCGGGTCACGATCCTCGGCCATGTGTTGCGCGGCGGAACTCCCACCGCATTCGACCGAGTACTCGCGACCCGGTTTGGCATCGCGGCAGTGGATGCGGTTCACGATGGCGCGGCCGACGTGATG
>JANPBJ010000090.1:0-1564 GCA_031430375.1 Acidimicrobiia bacterium
TCCGAAAGTCGTGCTCTTCGACGAACCTGCGGCCGGACTCGACCCCCACGAGACCGCCGAACTCGGGAACGTGCTGCGGGCGTTACCGGGAATGGGAATCGGCGTCTTGCTCGTCGACCACGACATGACCCTGGTGCTCGACGTGTGTGACGAACTCACGGTGCTCGACTTCGGTCGCGTCATCGCCACGGGCTCGCCCGACGCGGTCCGTGACGACCCCGCCGTCATCGCGGCGTATCTCGGAGGCGTCACGTGAGCGCGGCGCCGCCAACCCCACCGGCCGCGCCGGCACTCGTCCTGGAAGCGCGGGGTCTCACCACCGGTTACCGGGGAGTGGCGGTCGTGCACGAGGTGGACCTCGTGGTTGGCGCCGGTGAGATCGTCGCCCTGCTCGGAGCCAACGGCGCGGGCAAGACCACCGTGTTGCTGACGGTTTCCGGATTGCTCGCGCACCTGGGTGGAGATCTCACCGTGCTCGGAGAGCAGCAAATCGCGCCACGGCGCACGTCGATCGGGAACCGCGCCCTCGGGTTGGTCCGACGCGGCGTCGCCCACGTACCCGAGGATCGGGCGTTGTTCTTCGGGCTCACCGGCCGCGAGCACCTACGGCTCGCCGCCCGCCGCGGCGACGCGGAGGCGATCGAACAAGCCCTTGCGCCGTTTCCCGCGCTCGGCGCCATCATCGACCGGCGCGCGGGATTGATGTCGGGCGGCGAGCAGCAAATGCTCGCCATCGCCCGCGCCCTGGCCGGCCGACCCAAGTTGCTGATGATCGACGGACTGAGTCTCGGTTTGGCCCCGATCGTGGTCGAGCAGCTCCTCCCGACCGTTGCCCGGATCGCACGCGACGCCGGCGTTGGCGTCTTGCTCGTGGAGCAACACGTCAACGCCGTGCTCGCGGTGGCCGATCGGGCGTACGTGATGGTTCAGGGTCGGATCAGCGCGTCGAGTTCGGCGAGTGAACTAGCGGCGGATCCCGCCAAGCTCGCCGCCCGGTATCTGGGCGGCGCTTCAGACTGACGCGGGCAGCCAGTTTCCGTGGAAGCCGAACGGAACCCGCTCCGGCATCTGGACCCGAGCGACCTCGCTCAGGGTCGCAGCATCCAGCACCACGAACTCGGTCATCTCGGTGCGGCGATCGGTGACGAAGTTCAGCAGCCACCCCTCGTCCTCGCCCCCAGAACCGTCCGGGCCAGGCGCGAACACTGCTTCTCCGGCCACGACCTGCGTGCCGTAGCAATGGGTCGACTCCGTGCCACTCGTGAAGTCGACCTTGGTGACGGAGTCGAAGCTGCCGCCGTCTGGACGACCGGACGAGAACGTGGCGTAATAGCCGTAGCGGTGTTGGCGACCTTCCATCGCCGCCGGCACGCGCGGGAAATCGCCGGGCAACTCCGCCACCTGCTCGTAACGCACCTGCTTGGTGGCCACGTCGATGGTGTAGCGATGAAGCCACGCATTCGCGTCGGCGGCACCGCCTTCACTCTCGAGGCCAATGTCCATGCGCGGGAGCCGGCACGCGTCCACCACCACCTGTCCATCGGACGTGGAGAACGCGTTCAAG
>JANPBJ010000091.1:0-7412 GCA_031430375.1 Acidimicrobiia bacterium
GGCGGACGCTCGTTGCCGCACGCGGTGCTGATGATGATCCCCTAGGCGTGGGAGAACCACGAGTCGATGAACCCGGATCAACGCGCGCTCTATCGATTCCACGCGTCGTTGATGGAGCCGTGGGATGGTCCTGCATCGATCGCGTTCACTGACGGCGAGGTTATTGGTGCGGTCCTCGACCGCAACGGGCTGCGCCCGAGCCGCTACTGGGTGACGGCCGACGGGCTCGTGATCATGGCGAGCGAGTCGGGCGTCCTCGACGTCGATCCATCGCAGGTCGTGAAGAAGGGGCGGCTCGAACCGGGCCGCATGTTCCTCGTGGACACCAAGCTCGGCCGGATCGTCGACGACGAAGAGATCAAGGCCGGGCTGGCCGCCGAGCATCCTTACCGCGAGTGGCTCGACGCCGGTCTCATCCATCTCGACGACCTGCCGGTGCGCGATGTCCTCACGCCGGTGCGGGCGTCGCAGGTGCAGCAGCAGCGCATGTTCGGCTGGACCGAAGAAGAGGTGCGGATTCTCGTCGCCCCGATGGCCAGGACCGGCGCCGAGCCGATTGGTTCGATGGGCACTGACACGCCGGTCGCGGTGTTGTCCAACCGTCCTCGGATGTTGTTCGACTACTTCTCGCAGCTCTTCGCGCAGGTCACGAACCCGCCGCTCGACGCGATCCGCGAGGAGCTCGTGACGAGCCTCGGTGGCACGATCGGTCCGGAGGCGAACCTGCTCGCACCCGGGCCCGGGTCGTGCCGCCAGATCGTGCTGCCCCATCCGGTGATCGACAACGACGACCTTGCCAAGCTGCGGTACATCGATGAGCCGGGCGGAGTCGACGGCTACCAGCCCTTCACCGTCGACGCGTTGTATCCCGTGGTCGATGGTGGTGACGGTCTTCGGCTGGCGATTGAACATATCCGCGTCGAGGTGAGTCAGGCCATCGCCAATGGCGCGGATCTGATCATTCTCTCCGACCGCTACGCGACCGCGGAGCTCGCGCCGATCCCGAGCGTGCTCATCACCTCCGCGGTTCACCATCACCTGATCCGCGAGAAGACCCGCACGCGCGTGGGTCTCGTGGTGGAGACGGGCGAGGCGCGCGAGGTGCATCACATCGCGATGCTGATCGGATACGGCGCCGCGGCGGTGAATCCATACCTCGTGTTCGACGCGCTCCGTGACTTGGTGCGCGAGGACTACCTCTCGATCACGTCACGGCAGGCCGCGAAGAACTACATGAAGGCGTGTGGCAAGGGCATGCTCAAGGTGATGTCGAAGATGGGCATCTCCACGGTGGCGTCCTATACCGGTGCCCAGGTGTTCGAGGCGATCGGCCTGAGTCAAGACGTGGTGGACGAGTACTTCACCGGCACGACGAGTCGGCTGGGCGGGGTCGGACTCGACGTCATCGCTAAGGAGGCTGCCGCGCGCCACGAGTTCGCGTTCCCGCCTCGGCCATCGGAGCTCGCGCATCGCGAGCTCCAGATCGGTGGCGAATACCAGTGGCGACGCGAAGGTGAGTACCACCTCTTCAACCCCGAGACGGTGTTCAAGCTTCAGCACGCCACGCGCACCGGACGTTACGAAGTGTTCAAGCAGTACACGCGTCTGGTTGATGATCAATCGCAGCAGCTGGCCACGCTCCGCGGACTGTTCGAGTTCAAAACGGGCACGCGTCCGCCGATCTCGATCGACGAGGTCGAGCCCGTGAGCGAGGTGGTGAAGCGGTTCTCCACCGGTGCGATGAGCTACGGCTCGATCTCGGCGGAGGCCCACCAGACGCTCGCGATCGCCATGAACCGGATCGGCGGGAAATCCAACACCGGCGAAGGCGGAGAAGACGCGGATCGTTACACCCCGGATGCGAACGGCGACCTACGACGCAGCGCCATCAAGCAAGTCGCGAGCGGTCGATTCGGTGTGACGAGCGAATACCTCGTGAACGCCGATGACCTGCAAATCAAGATGGCCCAGGGTGCGAAGCCCGGAGAGGGCGGCCAGCTCCCCGGCCACAAGGTGTACCCATGGATTGCCCGTACCCGCCACTCCACCCCCGGAGTGGGGCTCATCAGCCCGCCGCCGCATCACGACATTTATTCGATCGAAGATCTCGCACAACTCATTCACGACCTGAAGAACGCCAACCCGCGGGCGCGCGTGCACGTGAAGCTTGTGGCCGAGGTGGGTGTGGGGACGGTGGCCGCGGGCGTGAGCAAAGCGCATGCCGATGTGGTCTTGATCTCGGGTCACGACGGTGGGACCGGGGCGTCACCGCTCACCTCACTGAAGCACGCGGGTGCGCCATGGGAACTTGGGCTCGCGGAGACGCAGCAGACCTTGTTGCTCAACGGCCTGCGGGACCGGATTGTGGTGCAGGCCGACGGCCAGTTGAAGACCGGTCGCGATGTGGTGATCGCGGCGTTGCTCGGGGCCGAGGAGTTCGGCTTCGCATCGGCGCCGCTCGTGGTGAGCGGCTGCATCATGATGCGGGTGTGTCACCTCGACACGTGTCCGGTCGGGGTCGCGACCCAGAACCCCGAGTTGCGCAAGAAGTTCACCGGTCAACCAGAGTTCGTCGTGAACTTCTTCGAGTTCATCGCGGAGGAAGTGCGGGAGTATCTCGCCGAGTTGGGATTCCGGACAGTGGCCGAGGCGATCGGCCACGCGGAGTCACTCGACACGCGTGCCGCGGTGGACCATTGGAAGGCGTCGGGTCTCGACCTGACCCCGATCCTGCACGTGCCCGACTTCGACCACGACACGCAAGACATGTACTGCACGAAATCTCAGGACCACGGGCTCGATAGAGCGCTCGACAACACGCTCATCGAACGCTGCGAACCCGCGCTGGAGCGGGGCGAGCCGGTGGCGATCGATCTGCCGGTTCGCAACGTGAACCGGACTGTGGGCACGATGCTCGGCTCGGAACTCACGCGTCGCTACGGCGCGGATGGCCTTCCCGACAACACGATCGACATCACGTTCACCGGGTCGGCGGGTCAGAGTTTCGGAGCCTTCGTCCCGCCCGGCATCACGCTCCGACTCGTGGGTGACGCGAACGACTATCTCGGCAAGGGTCTATCGGGCGGCCGCATCGTGGCGGGACCATCACCGGACGCTCCCTTCGTTGCTGAAGACAACGTGATTGCCGGCAACGTGATCCTGTACGGAGCGACGCGCGGCGAGGTGTATCTGCGCGGTGTGGTCGGTGAACGGTTCTGTGTCCGTAACTCGGGCGCCACCGCAGTGGTCGAGGCGGTGGGAGATCACGCGTGTGAGTACATGACCGGCGGTCGCGTGGTGATCCTCGGCACCACGGGCCGGAACTTCGGCGCGGGAATGTCGGGCGGGATCGCATACGTCTACGACGGTGATGGGCTGTTCTTTACGCGCTTGAACCGCGAGATGGTGGACCTAGACGAGCTGGACGAGGACGATCAGGAGTGGCTGAGGGCAACGGTGCGCACCCACCAGGTCGAGACCGGATCAGCGGTTGCCGCGGGCATGCTCGCGCGCTGGCGTGAGGAGGTCATGCGGTTCCGAAAAGTGATGCCCAAGGATTACAAACGCGTGCTCGAAGCGGCTCGCGTCGCCGAGGAACGCGGCATCAACGTCGACGAAGCGATCATGGCGGCCTCCCGTGGCTGAGAGAATTCGTGGGATTGCTCCGGAAGCCGCGGGTGACGAGGGAGAGGGTCAGCGTCATGGGTGAACCAACCGGGTTCATGAAATACGGACGGGAGACACCCGAGCGTCGATCAGTACCGGTGCGACTCCGCGACTGGCGTGAGGTCTACGAGCCATTCCCCGACGATCACCTTCGCCAGCAGGCCGCTCGGTGCATGGACTGCGGGATTCCGTTCTGCCACGTGGGGTGTCCGCTGGGAAACCTGATTCCCGAGTGGAACGATCTGGTCTACCGGGCCGACTGGTCCGGCGCACTCGACCGCCTGCATGCCACCAACAACTTTCCCGAGTTCACGGGCCGGCTGTGCCCGGCACCGTGCGAAGCCAGTTGTGTGCTCGGCATCAACGAGGACGCAGTCACGATCAAGCAAGTCGAAGTCAGCATCATCGAGCACGGCTTTGACGCGGAGTCCGACGGTCACGCAATCGCGCCGGTGATGCCGAGCGTGATGTCGGGCAAGTCGGTGGCGATCGTCGGGTCGGGTCCAGCCGGTTTGGCCGCCGCCCAGCAGCTCACGCGTGCCGGTCATGCCGTCACGGTGCTCGAGCGCGCAGATCGCATCGGAGGTCTCCTGCGGTACGGCATTCCCGAGTTCAAAATGGAGAAGCGGGTTCTGGACCGCCGCCTCGAGCAGATGGAAGCAGAGGGCACCCAGTTCCGCGTCAACGCCAACGTGGGCGAGAACGTGTCCGTCGAGGAGTTGCGGCGCGACTTCGATGTGATCGTGCTCGCCGGTGGGGCAACGACCGCACGCGATTTGCCGATTCCCGGTCGTGAGTTCACCGGGGTGTATCAGGCGATGGAGTTTTTGCCTCCGGCGAACAAGGTGCAAGCCGGCGACCTCACCGAGCATCCATTTTCGGCTGCCGGCAAGCACGTGGTGATCATCGGTGGTGGGGACACCGGAGCCGACTGCTTGGGAACGTCACACCGCCACGGCGCGGCCACCATCCATCAGTTCGAGATCATGCCTCGGCCGCCCCATGTTCGGCCGGACGCGAATCCGTGGCCCACGTGGCCAATGATTTACCGCACGTCGTCCGCACACGAGGAAGGCGGCGAGCGGGTCTTCGCGGTCAATACCGAATGCTTCCTCGGCGACGAGTCCGGGAATGTCCGAGCGCTGCGCGCCCATGAGGTGGAGCAGAAGGTCGTCGACGGTCGAATGAGCTTCGAGAAGGTCGAAGACTCCGACTTTGAACTTCCCTGCGATATTGCACTGCTTGCGATGGGGTTCGTTGGTCCGCAGCGGGACGGCATGCTCGACCAGCTCGGGGTTGAGTTCAACGAGCGTGGCAACGTGGCGCGCAACGGCGAGTGGCAGACCAACCTCGACGGTGTGTTCGTCTGCGGTGATATGGGCCGGGGCCAGAGCCTGATCGTTTGGGCCATCGCCGAAGGCCGATCGTGCGCGGCCTCGGTCGATCAGTTCCTGATGGGCGACTCGGACCTCCCGTCGCCGCTCACTCCTGACGCCGTACCCATGGGTGTGGGGTAAACCCATCTGATGCTCGTGATTCGTGGGGGAGACTCTGCGAGTGACGAGACCGATTGAGCCACCGCCGTGCGCATGGGCATTGCCCGATCCGGCGGCCGCAGGCCTCCGCGATGTCGCGGGAGTGGGGGCGGACCTCGAACCGGGCACGCTGCTTGCGGCGTACCGGGCCGGGCTGTTCCCGATGCGCGTCGGGCGGCGTCGACTGCTCGGATGGTGGTCGCCGGTCGAGCGGGGGGTAATCCCGCTCGACGGTCTTCACGTGAGCCGTTCGCTACAGCGGCGACTCGGGGACTTCGAGATCCGTATCGATACCGCGTTCGAGCCGGTCGTGCGCGGGTGTGGTGATCCGCGTCGTCCGCACGGTTGGATCGACGCCGAGTTCATAGCGGCATACCTGAGGCTTCACCAACTGGGATGGGCCCATAGCGTGGAAACCTGGCGCGACGGCGAACTGGTAGGTGGCCTCTACGGCGTCGCGATCAACGGCCTATTCGCGGGAGAGTCGATGTTCCATCGGGTCACCGACGCGTCCAAAGTAGCCCTCGTTGCAACCCTGGATCATCTCAACCGCATCGGGGCAACCGTGTTCGACGTGCAGTGGGTGACGCCGCACCTTGCGACGCTCGGTGCCGTTGCCATCTCCCGCGCTGCGTATCAGGAGCGGTTACGGGACGCGCTCGGTTTCGACGTTGCGTGGCCGGACCCGACGGACCCGACGAACAGGAACGTGGTCAGCTGACGGCCGCACGGTCGGCGGTGACGAGGTCGAGCATCTCGTACTCCGCGCCGGTGTCCATGGCGTCCTCGTACTCGATAACGCCGATCTCGGTGAATCGATCGCGCAGCCAGCCGTCGCCCGCGTCGAGGAGCCCGAGCTTCTTACAGTTGGGGACGATTTTTGAGAACAGCGCAGCCTGGAATGGGTTGCCACCTTCGGCCCTGAGCCGGAACATCGTCTCGGTGATAGTGCGGCGATCGATTCCCATGCGTTCCCATACGGCTTGCATCATCAACCGGTCGCGCATCCGAATCGCGGCTTCGAACGCGAACTCTTGGCGCTCTCGCAGTTCGGCTGACGAGAGGCCTTGGTAGTACTCCTGGAGCGACAAGACGCCGAAGGCCACGTGACGTGCTTCGTCGGCCATCACGTACCGGAGCAGCTTCTTGAGCAGTGGTTCTTGGGTGATGTGATGCATGAAGCCAAAGGCGGCGAGGGCCAGCCCTTCGATCATGATCTGCATGCCCATGTAGGTCATGTCCCAACGCGAGTCACCGAGCACGTCGTCGATGAGCAGCTGCAGATTCGCGTTGACGGGATAGTGGCCGTCGAGTTTTTCGTCGAGATAGCGCGCGAACACTTCGACGTGTCGCGCTTCGTCCATCACTTGGGTGGCCGCGTAGTACTTCGCATCGATCCACGGTGTGGTGACGACGATCTTCGCCGTGCAGAGCAACGCTCCCTGCTCGCCGTGAAGGAACTGGCTCATCCGCCAGTTGAACGCCTCCATCTGGAACTGCAGCCACTCGGCGTCGCCCCACTTGCGCACCGGTGAACCTTCAACGTCGGTCATTCGCTGCTGGAAGAAGTTCACCGCGCCGGACATCTCCCGAGCTACCTGCTCAATGTCGACGTCGATGGACCAGTCGAGTTCGGTGGAGCCGTTCCACTGGGAGGTCTTGGCCTTCTCGTACAGCTTGCCGAGCCCTGCACGAGTGCGGGCGTAGTCCCACGTGAAGATCGTGTCGCCGCGCGCGACGGTGGTGTGGTGTTCGGTCCCGAAATCTCGGGCGTCGTCTCTGATGATCGACTCGATGTCGTTGACATCGTCGCGGCCCAGGTACTGGTGAGAATTAGATTCACTCATCGTGCAAATATATCCGCGCCGTCGGATGGCTAGCTTGCCGGGGATGGAGATCTCGTCGGTGGCCGCACGCATACTGGGATGCCTGCTGGAGAAGGGGCGCACGACGCCCGATCAGTACCCCTTGAGCCTGAACGCACTCGTGACAGCGTGCAATCAGTCGACGAACCGTTCGCCGGTGGTGAGCTATGGCCAAGCGACCGTTGAGGCCGGGCTCGACGAGCTGCGAGCCCTTGAGCTGATCCGACGGGAGAAGCCACTCGGTGGACGGGCGATCAAGTACTCAGAAGTGTTGGTGCGGTCATTGCCGATGGGGAAGGCGGAGTTGGCACTGCTCTGCGTCCTCCTTCTGCGAGGTGCCCAGACG
>JANPBJ010000092.1:0-18748 GCA_031430375.1 Acidimicrobiia bacterium
CGAGATGGAGATCCCTGAATCGGTTGCCCAGGTCGGCTGGTACCGGCTCGGAGCCGTCCCCGGCCGACCCGGCTCGGCGGTGCTCGCCGGCCATGTCGACTCCCGATCGCAGGGTCGCGGCGCGTTCTTCTCCCTCGGTGCAGTCGAGCCCGGCGCGCCCGTGACGGTCGTGGACGCCCGCGGTGCCGAGCACCAGTTCGAGGTGGTCGCGCGCCGGCAGTTCCCCAAGAACGGCCTCCCCGCTGACCTCTTCTCGGACACCGGTGACGCTCGCCTCGCCTTGATCACCTGCGGAGGCGACTTCAACGCAGACACCCGCTCCTACCGCGACAACATCGTCGTCTACGCCGTCGCAGTCTGAACCGCCGCTTCCGCCGGCCCGCCGGAACGCAGATATCCGGAGGTCGTGCTGCACCTGCATGCGAAGGCAGCCTGCGGGGGGCTCGTTCAGCGCAGTCGGCAGCGACCGGTGCCGGCACACAGCTCGCACTCGGGCACCTCACCGGTTGCGTGTGCGACGCAGTATCGGATGCGATCGTCGACGATCGTCATGAGCAAAGGGTGTGGTCCGAGGGGAGCGGTCACGAGGAACGGCACGCCGGGATGGCGGGCGGCGGCTTCGGCCGCGAGTCCGGGGATGTCGCGTTCCCAATGGTTGCCGGGCCAGAGGAAGTAGGGGACCACGACGACTGTGGTCGCGCCGGCGTCGACGCACGCGTCGAAGGCCGTGCGAATCGATGGGTCCGCGAGTTCCATGTGCGCGGGTTCGACGATGGTGTACCCGCTGCGGGGCTTCCATTCGCTGACGAAATCCTCGTGCCGTCGGTTCGATTCGACTCGACGGGACCCATGGTCGACGACGACGACGCCGGTGGACTCGCGTTCGGGGAGCGTCGGCGGGTCGTTCATCGAGTCGTCCTCGAACGAGAGCCGGTCCGGCTGCATCGTCAGCACGTTGCGGGGCCGGACCGGGTCCGTCAGTCACACCAGGGGAAGAGCTGGGGGCTGGTGCGGTGGAGCTCGAGGACTTGGGGGAGGGTGAAGGTGGTGGAGTCGGGTACCGCTGCGATGCCCCGGACTCCGAGGGTCTTGAGCGTTCCCGCGTCGACGCCGGACTTGGCGATCGAAGGGAAGACGCCCTTGCCCAGGCTCTTCACAGTGGACATTCCGGCACGCTGGCAGGCGTTGCCGGGCTCTGTGGGTCCGGCGGCGAAGGCCGGGGCGGCACTGAGGCCGAGGGCCAAGGCGCCGGTGGCGGTGGCAAGTGCGAGTTTGCGGATCATGAGAGCCTCCCGAGGCTGTGGAGTCGGAGCCGGACGGTTCCGACTTGGACAGTATTTAGCACTAAAGCTCGCTCGTCAAGTCGGGTCGCCGGTCCGTCACACGGCTTCCGGTCGGTGCTCGAGCCGATCGAACGCTTCGGGCGGCCACGCGGTAGACCATCATTGATGGCTCGCTATCTGGTTCGGTTGCGTTCACCGAAGTCGCCGGCCGAGGCCTTTGCCTATATGGCGAACCTCGCCAACTTCGCCGAATGGGATCCGGGCGTGGTCCGGGTCGAGCAGTCGGAGGGCGACGGTCCCGGTCCAAGCGCGGTGTACGACGTCACGGTCAAGGGACTCCGCACACCGCTTCGGTATCGCACGACACGGTTCGAGCCTCCGAACTCGATCGTCGTGCGCGCCGAGAGTCGATTCCTCACTTCGCTCGACACGATCACGGTTGAGAGTGATGGCGTGGGATCGATCGTGACCTACGACGCCGAACTGACGCTCAATGGGCCGCTCGGTCTCGCCGGTCCGCTCCTTCGCCTCACGTTCAGGCAGATCGGCGACCGCGCTGCGGCCGGACTGGTCCGAGTGCTCAACGGCGAACGACTCGACGACCGATCCCCATGAGCGGGCGCGACGTCGTCGACTCACTCATCGAGGCCCCGGTCGTCACGAGCTTCACTCGGATCGGGTACGCAGTCCGGGCCCGGCTCGACGGATGGAGACCCCTCGGCGATTACGACCTCACTGGCCGGGTGATGGTCCTCACCGGAGCGACCTCCGGTCTCGGTCGGGCCGCGGCCGCGCAACTCGCGGAATGCGGTGCCACGCTCGTGCTTGTCGGGCGCAACGCCGACCGCAACGAGGCGACCGTCGCCGAGATCATCGAATCGTCCGGCAACCCAGCCGTCACCCAGGTCGCCGCCGACATGGGTGACTACGAGCAGGTCAGGGCGCTGGCCAATCGAGTGCTCGCCGAGCACGATCGGCTCGATGTGCTGATCCACAACGCCGGCGCTCTGACGGCGGACCGGCGCACCGCACCGGACGGCACGGAGGCCACCGTGGCGAGTCAGGTCGTCGGTCCGTTCCTCCTGACGAGTCTGCTGCTGGAGCGACTCGCGCTGTCGGCGCCGTCGCGGGTGCTGACGATGTCGTCCGGCGGGATGTATTCGGCGGGCCTCACCGTGGCCGGGCTCCAGATGTCGGACGCCGACTACCGCCCCACCGAGCAATACGCGCGGGCGAAGCGCGCCCAGGTCGTGATCAACGAGATGTGGGCCGAGCGATTCGGCGGTCTCGGGATCCATTTTCAAGCGATGCATCCCGGATGGGCGTCAACTCCGGGGGTCGACGCGTCGTTACCGACGTTCTCGAAGGTCATGGGGCCACTCTTGCGCTCGCCCGAGCAAGGAGCCGACACGCTGGTGTGGCTCGCCGCCGACGACACCCCACTTCAATCCAACGGCTGCTTCTGGCTCGACCGTCGACCCCGAAGCACCCACAAGCTCCGCCGCACGAAGAACGCCGACACGCCCGATCGCCGCCGGCGGCTGTGGGCCTGGGTCAGCGAGACCAGCGGCTACGAGCCGTCCATGTCCGACCGGGCCGGCGAAACGGAGGAGTGAATCCGCAGACTGGCGATCGCAACGACACTCACCGCGTTTGCCCTCAGCGAGGGAATGTGTCCCCGCGTTGGGTGGCGTCGTGGGCGATGCCGCGGATGAGGCCGGGGAACACGAGTCGGTGGAACGGGGCGATCGCGTACCAGTAGAGACGGCCGAAGAGTCCGCGCGGTCGGAATCTCGCGGTCTGACGGAGTCGGGTTCCTCCGTCGACCGGCTCCATGGTCCATTCGATCCAGGCTTCGCCCGGGAGACGCATTTCGGCGTGGAGTACTAGTCGTCGGTCGACGTCGAGGTCCTCGACGCGCCAGAAGTCGACGGGTTCGCCGACGGCGAGATGTTCTGGATCGCGCCGGCCGCGCCGCAGGCCGGGGCCTCCGGCGATTCGGTCGAGCAGACCGCGTGTTTTCCAGAGCAGTTCGCCGCTGTACCAGCCGCGCTCGCCGCCGACCCTGCACACGGCCGCCCAGGTGCGATGGGGCTCTGCCGTCACGATGACTTCGCGCGTGTCGGTGAGTTCGGTGCCGCCGGTCCAGCTCGGATCGGTCGGGTTGGCCTGCCAGACCGGTGAGGACGCGTCGTCGAACTTCGTGGGGATGTCTCCGACGGCGGTGCGCCCGATCGCCTGGTGGATCGCTTGGGCGAGTGGGACGCGCTCGAAGGGGAAAAGTGTCTCGACTCGATGGTCGCGAACGACGACGGTATTGACGAGTGAATCGACGAGTGGCCGCGCCAGGCTCGCGGGGACCGGGGTGACCAGTCCGATCCACAGCGATGACAGGCGGGGGGTCAGGACCGGCACTGGGATGAGGCGCCGGTGCGTGAGACCGGCTTCGTGCGCGTAGACCGCCATCATCTCGGCGTACGACACGACGTCGGGGCCGCCGATCTCGAGGACGCCCGACACGGGTTCGGGGTGTTCGACGACCGCCACGAGATAGCGCAGGACGTCGCGAATCGAGATGGGTTGACAGCGCGTGTGTACCCATTTAGGGGTGACCATGATTGGTAGGACCTCGGTGAGGTAGCGCAGCATTTCGAAGCTCGCCGACCCGGAGCCGATGACGACGGCGGCACGAAGCTCGACTGTTTCGATCGGCCCCGCGGCCAGCTCGTTTCCGACGTCGTGGCGGCTCCGGAGGTGCGCGCTCAACTCCGAATCGTCGTCGCCGAGCCCGCCGAGATACACGATGCGCGCCACTCCGGCCGCTTCGGCCGCGCGCCGGAAGTTCTCCGCGATGGCACGTTCTTGGGCCACCCAGTCGGGCCCCTCACCGATGCTATGGACGAGGAATACTGCGGTGTCGACGCCTTCCATCGCGGCGCTGAGGTCGCCGCCGACGTCGGCGCGGACCATCTCGACTTCCCGGTGCCACGATGCCGCGTCGAGCTTGCGGGGATCCCGCACCACGCAGCGGACGGTGTGTCCACGCGCGAGTAGCTCGGGGACGAGTCGACCGCCGACATAGCCCGATGCACCGGTGACCAGGATCCGCAACCTTCGAGCGGTCACTGCGACCCTGCCGCGAGGTCCAGGCAGCGCCGCGCGACGTCGAGTGCGGTGGCGCCGTATTCGTCGGCCCCGAGGTTGCGCGCGTGGTGTTCGTTGGTGATGGCCGGTCCGCCGATGAACACCTGGACCTCGGGCACCAACTCGTGCAGGAGGACAGCGGTGCGCCGCGCGGCGTCCGCAGTCCCGTCCGATCCCACGCTGACCGCCACCGCGATCGTGTCGTCGTGGAGTTTGGCGGTTTGGACGAATGACTCGGGTGGAGTGTTGGCGCCCAGATCGACCACAGCGAGGCCCTCACCGAGGATGATGTCGCCGAGGATCGCGAGCGGCATGGAGTGGTAATCGCCGGCCGCGGCGCCGATCACGACGGTGGCGCGTTTGCGGCCGCGACGAGCGAAACACGGTCCGAGGCGCCCGATGAGCCGCGCGGCGACGCTCGATGCTCGATGCTCCGCGGCGATGTCGAAATCGCCGCGGGCCCACGCCTCGCCGAGGTCCTGCAGGACCGGCACCATGAGCTCGAGATGGATGTCCCGCGCGGGGGCACCCGAGACCAGGGCCCGTTCGATGATCGACCATGCGCCGGGTTCGTCGCCGGCGATGAGCCGGTCACGCAATTGCTTTCGGTACGGGGGCCACCGGATGCCGCCGGGGCCGGGTTGGGCTGCTTCGCGGTTGGTGAGCGCGCGCAGGTCGCCGAGGTGTACCTGCCAGGTTCCGCCGACCTTGCGAGCGGGGAGCGTGCCGAGCCGCACGTAGCGGTAGGCGGTCATGTAGTGGACGCCGAGTTGCTCGGCGGCCGCACGGAGGCCGATCAGCGCGGAATCGTCAGGCATTGGTGGGGAATCGTAGGGGGGAACTTGCATCTCGAAGACTTTAGTGCTAAAATACCCCTTGTCAACGAATCCCCCTCGAGAGGCAGTCGTAATTTAGTGTTAATATAGCACAATGGTGCCCGAGCCGCGTTCTTCCCTCTCGCGCCGCTCGGGAACGACCCGGCGGCGGCTGCTCACCGTACCGGCGGTCGGCGTGACGGCCGCGGGATTGTCGATGACTCTGCCAGCGTGGTTGTCGGGCGCCGCCGCAGTGGATGTCCTCACCGCGCGCCGGCGCATGCCGTGGGTCCGGCTGCTCTCGTTCGCGACGGCGTGGTCGTGGCTGGAATCGGCGGGGGTAGCGGGCGCGGGTGTGTTGTGGCTGACCGGAAGGACTGACCGCGCCGACCTGCACTACGAACTCCAACGGCGGTGGGCAGACGCTCTGGTCGGCGCGTTGCGTCTGTGCGCCGGGCTCCGAATCGAAGTGGACGGACTCGACGCGCTGGCGCCGGGGCCGATCGTCGTGTGCTCCCGACATGCGAACCTCGCCGACGCACTGCTTCCTGCATGGCTGCTCGGTCGGGTCGCCATGCACCCCCGGTATGTGCTGACCGACGAACTCCTCGTCGACCCGTGCCTCGACATTGTGGGCAACCGGCTTCCCAACCACTTCCTCGAACGTGGTGCGACGAGCGATCGCGAGTTGTCCGAACTGTGTGCACTCTCCAAGGGGATGGGCGCGGCGGAGGCCGCAGTCATCTACCCCGAGGGTCGACTCGCGACCGAGGAGCGGCGCGAGCGCCGCTTGGCCGAGATGGCCGAGCGTGATCCCGAACGAGCGAGGCGGTTGCAATCCCTCCGCACCCTGTTGCCACCCAAGGCCCCCGGCACGCAGGCGCTCCTCGCGGGCGCGCGGACGGCAGATCTTGTCTTCCTTGCCCACAAGGGCTTCGACGGTTTGGACCGCCTCACGTCCGCCCCCGCCCACGTCCCGTTCGCGGAGCCGGTGAAGATTCGGCTCACGCGTGTCTCGCGTGCTGAGATCCCCGAAGGGCCGGCGTTCGCGCGTTGGCTCGACGATTCCTGGCTGGAGATGGACGAGTGGGTCAACGAGTGATGCACCGAGGAGCGAGGGGTCGGTGAGCCGCGCCAAACTTACAGACAAACTCCTGTCGTTGACCGACGCGGCCGCTCATCTCGGGGTCCACTACATGACGGCATACCGGTACGTGCGGACCGGACGACTCCCGGCACACCAGGAGGGTGGCGAATGGCGGGTCGCGCTGTCCGACCTCGACGGGTTCTTGGCGATGGACCAAGCGCCGGCTCCGGCAGCACGCGGCCGTGCCCGCCCCGAGCGGTACCGGGACCGCCTGATCCTACGCCTGCTCGAAGGTGACGAACCCGGAGCCTGGTCGATCGTCGAGTCAGCAATCTTCGCGGGCACCGAACCGGCGCAGGTCTACCTCGAACTCCTCGCCCCGGCGCTCTCCGATATCGGCGACCGCTGGGCAGCCGGCGAGACCAGCGTCGTCGAGGAACATCGCGCCACGGCGGTCGCGACCCGCATCATCGGACGGCTTGGGCCGTCGTTCGCGCGACGCGGCCGTCCCCGAGGCACGATCGTTGTGGGCGCCGCGCCCGGCGACCGGCACGCCCTCCCCGTGGCGATGCTGCGCGATCTCCTACGCGGCGCAGGGTATGCCGTCATCGACCTCGGCGCGGATGTACCGGCCGATTCGTTCGTCACGGCGGCGACGGAAGCGAAGCGGCTCCTGGCTTGCGCGGTCGGTGTCGCGACCGACGCGGCCATTCCCGGCGCGGCCGCAGTTGTGGAAGCACTGCACTCGGTTGACCCTGGTCTGCGCGTCTTCGTCGGCGGTCCCGCGATTCGCGGTCTTGAGCACGCAAGGAAGTTGGGCGCGGATGCCTACGCCGCTGACGCGACCGCCATCGACGTCGAGCTGAGCGAGCCAACGGTCGCGCGCGTGCACAACGTGATCGAGGGCTGAGCCGACGGTTGAAAGGGCCCCGGTGCGTCGGCGTTCGGCCAACGCATTCACGCGGTCCCAGAAATTGGCGTTGTGCACCCGAGCCGGCCGAGCGTTCTGATTGGCACGCACTGACGACCCTGCTCGTTGGCCGTAGCTACCCGCCTGGGCGAAAGACCATGACGGTCAAGCCGAGGATGAGGGCGAAGAGGTCGACCCGCGCCACCAGGAACCTCCGGCGAGTGCGGTCCCGAATCTCGGCGCAGTCTGGTGCGGTCGAGCTACGGTCCGGACGTGAGCTCGACGGATCACGCCAAGGACGGGAGCGGTGCGGCGGACCTCGATGCTTGTTTGGCGCTGCTCGATCTCGCCGAGGCCGCTGACTTCGAACGCGACGGCTATCTCGTGATCCGGAACGCGCTCGACGACGCCGAGCTGGATCGGCTCACCGAGATCGCGGCTGTCGAGGATGCGACCTTCCGCGCCGAACCGGGCGTCACTCCGCACCACGTCCTCAACCGGCACGACCTGATCGCGAGAGATGCGGCGTGGCTTGGCCTCATCGACCACCCCCGGACGTTTCCGAAGGTCTGGGGTGTCCTCGGGTGGAACATCCAGGTGTTCCACACTCAGCTCATCGTGACGCCGCCCGCGCCGGACGGTGCGCCGGCGGTCCCTTACGCCTGGCACCAGGACAACAACCGGATGAACCTCGACCTCGAGACGGAACCGCAGCCGCGCGTGTCCGTGAAGGTCGGCTATTTCCTCACCGACCTGCCGGACGCGGGGATGGGAAACCTGGCCGTGGTGCCGGGCAGTCATCGCCGCGGCCGCCCGCCGTCCGGTGCCGATCCCGTCGACGGGCTCATGCTCACGGCGGCTGCCGGCGACGCGGTGATGTTCGATCGGCGGCTGTGGCACGCCGCGTCCACCAACGCGACCACCTCGACACGCGTGTTTGTCACTGTGGGGTACTCGTACCGCTGGTTGCGCACGAAGTCAGAGATGCGCTGGTCCGCAACGTTCGACGACCTCGATCCGGTCCGCCGGCAGCTGCTTGGAGCCGCGACGGACGCGAACGGCCGGTTCGAACCCACCGACGAAGACGTCCCGCTGCGTGACCGGATTCGCGCCGCGTCGGGCCCGGTTGCGCCCACTCCAACGGTGCCCGAATTTTCGAAGTGATGTGCATCGCTGTGTGGCTTGAGCCGACTCCGTGAGGCGATTGGCCTTCAGGGTTCGCGTGATCGTGGCGGCAACTGCGGCCTTGGCCCGGGTGCTCCTGCGGCGACCGTTCCGCGGACCCGCGCAACCGACCTGGACGTGGAGTGAAGAGCTCTTCGTCGCGGCGTCGCGAGCGGCACTGGTGGCGAGTGGCTGGGACGTTGAGCTGATGAGCCCCCGCCGACGCGGGCTGACACCGCCGATCGGCCGGCGGACCAGCAGTGCGCTCACAGTTGAGGACGTTGACCTGTGTGGTATTCGAGCTGAGCGCTACTGCCCGAGGGCGCGGCCGTCCGGGACGATCTTGCGGTTTCACGGCGGTGGCTTCGTCACCGGCAGCGCCCGGATGGAACGACGCGTTGCCGCGGAGCTCGCCGTCCTATCGAACTGCGACACCTTCGGCATCACCTACCGACTCGCGCCGAAGCACCCATACCCCGCCGCACTGGACGACGCGATCACCGCCTACCGAGCCCTCCTCGAGCGCGGAGCCGATCCTGCGAGCACGCTGCTTTTCGGCGGCTCCGCGGGAGCGGGCCTGGCTCTCGCAACCTTGCTCAAGATCCGCGAGCTGCAACTTCCCCAGCCTGCCGGTGCGGTGTTGCTCTGGCCCTACGCCGACTTCACCTTCAGTGGCGAGACGATCCAGACCAACGGCGATGTCGACATGCTCCCGCTCCGCGATCTCGCGCACGTCTGGGGGCCGGCCTACGTCGGCGACGCGGATCCGGCCGACCCGCTCGTCTCACCCGCGCTCGCAGACTTGGACGGACTCCCGCCGCTGCTGATCCTCGCCGGTGGTGCGGAAGCTCTGCTCTCGTGCGCGGAACGGATCGCGGAGAACGCGCGGACGGCTGGCGTCGATACGCAGTTCACCGTCTATCCGAACAAGGTGCACGGATGGATGATGCTGCCAAAGCTGCCGGCCACACTCGAAGCTATCGACGAGATCACCCAGTGGATCGCGGCGCGCCTCGAAAAAGGCATCGGGGCGGGATCGTTATGTGGTGATCCCGCGGGTGCGGTGGGTGAGCAGATGCGAGAGGCCGAGCATGTGGCCGATGGCGATACGGCGGGGTCAGACCGGCCCGGCCCGCAAGGCCAAGAGGGGAAGCCATGACGCACGCCGACCTTCACCCAGCAGTTGGCGCACTATCAGATCGATCGCTCGGGTGGCTGAGATACCTGTCACGCAAGGTCGCGACGCCGGACGACTGGAGTCGGACCGGCACCCCTCACCCTCATTGGGATGCGCTCAGCGATCCGCCGATGACCTCGTGGCACCGGTTCGATCTGGTGGACTCGTCGTACGCGATGGGGCTCATGGCGCGCGTCACTCCTGCATGGACCGAGAGCTACGTCGCGATCCTCGACGGCATGATCGAACGTCATGTGCAGTGGTGGTCCGCGGCGGATTGGCTGACCCAGTTCGGCCCCGATCCGGATCGGGCGACGTATCCCGACCACTACCGCCTACTCATCCCGCCCGAGCTGTGGGGAGAGTACGACGCGCCGGGTTGGACCGCGAACGGTGTGGAGCCGTGGGGAATCCAGATGGATCCGATCACCGCCGACGGCATGCTTTTTTACAAAGGCTTCTTCCTGGTGTTGCTCGGAATCCGTCGACTCGTGGCGGGTGACGACCGTTGGAATCAGCCGTTCGAGATGTTGCGCGACGGAGAGCAGGCGTTCACCTGGACCCATTCGGCGATCGCCGAGCAGTTGACGGATCAGTGGTTGCGCACGCCGAAGGGTTGCCACTGCGAGAACACCAAGATTTGGCCCTTCTGACTCGCGGGCGCCGGCCTCGGTCTGAGGCTCCACGATCTTGCGCACAGCACCGATCATCACCGAGCCTTTCGCGAGTGGTGGCCCCACGCACGCCATGAGTACCTCGGGCTCGATTCGCACGCGCCGCCAACGGCCATGACGCTCTACTACGACCCGTTGCTCGACGTTCACCAACGCCTCCCCGCGTTCACCGGCGTCATGAACACGATCTATCTCGCCCCCCAGGTCCCCGACGACACGCGCCGCCTGTTCGACGCGGCACTGGATCAAGCGGGCATCCTCCACGGCGACGGACCGGCACTTGGTTTCAACGAACGGACCACCACGATCGCGTTGCTCGTCGCGCGCAACTGGGGACTCGACGACCTCTCGGCGCGCCTGCAAGCCGGCTGCGAAGCCAACTACCAACCCACGTGGAGCGGTGACGAGTTCTGGTGGGGATTCGGCCTGGACGAACCCCACCCCCGGGGACAATGGAACGCACTGCTCGCCGCAGCCGAGGCGACCACCACGGGCGCCTGGACCCGATTCGCGAACGAGTACACGCCCTACACCGGCCCGGAGCTGCGTGACGTGGACCTCGACGTCATCGGTATCCGTCAGGCCGACTGGGTCGACGGCTGCTTGCTGATCTCCACGGTCGCGGCTTCTGCAACCACCCAGGGTTCGGCCACTCGGATTCGCATCACGGGGCTTGACGACCCCTCCCGATGTGTCGTGACAGGTTCGGGCGCGACCAGTATCGAGGCCGCGGTGGACGGCCCGGATCTCGTCATCGAGCTGCGGGCCGGATCTCAGGCGCTGACGATTCGGCGCTCGACCCAGTGACCCCCGCCCACCGCTGATCCCGACACGGATCGATGGTCTCACCTTCGGCATAATCTGATCTCACTCTTCCCCGAGTCAATCGCCAGATCAACATCGGAGAAGACTGTGCCCGTCACCGAAGCTCATAGACTCGCCCTGCTTGAAGCCGCCACCAACCATTGGGGACGAGACGTGGCCGCCACCTTGATCGACCTCCTCCCACCGTCCGGTTGGGGTGATGTCGCCACTCGTCAGCACCTCGATGCGCTCGAAGCCCGAATCGAGAGAGACCTCGATCACCGGTTTCAGACCGTCGACCACCGATTCGATGCGCTCGAAGCCCGGATCGACTCCAAGATCGACGCCAAGATCGGCGCGCTCGACACGAGGATCGCATTGGGGCAACGCCAACTGATGCAGTGGACCGCCGGCACCATGATCGCGATGACCGGGATCTTCACCGCCATCGTTGGCGTCATCAAGTAGTTCGACCGGAACCTATGGCGACGCAAACGGCGACGATTCTGGTCAGTGATCTCGTGGGGTCGACCGCATTGCGCGTCGACCTCGGTGAGGAGCGGGCCGAGACCGTGCGGCGCGAGCACGACCGCTCGTTGATCGACGCGGCCCAAGCCAACGGCGGCACAGTCGTCAAGGGCCTGGGCGACGGCGTGCTCGTCATGTTCGCGGGCGCGGCGGAAGCAGTGGCGGCCGGGGTCGCGATGCAACGAGGCGTCGATCTCCATGCCCGCAACGAGAAGTTGGAACTTGCGATCCGGGTCGGGATCTCCGCCGGCGACGTGACCCTCGAGGACGGGGACTGCTTCGGCACCCCGGTGGTGGAGGCATCACGGCTCTGCGCCGCGGCCGAAGGCGGTCACATCTTGATCGCCGAAGTGGTGCGCGTCCTCGCCCGTGGTCGCGGCGGGCATGAGATGACCGCGATCGGTGAACTCGAACTCAAGGGGCTCTCGGAACCGGTGCCCACGTTCGACGTCGGCTGGGAACCCGCGGCCGGAGCGGCCGATCTGCGGACCCGCACTCCGTACGTCGGCCGCGAGCGCGAACGTGAACTGCTCGCAAGCCGACTCGCCGCGGCCCGTGACACCGTCGGCGGGCTCGTACTCATTGCCGGAGAGCCGGGCATCGGCAAGACGCGGCTCGCGGCCGAGGTGTGCTCGCAGTTCGACGGTCTCACGGTGTTGATCGGCGGCTGTCATGACGGCGATGTCGTGCCGTACGCGCCCTTCGCCGAGGCAATATCGGATTGGGCCCGCCGGACGCCGGCCGCGGCCGTCCGCGCCAACCTTGGCGGCGACGCCGCGGTCGTTGCGCGGCTCGCACCCGCGATCCGCGAGGTGGTTCCCGATGCCGGCGAGCCACTCCCGGTTCCGGCCGACGCCGAGACCGCCCGCCTGCACGACGCCGTCGGGCAGGTCCTCACCCGGCTGAGCGAGTCCGGACCGGTCGCGCTGGTGGTCGAGGACCTGCACTGGGCGGACGATGCCACCGTTGGCATGCTGCGAACCCTCGCCCGCGTTGCCGGTCGTACGCACGTCCTCGTCGTCGGGACCTACCACGAGACCGACCTCGACCGGCGCCACCCGTTCGCGAACGCGCTGCCGGAGCTCCAGCGCGAGGTCGATGTCACGCGCATCGCGCTCGACGGCCTCGGCGCCGACGACGTGCAGGCACTGCTCGAGCGCATCTCCGGTCATGCCGTTCCCCCGGAATTCGCGCAACGGTTGGCCACCGAGACCGACGGCAACCCGTTCTTCCTGCGCGAGACGCTGCTCCATCTCGCCGACGAGGGCCAGCTGCGGGTCGAGGACGGCGTCTGGGTGGCCGCGCCGGGCGCCGAGCTCAGCATTCCGGCCGGCGTGCGCGATGTGATCGGCCGCCGGCTGTCGCGCCTCTCACCGGATGCCAACAAGCTGCTCGCCGCAGGCGCCCTATTTGAGGTGTCGTTCCCGCTCGCGATCGCAGGCGCGGTCACCAAGATCGACGAAGACGAAGCGCTCGACGCGATCGACGAAGCCCTCGAAGCTCGAATCGTGACGGCCACCGACGAGTACGACCGGTATGCGTTCACCCACGCGCTCTTCCGTCACACCTTGGTGGAAGAGCTCAACCCGAGCCGCCAAGTGCGCATGCACCGTGCGATCGCGGAGGCCATCGAGAAGGATCTGCGGGGTGCGCCCGATGCGGCCACCGCGGCCACCCTGGCTCGCCATTACCTCCACAGCGCCGCGATCCCCGGCGCCGAGCGGGGCGTGCCGTACGCGATCACGGTCGCCGACGACGCCGCGGCGCGGTACGCGCCCAACGAAGAACTCGCCGCGTTACGCACCGCGCTCGAGCTGCTCGAAGAGGGCGACGACCGGGAGATCGAGGTTCGGAGCCGGCTGGCCCAGGCAGCGGTACGGGCCCAGATCGACCCCGACGAGCAACTCCGAGCAGCCGAGTCCGCTGGCACATTGGCGGCGGCAACTGCCGGTGACGACGCCGCGTGCGACCTCACGACTGCGCTGATGGTCACGTCACGCAGTCTCGACGATTACGCGCTGTGCTGGCGTCTCGCCGGACTCGCCCGCCGGTGGTTGCGACCCGACCGCCGCGACCAACAATGGGCGTACCTGCGTGAGGTCGAGCTCGACGAACGCAACTACCACGATCCCCTCGCGGCCGGGATCCCCACCGACGACGACGACTATCGCGAACTGCGGCGCGTGCTCAAGACACTCGCGCCGGAGATCGCGGAAACATTCCGGTGCAATGGTCCCGCATCGCGGTCCGAAGGCGAGGAGATGCAGGCGAAGTATCCCTCCTTCCAGACGTACTTCACCTCAGGCGCCGTGAGAACATGTCTCGACCGGTTGGAAACTTTCGTGGCAACGAGCCGCGCCGAACGGCAGGTGACGCAAGAGGCATTCGGTCTCGCGATGCGGTCCCGCTGCGCGGCAGTGCTCGGCGAGTTCGAACTCGCGGCCAACGAGCTGGACGCGGCGATGGCGCTGCTCCCGCGTCTCGCGCCGGAGTCGAATTCCGTGTTTCAGGTATTGGCAACACCGCTGCTCCAGGACGTCCTCTGCGGCACCGTAGCGCTCAGCGACGAAGTCATCGATCTGCTCCTCGCCTCCGCGGAGCGTCCCGATACCCAATGGGCCGGTCTCGTCATCCGACTGGCAGCGGCGCGCTCGCTCGCCAGCGCATCCCAGGAAACCCGCGCCATCGAGATCCTCGACGCCGCGATGCCTGGGATCGAGCGGGCGGCGGCCTGGGCACCGAACGCGCCGATGGCGTTCGGGTACGCGGCCCAAACGATCTGGATCCTCGACCGCACCGATCACTTGGAGGCGCTCGTGCGCACCGTGCGGGAGAAGTGGCTCGAGCCGGACGTCTGCTATCCCGGCACCGACTCTCGTTGGAACTACGCGCTCCTCTGCGCTCTTGACGGCCGCACCGACGATGCACGTCGCTGGTTCGCCGAGGCGCGCCGCGTCCTGACCGAACAGGAGTCCGAGCCGGTGATCGTCGCCGTCGACCACGACGCCGCGCTGATGGAGTTGCGCCTCGGCGCCGACGGTGACCGTGAGCAGTTCGCCACATGCATCGCCGCCGCCCGATCCCGCTGCACCCACCCCGCGATGGGCGCCTGGCTTCCCCGTCTCGACGCACTCGAAGCCCAAGCCGCGACCGCGTTCTGACCACCGTTCACCCCGCAACCCACGTCCGTTGTTCGAATTCCCTTCTGACCCGTGGAATCCGCACAATGAACCGCGATGGAATTCCCGGCTGAGTTGCCCGACGATGTCGTGGCACACAGAGGCAATCGTTCACGAACTCGGAATTGAACAGTTCCGTGCAAGTCGGACTCTTCGCGGCCGAGGTCGAACTGGCCGAGGGAGGACGCCGACCGAGCGGTTCCTCGCCCATCTCGGGCGAGACCCTCGCTGAGTATGTGGGCGGATCTTTCGGTTGCTGACCGGGTCGGGTGAGCGGCCCGAAGGCCTCTCGACGCCCTGAAAAGCTGAGAATTGGGTATCAACCGAGCGCTGGATAACCCGATATTCGATGATGGACGAAATGGCGTGCGGACCGGGGTTCGGCACCCGGCTGTACGCACGGCTGATGGATCCGATGGCCCTGACGTTGCCGGTGGTGACGGCGGCGTTCTGGGGCGGCCAGCGGTTGGGGCTCATCGCCTCGACGTCGCTGTGGATCATCGGCGCAGTGTTGGTCGTGACCTACGTGCTGTTGGCGCTTGCGACCGCACTCTGGGAAGGGTCGTTGACGGGATGGCGACTCTCGGCGCGCGTCGGGCTCGAGGCGTGTGGGATCGGTGCCGTGATTTATGCGATCGGGTGGGGACCGACGCTGGTGATCGGGTTGGTCTTCTGTGCAGTCGACAACATCCGACTGTCGGGTCCGCACGCAGGTACACCGTCGATCGTGTGGGGCGTCCTTGTCTTGGGGGTTGGTGAGATAGCCATCGGCCTCGGGATTGCACCGACCTTGGTGACCCAGCCGCTGGTGCACGGTCTTGCCGCCCTCGCGGCACTCGGTCTCGCGTTCACCATCAGACTCTTTGCGCGCGCCGCGGGAGAGGTTGCAGTGGCCCAAGCCGATGTGATCAAGAGCGAACGGCGGCTGGGTGCGTTGGTTGAGCACGCCGCCGACATCATCTTGGTGGTCGACGCTGACGCGAATCTGCGGTACGCGAGCCCGGCGTTCGAATCGATCCTCGGCTATTCGATGGCAGAGATAATCGGAACCCCTGCGTCTGACCTGGCCCACCCCGAAGATCTCGAGCAATGGGTGACGGCGATGAGTGACGAGCCAGCATCGGAAGCGCAGACGGCCGAAACTCGGCTCCGCCACCGGGACGGATCGTGGCGCTGGTTCGAGGTCAGCGTCACGGACTTGTCCCATGACCCCAGTGTCGAGGGTTGGGTGGCGAACCTGCGCGACATCACCGAGCGCCGTGCCGCCGAAGCCGCACTGAACGAGGCCCAGGAGGGCTTCCGGCATGCATTCGACGATGCGTCGATTGGCATGGCCCTCGTGCTTCCGGACGGGCGCATCCAACGGGTGAACCGCTCGTTAGCGACGCTGTTGGACCGATCACAAGATGCACTGATCGGAATGAGCGTCTCGGATCTCACGCACCCGGAGGACCGCCTCCTGAGCGACGAGAACCTTGCTCGGTTGACCCGCGGTGAGGTTGATTCCTACCGCATCGAAAAGCGATATCTGCGAGCGGATGGGACATGGTTGTGGGCGGCGCTCAGCGTGTCGATGGTGCGCGCTCTCGATGGCAAGCCGATGTACACCGTCGGCCAGGTGGAAGACATCACCGAGCGCAAAGCGCTGACGGACCAGCTCGCGTACGACGCGAACCACGATGCGATGACCGGTTTGTCGAACCGGGCGAGCTTCGCGGTGCAGGTGTCGGCCGCGATCGACGAAGCCGGTCGCGGCGGCCGACAAGTCGCGGTGCTGTTCATCGATCTCGACAACTTCAAGGTCATCAACGACAGCCTCGGCCACGTCGTCGGCGACGAGCTGTTGGTGGGGGTCGCCGCACGGCTCCGCGACGCCCTGCGGCCGGACGATGTGATCGCACGCTTCGGCGGCGACGAGTTCGTCGTCCTCTGTAAGAACGTCAGCGGCGACAAGGCGGTCATCACGCTCGCGAACCGTCTGATCGAGGCGGTCGCCGAGCCGATCACGCTCGGGCGCGAAGAGTTGTTCGTGACCACGAGCATCGGTATCGCGATCTCGGAGGACGGCGACACGGCCGATGTGCTGCTTCAGAACGCCGACGCCGCGATGTATCAGGCGAAGGACAACGGCCGCGGCGGAGCGGCCACCTATGAGCGGGACCGCGGTCGGTCTGCCATCGCAATCTTGAAGACCGAGACCGATCTCCATCGCGCGCTCGAGCGCGACGAGCTGGAGCTCTACTACCAACCGATCGTCAATCTTCGGACCGGTGTGGTGCGCGGCTACGAGGCATTGCTGCGCTGGAACCATCGGGAGCGAGGATTGATCCTGCCCGGCGAGTTCATCCACTTGGCCGAGGAGAACGGTCTGATCGTGCCTATCGGTGCCTGGGTGCTCGAGACCGCCTGTCGCCAAGCCGTGACATGGCAGGCGCTCGGCAACGGCACGAGTTCGCACCGCTCGTTTGCCATGAATGTGAACGTCTCGGGTCGACAGGTCGCGGACGCGACGTTCGCGAAACGATTCGGTCGCATCATCGATCGGACGGGGATCGACCCGCGTTCGGTTTGCCTCGAGTTGACCGAGAACACATTGATGCACGACACGCCGACCACGATGAAGGCGCTGGCGGAGCTTCGTGAGCTAGGTGTGCACCTCAGCATCGACGATTTCGGGACCGGCTACTCCTCGCTCAGCTACCTCAAGCGGCTGCCGGTGGAGGTGCTCAAGGTCGACCGCGGTTTCATCGACGGGCTCGGCCGCGAACCCGAGGACACGAGCATCGTGCAGGCGATCGTGACGCTGGCGCAGTCACTCGAACTCACGGTGGTTGCCGAGGGCGTCGAGACCTCGACCCAGCTCGAGGCACTGCGCGGTTTGGGTTGTGACTTCGTGCAGGGATATCTCCTCGGTCGGCCGCTCCCCGCTGACCAGATCGCCAATCCGCTTCCTCAACACGCGCACCAAGCCGCCTCACCGTCCGCCGTGGCGGTCTCCGGGCACTGATCCTCCGCTCGCCGACGGCGCCAAGCACCGGAGTTTGTCGATGTTGAGCCCGCGGTCCGGAGCGGGGCGAGGACCTCGATGTCGGTGGTGCGCGCGAGCGGCCTGCCGTGATCGCGGCCTTGGCGCAGAGATGCCAGACTTCCCCGATGGGTCTCGAGTTCGGCCGTGCCGTCACGCCTGAAGAGGTCGAAGCGGCACAGCGCCTGCGCTATGCGGTGTACGTGGAGGAACTCGGCCGGTATCGAGGCGCGGCCAATGACGCGACTGGCCGCTTCGCCGAGCCCGAGGACGACCACAGCTGGATCTTCTACGTACGCGATGGCGACGAGCTGATCGCAACCTCACGGGTTACCTGGGGAGGGCACGGGTTCTCGGACCGACAGATGGCGCAATACGAGCTGGCGCCGTTTCTCGATGAGCTACCGGCGGATGTCATGGCGGTCGCGGAGCGCCTTGCGGTGCTGCCCGCGTATCGGGGTGCCGGTCTGTTCGAGCAGATCGTCGAGCACAATCGACCGTTCGTCGAGTCGCATGGTCTGAGGGTCATCATCGGCTGTTGCGAACCACACTTGTTGTCGTTGTACCTCAGCAAGGGGCAACGGACATACGCCGAGCGCAACATCAACAGTCCCGAGGCCGGCTATCTGATTCCACTCGTCACCTTCATCCCCGATGTCGAGGCGCTGCGAGGCGTCGGCCACGCCACGCAGCCCGGCGAACTGGCGCCGGTCATCGAACGCGTGCTCGCGCAGTCGGGCACCGTACGAAGCCACACCCTCAGCCAACCCGACACCTACTGGGACGACATCCAGCAAACGCTCGAGGCGCTCCACTCCCAGCAGGTCTCCGCGCTCGATGGGTTCACCGACGACGAAGCGAAGCGGTGCATCGCACGGAGCAACATCATCGAGTGCGCAGCCGGTGACCGCGTGCTCAAGCGGGATGGATCGGCCCGCAACATCTTTGTAGTGCTCGA
>JANPBJ010000093.1:0-5998 GCA_031430375.1 Acidimicrobiia bacterium
CCAAGCCACCACCGGCAAGGGGGTGAAGCCCCTCGCCGAATGATCCCGGGCAGAACTACCGGCCACGCCCGGGCAGTTCTGTTGGCCACCACCGGGCAGAACCACTGTCCGCCCACGGGCAGATCTCACTGACCATTGACAATCGTGGAATCCATTCTGCCCATCATGGGCACTTGGACTCTCACAACACGTGGACCACCCTGCCGGGATCAGGTCAGTTGGGGTGGACCACCGCGACACAACGAACAACACTTGCATGGCGAGGCCCGCTCAGTGGGGTACGGTGGTCTTGCTTCAGCACGATATTGATATAATAAACAATCGGTATAGTACAAAGTGAACCCACAGGACGGACGGTCGAAATGTTGAAAACACCGAAGGCACTCTCGGCTCTCGGTGTTTCGCTCGCCGTGGTTTTGGTGCCGGCGACCGTTGTTGTGGCCCTGGCTTGGAGCGATTCCCCTGGGAAGAACCAAACAAGTAGCGCTTCCGCTCAAGGCGACGCGACCCCGACCGCCGATGTTCCTGGGTATTCCCAGGTCTCGTTCCGGAATAGTCCTTTCCTTTCAATCAAGGATTTGATGGATGGGACCGAGGCCGTTTTGTATGCACGGGTAGAGGCCATTGTAGAGTATGGCGCGACCACAGGCGAGGACCTTAAGATCCAGTTCCGAGAACTCCAACTGGGCCAAATTGACGTCCTGGACGGATCACTTACAGATAGTTCCAAGGTGACGTTACTGCAGGAGGGGAGAAAGATCTTTCCAGCGAGTTCCGCTCCGAGCGGCAGGGAGACCATCCTCGCGTACACTCCCAACGGAATGAAGTGGGCACAAGTCGGTGACGAGATCATTGTCGGGGTAAGGGCTGCGACCGCCAAAGACACGTACAGGCTTGTCGGCGATCAGTCTCTCTTTTACCTGGTCGACGGAACCTTAGCGAGTTCCCTCCCGGAGTCCGGCCATGATCATCTTGGTCCCTTTCTTGAGAGCATCGTTGGCCTTTCGGTAGATGACCTACGCAACGAGATCGACCAGGTGAACTCCGCGGGTTAGTTCTGCTTGCGATGCTGCGAGTGTGGACTGAACGGGATGACGGGATAGGCCGACTCTATTGCGGGAGAGACCGCCTGAGGCGGTCGGCGGAGTGACGATGGGACGGCGAACCCAGGAATGGAGGTCCGAGACCTCGGCCCTCCATGAACTGACCGAGGGGTCGGTGGTCAGTGGCCAGCTCTATGTCGAGCGCGCTGGAAAAGTTGTATACAACGAGAGTGTCGGCGAGGCAGTTCCGGGATCGGCGATGCGATCGGACCAGGCCTTCAACTTGTACTGTGGCCTCAAGCCCGTTGTGGCGCTTAGCTTGGCGCGATTGCTAGAGCTGGCGAGCATTGATCGGCGGGCGCTGGTGAGCGACATTCTCTCCGTACCCCATTCACCTTTCACAGTCGGGGACGTGTGTTCCCACGCCGTGGGCCTCCGGGATCCTGATGCGTTTAGGTACTTCCACCTATCCCCGTCTGAGCGGGCCGAGCGTCTAGCTTCGTCGGTCCTCGTGGCGCGGATGAAGAGGGCTAGAGTTGTCTACGGCGAAGTCGCTGGATGGCGGCTCGTGTGCCTGATGATTGAGGCTCTTTCGGGCCATTCGGTGACCTCGATTGTGGAGAATGACGCAGCGTCAGTCGGCAGCAAGGATCTGTGGTTTTGTGCAGATAGCTACGATGATCATCGCGTCAATAACATCGGGTGTTACTATGACACCTCCGTGAACTTGCCCATGTTACACGACCGACTTCGGTCCTTTTGGTCCCCGCAAATGCCTGCGACTGTTGGCGGTTATAGTTCTATGGAATCTCTCGGTCGATGGTATTCAGCGGTGTTGAAGGTGAGGGCCGGAGAACCAATGTTCGGTCTCCCTTCCCCGACTGTCGTCGCCGACTGGACGACGACAGCTACTCAGGTTGGCGTAAATAAGGATTCTCGCGAACCTCAGTTTGGATTAGGACTAATGACCCGGCTGGACACGCACGGATTTGGTCAAGCGCCGTCACCTGAGTCGTTCGGCCACTCCGGCTTTCTCGGCCTTTCCTTTGGTTTCGCTGATCCGACCAATCAACTCGCTGTCGCTTTCATCACGAATGAACTGGGTCGGCGGTCTGCCAACCCAGTAGTCAACAGGTCGAAGTGGATCGACCGGCTCTACTCACTTATCGGACTATCGTGATGGACCACGAAACCTGTGCTTCGGTACTCCCGAGGTATCTCCTGGATATGAGCTCGAACAGAAAGCTGGATGAGCCGGCTTTCCGGGCGGAGTTTCTTCCGCTCGACATGTCGGGCAATCGGCAGCCGCCATTTGCGTCAGCCTCAGAACATTGTGCACCGAAGTTGTTGCGCGTAGACCTCAGAATCGTTTGGATCCTGTCGAGTTCGCAACTTGGCCGAACGCAATGGGTTCAATGTTTCCAGGACGGAGTTGAGGTAGCCGACGCTCGACCGGGCTGTCCAGCGCTCCATTTGCGCGTTTCCTATTCCGAGATGGTGAGCATCTGCTACGAAGGCCTGCCCTTTGAAGCTGTTATCCCAGAAGAGGAGATCTTAAGAAACGTGGCGCTGTTCAGCTGTGTGTCGGGACTATTACACCATCCAACCGCGCTCAGGCTCGAGAGTGGAGCGGAATCGAGGCCTTCCTAATCGCGGCCTCGACCGTCTCCTCGACCACGCCGTCGTCGTCGCCACCGAAGGTGAATCGTTCCGCATGAACTATGCCCGCACCAAAGGAGAACCCGCCACGACAACGACCGACTGAAACGCTACGACGACTGACGACGAGGTCGCAGATCATGTGCTGCGCATCGTTGTCCAACCGGCAACGCGCCCCCATCAGAAATAGACCTTGAACCCACTCGCGATTTCTCGCGACCGTCGGCGCGACTAAGGACCCGCGCCGATAGGCCCAAGCGCCGTCGAACTACCTGATCGTCCACGCGAGACTTCGGCGTCGATCAGCCCACGCGGCGGACGCACTCCTACCATGACCTCGGCATGTCGCGTTTGACTCTCTCTCCCGCGCAGTACCGGCGCGTCACAGTGGTGGCCTGCGCGCTGCTCGCGCTCATCATCGTGAGCGGCGCCGCGGTTCGGCTCACCGGCTCCGGGCTCGGGTGCCCGGACTGGCCCAACTGCACTGCCACCAGCCTGGCCCCAACCAAGGCCGTGGGAGTGCACGGGTGGATCGAGTTCGTCAACCGAATGGTGACCGGTCTCGTGTCGGTCGCGGTGATCGTTGCCGTGCTGGGCGCGCTCGTCCGGAGACCCCGACGTCGCGACCTCACCTGGCTATCGCTCGGTCTCGTCGTCGGCGTGATCGCGCAGGCACTGCTCGGCGCGCTGGTGGTGAAGAAGCTGCTCGACCCGCCGTTTGTCATGGGCCACTTCCTCCTGTCGGCGGTGCTGCTCGCCAACGCGTTGGTGCTGGTCTGGCGGGCCGGAATCGCCGACGGATCGCGAAGCCCGATCGCGGTCCCGCTCGTGATTCATCGCCTCGCGATTGCCGTCGTGGTGTTCGCGAGCGCCGTCCTCGTGACCGGCACCGTCGTGACCGGCGCCGGACCCCACTCAGGCGACGCGGGCAATGCGGCGAAGAAGGCGCTACGGGCGACTCGGCTTGATCTCGCCATTCCCGACGCCGCCCGAGTGCACGCCGTCAGCGTGATCGTGTTCCTCGCCGCCGTCCTTGCATTGCTCGTGATACTCGTACGGACGCGCGCCGATGGCCGCCTGTACCGACGAGTGACAATCCTGCTCGCCGTGCTCGTGGTCCAAGGTGCCATCGGGTACATCCAGTATTTCAACGACGTTCCGCCGCTGCTGGTTGGCCTGCACGTCGCCGGCGCGACCGCAGTGTTCGCCGCGGCGATGGGTGTGCTGCTCGGCTGTCGACGGGCGGACACGGACGCCACACGCGGGTCCCGCCCGATACCGAGTGCCGCAGGAGCAACTCCGTAGTGGACGCTGCGATTCTCACCGAGAATATTCGCCGCCATTTCGGCGAGAAGGTGGCCGTTGCCGGCGTGGATCTCGCGGTAGCACCGGGGGAGATCTACGGCTTCCTCGGACCGAACGGAGCGGGCAAGACCACCGTGGTTCGCATGCTCTGTACGTTGCTCCGTCCCACCGCAGGACGCGCTCTCGTCGCCGGAATCGACGTCGCAGAGCATCCCGATGAGGTCCGCTTGCGCATTGGCGTTGCCCTCCAAGATGCCGCCCTTGACGACCGCCAGAACGGCATCGAACTCCTACGCCTCCAGGCCCGCCTGTACGGATTGCGCGGGTCCGAAATAGACCGCCGGATCGAGGAGCTCATTCCGATGATCGATATCGGGGATGCGCTCGGGCAGCGCATCGGGACCTATTCCGGCGGCATGAAGCGTCGACTCGATCTGGCCGCCGCACTGGTGCACAGCCCCGAGGTGTTGTTCCTCGACGAACCGACCACCGGACTCGACCCCGTCAGCCGGGCCAAGGTCTGGGATGAGGTCCGCCGTCTGAATCGCGACCAGGGCATGACGATCTTCCTGACTACCCAGTATCTCGAAGAAGCCGACGAGCTCGCAGATCGCGTGGGCATCATCAGCCGCGGCCAGTTGGTGGCCGAGGGAACCCCCACCGACCTCAAACGCTCCCTCGGTGACGACGTGATCTCCGTCACGGTCGTGGGGAGCGTTGAACCGGCGGTCGCGACGCTGAGCGCTCTCCCCGGCGTGCACCGCGTCGACACGGACGGATCAGATATTCGGGTGCGGACCGGTGACGGCGCGAGTGCCCTGAGTCCGGTCGCGGTTGCACTCAACGGCGCGGGAATTTCAGTCCAGAGCCTGACTTTGCGCACCCCGACCCTCGACGACGTCTTCCTCGAACGGACCGGTTCCCATATCGGCGCCGACGAAGATGGAGAGGCATCACCGTGACGACGAACCACACCGCGATCGCGGAACCCGTTGCCCACGCGCGCCGGGCCGGGTTCGTGCGGGACCTCGCGACCGTAGCGGGACGCGCCCTGCGTTCGATCCCACGCGAACCCGAGGCCGTGATTCCCGCCATTGCGGTCCCGGTGTTCTTCTTCATCGTGAACGTCGGATCGCTCCAGAACATTGCGCAACGCTCCGCGAACGTGATCGACTTCAAGGCGTTCCAGCTCCCGGTCGCGATCATCTTCGCCGTCACGGGTGTGTCCCGGGCATCGTCGCTCGTCACCGATATTCAGGGCGGCTACTTCGACCGCCTCCTCATGACCCCGGTGCGTCGCCTCGCTTTGCTCCTCGGCCTCATGGTCGCCGACTTTGCGCTCGTGGTGGCGCTGTCGATTCCCGTTCTCATCCTTGGGTTCTTTCTGGGTGTCGGGTTCGAGACCGGACCACTTGGAGTCGTCGTCTTCCTCCTCCTCGCGGGCGCTTGGGGTTTGGTGTTCACAGGATTCCCGTACGCGATCGCCCTCAAGACCGGCAATCCCGCGGCGGTGAACTCGAGTTTCATTCTGTTCTTCCCGTTCGCGTTCTTAACGACGAGCTTCCTGCCCAAGGAGGCCCTGACGGGATGGCTCTCGACCGTCGCCACGTACAACCCGGTCACCTACCTGCTCGACGCGCTCCGATCACTCATCACCGTCGGCTGGGAGCCAGACGTTTTGCTCAAGGGCGCGGCCGCGGTGGCCGCCGTGGGCCTCCTCAGCATGACGCTCGCGTTTCTCGCACTTCGTGGTCGGATACGCCGAGGCTGACCGCGCTGTTTATAGGAGTTTCAACCGTTGTCGATCCTTTTCACGCGGGTAACTTCCTCCCTCATCTGGAGCAAACTCACTCTCAGTGCTTAACTAATTCGGCGTAACTGTCGATCGAATACGGGTGCCGTCAGTTGCTTTCCTCTTTTCTCGTCGTCTTGTCGCGCTTGGTGTGCCACGGGCCGTCCTGATCAGTCTCGTCCTGATCAGTCTCGTGATG
>JANPBJ010000094.1:0-46479 GCA_031430375.1 Acidimicrobiia bacterium
CGCCCCACGCGGTCACCTCACGGGGGGGGCCTTGGTTGTGGTGTTTTCTGGTGCGGGTTTTTGTGTGGTGGGCGCCCCCCGCCAGGTCGGGGGGTGTTGGGGGGGCCGCGCTGCCGATCTCGACACCGTCATGAGACGGTACGGCCGGGGTCTCGCAACTGACGACGACGGACGTTGCAAAGGCCCCACCGGTCCCGGACACGACCACAGTGAGCGGTCCGGCCACGGAAGCGGGGGTGCTTGTGACATCCGCTGCACCCGCGCCAGTGCTCAGAGTCAGCGCACTCAGGCCGGCCACGATGAGGCTGGCAGTGAGGCTGCGGACCCGGCAAGCCGGAAGTGAAGGGAGCGACAAGTTGGAACCTCGGGTGCGTCGTACACGGAAAGACCGGCCTGGCAAGTCGATTGCCATGTGGGGCCGGTTTCGCACTGGCTCCCCGCAGGCTGATGCGACCATTTGCGCGCCTGCGGATCAACGCCTCCCCGAGGTGTGACCTGTCTTTTCTGTCAGCGTCCGCATGCCCGCCTCCCGAGCGGCACTTGGAACGTGTCGTATGTAACCACTCTCCGCGCGCAATGGGAATGGTTCATGCGACCCAGCGTGGTCATCAACACTGGGGAAAAGGCGGGGACCGGCCTGATCGGCCACGGCCTACTCTGGCGCTATGTCCGCCGCGATCCCGCTCGTCGATCCCTTTGCTCGGCGGGTCCGGGACCTACGCCTGTCGGTCACGGATCGTTGCAACTTCCGCTGTACCTACTGCATGCCTGCGGAGGGTTTGGAGTGGCTCAACCGCTCCGAGTTACTCACCTACGAAGAACTCACGCGAATCGCCAACGTCTGCGTGGCGCGGTGGGGCTTCGACGGCATCCGCATCACCGGCGGTGAGCCCACGATCCGCCACGGACTCCTGCGGCTCTTCGAGATGCTCGCACCGCTTGGCGTGGATCTCGCGATGACGACCAACGGGGTGAAGCTGCCCGAGATGGCGGCTGACCTCAAGGCCGCCGGCCTGAACCGGGTGAATGTTTCACTCGACAGCCTTCGGCGCGAGACCTTCCTTGCGCTGACGCGCCGCGATGAGCTTGACCGCACGCTCGCCGGAATCGATGCCGCGATCGCCGCGGGCCTCAACCCGGTGAAGGTGAACTGTGTGGTGATCCGCGGTGTGAACGACGATGAGGTGGTTGACCTTGCCGCATTCGGACGCGACAAGGGCGTGGGCATCCGATTCATTGAGTTCATGCCGCTCGACGCGCCCGGAGATTGGAAGATCGATCAGGTGGTCTCCTCCACTGAGATCATCGATCGCATCAACGCAGTGTTCCCGCTGGAACAGACCCACGCTGATGCCGCGCATGTGGAGCCCGCGGCGCGGTACCGCTTCCGTGATGGCGTTGGCGACATCGGCGTGATCGCAAGCGTCACCGAGCCGTTCTGTGAAAGTTGCGACCGGGTCCGCATCACGTCGGAAGGCAAGTTTCGTACTTGTCTGTTCGCGCTGGACGAAACCGACCTGCGCAGCATCCTGCGTGACGGCGGTACCGATGACGAGTTGGCGGATGCGATCAGCGCGGCCGTGGGCACCAAGTGGGCCGGTCACAACATCGGCGCGGTGAACTTCATTCGCCCGGACCGCTCGATGAGTCAAATCGGCGGCTAACTCCGACCAATAGACTTCCTCGATGGCTTCTGAGTTCACGCATCTTGATCCGCTGGGTCGCGCCCGCATGGTTGACGTCACGGCCAAGGACCCGTCGCACCGGCGGGCGATTGCGCGGTGTCGGGTCTATATGGAGCCCGAGACCGCCTCCAAGATTGCCTCCGGCGCCATCACCAAGGGCGATGTGCTGGCGGTGGCGAGAGTGGCCGGGATCCAGGCCGCGAAGCAGACGTCGAACATGTTGCCGCTCTGCCATCCTCTGCTCGTGGGCTCGGTCTTCGTGAACTTCCGGATCGAAGAACGTCATGTCGAGGTTGAGTGCCAGGTGGAGACCGTCGACCGCACCGGGGTGGAGATGGAGGCGCTGCATGCGTGTGCGATTGCGGCGCTGACCATCTATGACATGTGCAAGAGCGCCGATCGGGGGATGACGATGGCTGATCTGGCGCTATGGGAAAAGACCGGCGGACGCTCGGGCGTGTGGCGGCGACCCGGCGGCGACGATGACGATTTCGGCCTGTAGTACCTGAAGTCATCGACCGGCTCGGCAGTGTCGGTGTCGGATATCCAGCGGCGGGATTCTCGCGAAAAGCGAACGTATATTCGTGGATCGGCTCGACTCGGGAGAGATCACCCGTCTAGGGTCAGGTCACCCCAGCAGCGCTTCGGCGTGCGATATCCGCCGTTTGGTGTTTGCTGCTTGTTAGCGTCCCCGACACGGAAAGCGACCGGGAGCTTTGAAGATTCCGATCATTCTGATTCTTGTGGCGCTCTGGGCGGCCTTTTTCTTGTGGCCGCTCGTGCAACGGCGGATGACCGGAGGTCAGCGCCGTGACTCGATCGGATCGTTCACCAAGAAGGTAACGGTGCTCGGTCGCGTCGGCGGTCACGGCCCCCAGGCCGCTCGGCCGGCATCCTCCACGTTCTCTCCCGGCCTGGCGAGCCCTCGGCCCGCCGGCCGTGCCCTTGGCGCTCCCATCGGATTCAAAGCAACCGGTGTGGGCCGGACGGGGCTCCCGATGTCGCCCAACGCCCAGAAGCGGCGCCGTGATGCGCTCGCGATATTGGCCCTCGCCGCGGTGGGCTCGCTGCTGCTTGCAGTGGTGCTGTCGAGCCTTGCCCTCTGGGTTGTCCAGATCCTGACCGACTTCCTGCTGGTGGGTTACGTCGCGCTGCTGATCCACCTCCGGCGCCGCGCCGATGATCAGCGGGCGAAGGTGCACTTCCTGTCTCAGCCGGCCGTTCCGTCGGTCTTGGCACCGTCGCCGCGGCAGTCCTCGGCGCTGGTCCTGCAGCGCTCCCTCTCTTCCTGAGCCACGTCTTCACCGATGGACCGAGCGGGCGAGATCGCCGCAGTCCGTGACCAGTCGCGTGCGGTGCTCGACGCGAAGCACGCCGCCCGCGAGATCACGCTCAGTGCGTGCCGCCAGGCCATTCAGAGTTGCGCCGTCGCGATCCGGGCCGTGCAGCGCGAAGAGTTCGAGCGTGCGGTTGGGTTGATTGAGGAGGCGGGCGGGCATCTCGCCCGAGCCGATGCTGCCGTGGCCGACCATCCCGACGTGCGTCACGGTGGATACCTGCACGACGCGAAGAAGGAGTACGCAGAAGCGCATCTCACGCTCGCGTTCGTGCGGGGCGACCCGATTCCCACCGCGATCGCGATTGGGGTGGAGATCCCCGCGTATCTGAACGGGATGGCGGAGGCCGCGAGCGAGTTGCGGCGCCACACCCTCGACTGTCTGCGCGCCGATCGGTTGGCACGCGCCGAGGAACTCCTCGCGGTGATGGACGAGGTGTATGCGCTGCTGGTGACGGTGGATTACCCGGATGCGGTCACGGGCGGGTTGCGGCGCACCACCGACGCGCTGCGGGCCGTGATCGAACGCACCCGGGGCGATCTCACGAACGCCCTCGTTGCACAGCGACTCCGCACCGCGATTGACCAGCATCGGGTCACCCAGGTCTGAGTCTGTCGTCGGGCTCGTCGGTCGGTTCGAATGGCGCTCGGCCCGCCAACGCCTACAATCCGGACCTTCCGGACGTTGCGTTCGGACCTTGGGGGGTCGCGGTGACGGTCAAACGAATTTCGGTGGTAGTGCTGTTGGCACTCATCGGAGCAGGCTGTCATTGGTTGGATCCGCGTCCCGGATTTGGACCCGTGCTTCAGGTTCGGGTCGGTCCTCCGGGTGCCGGCGGGGCACGGGCCGTTGATGTGATTGCGCCCGACTTGCCCGACGGCACCGCGGCCGTGACCTCGGTGCGCCTCGACACCAAGAACGGGCCGCTCGTCGCCACCGGCACCACGCTTCCGCTGCACTTCACCTTCGACGTGAGCCAGGCCGGTCCCGGTGCGCACATCTTCTTCGTCCGAACTCGGATCAGTAGCGAGGAACGGCGCCGCGGACTCGCGGTGTTCTCCGGCGATATCCGGTTAAACCAAATGCAGGCGCTCGGAACCCACAACAGCTATCACACGTATCCGACGCCGGGTCTCGATGGCATCCTGGCGCTCCAATACTTCCAAGACCCGCTCGACGTGCAACTCCAGGATCAGGGTGTGCGCCAGTTCGAGCTCGACGTGAACGTGACCAACGATGGCACCGGCACGTTTGCAGTCCTGCATATCCAGGGGATCGACGAGGGCACCACCTGCCGCGCGTTCTTGGATTGTCTGACCACGATCCGCAACTGGTCGCAGGCGAATCCGCAACACGTACCGATCGCGATCCAGCTCGAGTTGAAGGACAACGACTTCGCGTTGCCAGGCCTTCCGTTCAGCAACTGGGTCGCGCCGGATCTCGACCGGTTCGACAACGCGATTCGTTCGGTGTTCGCGGGGGACGAGATGTTCACGCCCGACGACCTGCGCGGCGGCTACACCACGTTGCCGGGAGCGATCGCGGCCGAGGGTTGGCCGAGGATCAATGCGGTGCGCGGCCAGGTGATGTTCCTGATGGACAACGGCGCCCCGTTCCGCGGGTGGTATCGCGCTGGACATCCGGGTCTGGCAGGACGCGTGCTGTTCACCAACGCGAATCCCGGCGACGACGATGCCGCGTTCGTGAAGCGCAACGACGCCAAAGGCTCGCTCGCCGATATCCAGTCGCTCATCGCCCAGGGTTACGTGATCCGGACCCGCACCGACAGCGAGACCGCGGAGGCACGGGTGAACGACACCACCACGCGTGACGCCGCGTTCGCCGGCGGTGCCACGTGGGTGAGTTCGGACTTCGTCGTGCCCGGCCGCGCGTTTGGCACGCCGTACGTGGTGGCGATCCCGGGTGGCACGCCGGCGCGCTGCAATCCGATCAACTCGCCGAGCTGGTGCACGTCGGACCTCGTCGAGGCGCTGCCGTAGCGGGTTCACTGGGTCTGGCTGTTGGGGGAGGGTTTGCTACCCTCGCAGTTCCTTCGGGGGTGTAGCTCAGCCCGGTAGAGCGCTACGTTCGCAACGTAGAAGTCGTGGGTTCAAGTCCCATCACCTCCACTGCTGTTGTTGATTCCACAACGCCCCTCTGTCACGCCGTGCTTCGCGACGACGGCTCGCAGCTCACGGTCCGGGCTTCCGTGTCGACCGTAGAGCGGTGAGCACGGCGTCTGGGCCAGCCAACACGACAGGTCGATGAGCTCTGCCGGTCCCGCTGGCGGGCGCGCGTGGCTCGCGAGATGCGTGAACTCGTTCATGATGCCGACCACGCTTCGGTTCGCGGTCTTCGCCACCCGGTGCTCCGCCATCGCGGCGAGCTCGGCGGTGATGAATGTCGGATCGATTGAGTGGGCTTGGAGCGTGGCTCCCAGATGCTCCGGGAAACGGTCGATGACGGTGGCGGCGGGAGCAAGCGGGAGGAAGACCGGGAGGAGCGTCGTCTCGTTCACGAACAGCGCAAGCTGCGGCTTCCAGAACAGAACCGTCGCGTACCAAGCGCCGAGCGCCGTTGTGTATCGGGTGGCTGCCGAATCTGGCTCGTCACGAACGCGATCGCGCAGCTTCTGAGTAGCGTGAACAACGAACACCGGTCTGGGCGCTACGGAACGAGCGTCGGGACGTCGAGTGTTGGCGCGTTCGCCAGTTTGATATCGAGCGTGATCAGCGTCGCGTTGAGGTGTTTCGCCACGACGACGTAGAGCGCGTCGGCCACGGTGATGTTGTGACGCCGTGTCCATGCTTCGGAGAGAAGCGGCCGTAGCTGCACGCGATGTACAGGAGCGCTGAGCAGTCGCGACAATGCGACCGCCGCCCGTTCCGAACTGATCTGGTCCAAGAGCTCGAGCCGCCGAATCGTTGCAGCGGTCTCGACGAAGTAGTGCTCCGGAACCCAGACGGATCGATCCGTGACGGCGAGGTCGACGCGTCGGCCGATATCAGTGAGGAGCAACCACTCGACGCCCGCGGAGGCGTCGAGGACAACTGGTGTCATGCCTCGCCGTGCTCGCGGATCTCGCGCACGATGTCAGCGACCGAAACCGTCAGCTCGACGGCTTCATCGCGATGGAGACTTGCGAGCCACGCTTGCACCGCGGCGGGGGAGGTGTCGGTGCCGTCTTCGATAGGGACGATCACAGGATCAATCTCGAAGTCTTCGGTGCGCCGGGCCATTCGGGAATGCTACCGCCGACCTGAGACCACGATGCCTGGAAAGCCTTCGGTCATCGACGTCGTGGGGTGTGAAAGCCGTCTGATTAGCTCCACTCCATCGCCGCAGCTCACGATCCGGGCTTCCGTGTCGACCGTAGAGCGGTGAGCACGGCGTCTGGGACAGCCAACACGACAGCTCGATGAGCCCCACCGGGTCAGAGGGCGGGAGCGCGTAGCTCGTGAGATGTGTGAACTCGTTCATGATGAGTCGCGCGTCTGCTCAATGTTCGACACGAGACGCGGCGCAATCCGGCATTCAGAGAGGAGGGCCGGTGACCATCGAGATCGATCTCTTCGTCGACCTGAACACCGAGGACGACACCGGGCTCCCATGGACCTTCCTCGACGAGGCGCGGGATCCGGCCGTCGTCGTCGCTGGTCGGTATTTCGTTGTCGGGGCCGGCGACGTCGCAGCGGTCGCGCAAGTCGTCGATATCGGCGACGACGGAGTCGTCCACGTCCGACCTCTCCCCGGGCCCGTCAGCGCCAACGCGCATCTCCTCGGCGACCGCGGCGCGGCCTGAACTCAGCGAGAGCTGACCGGCCGCTGCCATTTGGAGTGAGCGAGTCGCCGGCAGAGTCACGCCGTGGGTACCGTCGAACCCATGGGCCCCCGTGCTGATGACAGCGACTCGTCACTCGAGGACCTTCTGGGTGATCTCGACGACGACACGGTTCGGAGCTTGTTGGCAGCCGCGGCCGTGGGCCATGACGACGTGGCGCGGGCGGTGCGGTTGGCGGCCGCCGACGACGCGGGTCGGCTCGGCGTGTTGCGCGCGGAGGTGGATCAGGGGCTGCGGACCCGTCGGTATCTCGGATACCGGGAGTCGTCGGAGTGGGCGTGCGACGCGGAGCCGGTGGTCGACGCGCTGACTGCTGCGGTCGTGTCCTGGCCGTCGCAGGAGTTGGTCGAGCTGGTGCAACGCGCGACGGGTCATGTCGTGAAGGTGATCCTGCGGGCTGACGATTCGGACGGGATGATCGGCGGTCTGGCCCAGCGGTTGCTCGACCTGCATGCACAGGCTTGCGACGCGGGCATGGCCGATCCGGTCCGGTTGGCCCGATGGATGACCAAGTTCACGTTCGAGGATCAGGACTTCTTCGTCGTCGATCCGGTCCGCTACGCGACCGCGCTCGGAGATCGCGGACTCACCGCGTATCGGCAGGAGGTCATGAAGCGGTCGGCGGCGACCGGTGATCAGTTCGCGCCGCGGTACGCGACCGAGCGGCTCGCGATCCTTGACGGTGACGTCGGTCGAGTCGTGGAGCTGCTCGGCGGTGATCTGTCCGCCCCACATCAATTCATCCGGGTGACCGAGGCGATGTTGGAGCTCGACCGTTCCGATGACGCGCTGGCCTGGGCGCGGCGTGGGATCGCAGAGACGAGCGGCTGGCAGGTCGGGAAGCTGTATGAACTCGCGGCTGGCATCCTCGCCGACCGGGGCGAACGCACCTGGGTACTGGATCTGCGGAGAGAGCAGCATGAGCGGATGCCCAGCGCATCGACGTATGCACTACTGCAGGCTGCGGCGAGGGAGGTCGATGGCTGGGAGGCGGAGCGGGCCGCCGCGCGGTCGGTGCTCGCCGCGATTGACCGCGGCGGGCTCGTCGATGCGTTGCTCGCGGACGGCGATACGGACCAGGCGTGGTCGGTCGCGACGTCGGGTGAGTGGGACCCAGGGGAGCAGCGTTGGCAACGTCTTGCCGAGTTGCGGGAGCCAAAGGATCCAATCGCCGCGATGACCGTCTATCTGCGCCTCGTTGATGGTGCCCTGCTCACCGCGGATCGTCGCGCCTACCGAGTCGGCATCCGGCAACTCAAAGCCGCGCGCCGTGCGGCCGGCGCCGCGGACCGAACCGAGGAGTTCGCCGACCACGTCCGCGCGCTGCGGGAACAGCACCGTCGCCGACCGAGCTTGATCGACATGCTCGACAAGGCCGGACTGTGATGAACCTCACCGGCCTCGGCCCAGCCCACGGCGGCGCGGGACTCAGCTCGGGAGTCCGTACACAAACAGGGCCTGGCCGTTGACTCGCGGCGAGGTCGAAACCATCGCGATGCGGCCGTTGGCGACGGCGAGCCCTTGCGCGTTTGGGCCGGTCGCGATTGAGAGCAGGGGGGAGCACGCGGCGGGTGTTCCAGTAGTGCAACCGGTCCCGTCGAGTCCGTAGGCCATGAGCCGGCCCGACCCCGCGAGTCCGTTGCCGCCGACCATGGCGAAGAGCACCGATTTGGTCGCCGCCAGTGTTGCCCCACCAACGGGCAGTGTCGCCGTAGCGAGATGCGTGCAGGACGGGATCGGTCCCGCGCACCCGGTGCCGCCGTCGGCAGCGAAGGACTCGAGCGTCTGGCCGTTGAGCGGATCTCCGTCGGCTTCCCAGCGCAGGGCGGTGGAACCGACGTTGTCGGCGGTGAAGGAACCGTCGGCGCTCGACCATCCCGCCCGGCCGGCGTCGTACCCCGCCTGGCCCCAACTGCAACCGGCCACGCCGATCAGCACCACGACGAGTGCCACGAACCTGAACCCACGACGCATGGCGTCCCTCTCCCGATAGGGAGACGTAAGTCTCGCAGACGATGACGCCGACGTTTCGCGTTCCGGTTCCATCGCTCGTCCACGTTTCGAGGTCGAGTTCCAGCGGCTAGAACTCGACCGGCGCAACGAGAGGGAGCGGAGATGTCACAGCTGGTGCGGGTGCAGTGCTTCGGGGTCTCACGCGACGGGTTCGGCTCGGGGGAGGGCCAGAGCTTCGAGCACCCCTTCGGCCACGCCGATCCGGGTGACGTGCTCGGGTGGGCCTTCGCCACCGCCAGTTGGGGGTACCGCACCGACGGTGGCGGATCCCGAGGACTCGACGACTACTTCACCCGCGACATGCCACGGAACATCGGCGCCGAGATCATGGGTCGCAACAAGTTCGGCCACCAGCGCGGCCCGTGGGAGAACCTCGATTGGCAGGGCTGGTGGGGCGACGAACCGCCGTTCCATACGCCGGTGTTCGTGCTGACCCATCACGTCCGACCGTCGTTCACCCTCTCGGACACCACGTTCCATTTCCTCGATGCCACCCCGGCCGACGCGCTGCGTCAGGCCAAGGAAGCCGCGAACGGTCTGGACGTCCGTATCGGCGGTGGCGTCGCCACCGTGCGGGAGTTCCTCGACGCTGACCTCATCGACACGATGCATGTCTCCTTCGCGCCGACCGACCTTGGTCGCGGCGAACGGTTGTGGACGTCACCCGACGAACTCCTCGACCGCTTCCACCTCGATACCGTGCCGAGTTCGAGCGGATTCACACACCTGCTGTTCTGGCGCCGCTGACCGTCGCGTACGTCCAGTCACCGCGAGGTGATCCCGGTCAGGACGCGTCGGAGAGCACTCTCACGACGGCAGCCAGTTGCCGTGGAAACCGTAGGGGACGCGGGCGGGGAGGTGGATGGTGGCGACGGGTGGGGCCGCGAAGTCCTGCGCGTCGATGATCACGACGTCGGCCGCGCCGCGGTGTTCGTCGTGGACGTAGGCCATGACCCAGCCTTCGTCCTCAGCCGCATTCGCGTGTTTCGGGACGAACACCGGCTCCTGGGAATGACGACCGTCACCCATCACTCCGGTGCACTGGCACCCCGAGCCGGGGGCGGACGGATTCTGGGTCGTGACCCGACACGCCGACGTCCGGGCCGTGGGACGCGACCCGGCCACGTTCTCGTCAACGCCGAGCGTGCTGATCCCCGACGTCGAGGCCATGGATCTCGGCGACCATCAGATGATGCTCATGACGGATCCGCCGCGTCACTCGGCGCTGCGCAAGATCGTCGCCAAGGAGTTCATCCCGAAGGTCGCCCAGGCCATGCGGCCGCGCATCGAGATTCTCGCCACGCGCATTATCGATCAGGTTGCCGAGGCCGGAGGGTGCGACCTCGTGACCGACATCGCCGGGCTGATGCCGTCGTACGTGATCGCCGACATGTTCGGCATACCCCTTGACGACGGTGTCGCGCTCTACGCGCTGACCGAGGCCATCCACGCTGCGCCCGAGAGCCAGGCGGCCGGCGCGGCGATGATGGCGGTGATCGAGATGTTCAACTACGCGAACGGTGTGTGGGAAGCCCGACGGGCCGAACCCACCGACGATCTCGCCAGCCTCATCGCCCACGCGACGATCAACGGCAACGAGCTCGACGTCATCGACTTCAACCTGTTCTTCCTGTTGCTCATCGACGCCGGTGGTGACACCACCCGCAACCTCGTGGCGGGTGGCATCGACGCGCTGTTCGCCCACCCGGAGCAGCTGGCGTGGCTCGTCGAGGATCTGGAACGCGCGGTTGGCTCCCGCGGTCGAGGAACTGCTGCGGTGGGTAAGCCCGGTCATCTACATGCGCCGGACCGCGCAGCGCGACACTGAGCTCCGGGGTGTGCCGATCGCCGCCGGCCAGAAGGTGGTGATGTACTACGGAGCGGCCAATCGCGACCCAGAGGCTTTCGGGCCGACGGCGGGCGTGCTCGATCTCGCTCGCACGCCCAACGACCACATCGCGTTTGGTGGTGGTGGCCCGCACTTCTGCCTGGGCGCGCATATCGCACGGGTGGAGATCCACGCGCTGCTCCGCGAGTTGCTGACGCGACTCGTCGACCTCCGCTCCGCCGGCGAGACGGAATGGCTCCCGTCCACGTTCATCTCCGGCCCGAAGCATCTACCGATCACGTACCGGGCCGTGTAACCCCGCCGCACGCGGGCTGGAGGTTTCGCACCCTCCTCGGACCACGACCAGTTCGCTCACGTAAGGTCGGGCCATGAGTAAAGCAGCCGAGAAGGCGTATCAGCGGTTCCTCACCGATGTCGGCAACGACGAGGGCACCGGCGAGTGGTTCGACGTCACCCAGGAGCAGATCGACGGGTTCGCCGATGTCACCCACGATCACCAGTTCATCCACGTCGATTCGGAGGCGGCGAAGAACACGCCGTTCGGTACGACGATCGCGCACGGCTTCCTCACGTTGTCGATGCTCACGCACCTGGCCAAAGGTGCGAGCAGCGCGCCCGAGGATCCGGCCCGGTACGAAGGCCTCGTCATGGGCATCAACTACGGCTTCAACCGCGTGCGGTTCGTGAGCCCGGTCAAGGTCGGATCTCGTATCCGGGCGCGGGCGGTGACCACGAACGTCGAGTTGAAGGGCAACGCGGTCGAGATCACGCGCGGCTTCACCGTGGAGATCGAGGGCGAAGAGAAGCCCGCGCTCGTGGCCGAATGGGTTACCCGGACGGTCTACGCCTGACCCGACGGCCCAGGTCGAAGCACAAGGCAGCCCCCGAACGCGGGGCGCGTCAAGCCCGGACTCAGACTCCCGCGGCGGCGTTCAGTGCGTCGAGGTGCTCGGTTGCTTCGAGGTATTCATTGACCCAGCGTTCGATGACGGCCGCGGTCTTCTCGACCCTCTCGAACTGGCCCACCACTTGCCCAACCGGATTGAACGCGACGTCGACCGTCTGATCCGGGTAGCGGTGCGTCGCCGCAACCGCGATGCCCGACACCATGTACTGGAGCGGCATCCCGAGCGGCGCTGGGCTCCCCGGCTGTTCCCACGCGTCGGTCCAATCGTTGCGCAGCATGCGGCACGGCTTGCCGGTGAACGATCGGCTCCGCACTGTGTCGCGCGAGCCGGCCTTCATGTACGCGGCCTGCTGCACCGGCGTGTTCTCAGACTCTTCGACCATGAGCCACTGCGACCCCGACCACGCGCCCTGGCAACCGAGCGCGAGCGCGGCCGCGATCTGCGCGCCGCTGCCGATGCCGCCCGCCGCGAGTACGGGAATCGGCGCGACCTCCTTGACTACCTGGGGCCACAAGACGATGGAGCCGACCTCGCCGCAGTGGCCACCGCCCTCGCCGCCCTGGGCGATGATGATGTCGACGCCGGCATCGGCGTGCTTGCGGGCTTGGTACGGCGAGCCACACAACGCGGCGACCTTGCGGCCCGCGCCGTGGATGAGATCCATGACCTCGACCGGGGGAGTCCCGAGCGCGTTCGCGATGAGCGTCATCTTCGGATGCCGAAGCGCGACCTCCACCTGCGGTGTCGCAGTGGCCGCGGTCCAGCCGAGCAGCTGCATGGTGTTGTCCTCGGCCGCGTCCTGGAGTGGGACGCCGTGATCGGCGAGGAGCTTGCGCGCGAAGTCAAGGTTCTCCTGCGGGACCATGTCGCGCAGCATCTGGGCCAGGTCGTCGCCCGACATGTTCGCGTCCATGCCTTCGTACTTGTTCGGGATCACGATGTCGACGCCGTAGGGCCGGTCGCCGATGTGCTCGTCGATCCACTGGAGCTCGACTTCGAGCTGCTCCGGACTGAAGCCCACCGCGCCGAGCACGCCGAACCCACCGGCCTTCGACACCGCAACGACGACATCACGGCAGTGCGTGAAGGCGAAGATCGGGAACTCGATGTTCAGGTCGCTGCAGATGGGCGTACGCATGGGTGGGGCTCCTCGGTCGGTGACGAACGGATCATAGAACGCGTTCTATCCGACGGCTCTGCCGGATGGTTCGCCGGACCGCGGTACGGCCGCCGACTCTCCGAGCCGCGGCTGGGCTGCGCGTTGGGGCATACCCGCGCGACGGGTGCGCTGCCGCGCGCCGAGGACCGGTATAGTCCGCCGTCGGCGTGGCGGCCCGCGATGCCAGCCTGGGCAACGGAGTCACGATGAGCTACGGGGCAATCGAGATGCATGGCATCCGCCATCGCTACGAAACCCGTGACGTGCTGGCCGGAATCGATCTCCGGATCGAGTTCGGTGAGGTCTTCGGCTTCCTTGGTCATAACGGCGCAGGCAAGACCACCGCCGTGAACATCCTCACCACTCTGATCACACCCAGCGCCGGACGAGCGTTCGTCTGCGGCCACGACGTTGTGACCGAGCGCCGTGAGGTCACCCAATGCATTGGCTACCTCCCGTCCGATGTTCGGATGTACTCCCACTTGACGGCAGCTGAGAACCTCGAGTTCTTCGCACGCCTTTCTGGGGTCCGCTCACCGCGTCGCGCCGTCGCCCAAACGCTCGACTTCCTCGAGTGCTCAGATCTCGCGGATGAACGCGTGGGAACCTTCTCGACCGGAATGCGCCAGCGCATCGGGATCGCGCAGGCCGTCTTGCATCGGCCGCAGGTTCTGTTCCTGGACGAGCCCACCTCGGGCCTGGATCCACTTGGTGTCCGTCAGCTTCGATCCACGATCCTGCGCTTGAACCAGGAACTCGGCATCACAGTGTTCATGAACACCCACCTGTTGAGTGAGGTCGCGAAAGTCTGCACCACAATCGGCGTTCTTGACCATGGATCCTTGATCTACAAGGACTCCATCGAGGCAACGATGCGCCGGTTCCCAGACGAGAGCTCCCTCGAAGATATCTACGTGCGCATGGATTCCCTTTGATCGGGACGATCGCCGCGCACCAGCTGCTTGCGCTGCGCCGCCAACGAACGTTCACCGCGATACTTGTGGTGTTCCTGGCAATGGCGGGGTTGGCGGGAGTGATCGGATGGTCCAGCCAACGAACCATCGCGAAGGTCTACGACGAAGCCGTGCGGATGCTCGCGGCGCGAGGTGAACGGGCGCCGACCAACCCGTTCGATGCCAAGCCACCGCTGGCGCTGCTCTCGAATATGGCCATCTATATACCGTTGGTCGGCGCGCTGCTTGCGCTCATCGTCGGCCATCTGAGCTTCGCGGATGATCGCTCCGGCGGAGTGGGACGCCTCATCTTCTCGCGGTCCGTCTCACGGTCCGCCTACGTGCTCGGAAAGGTTGCGGCCGCGTCGGTGGTCCTCGGCGCGGTGCTGTGCGCGACGTTTGCGATCAGTGCGATCTCGCTGGTGCTGGTGAACGGCCACGTTCCGACGAACACGAACCTGTTTCGCCTGGGCGCCTTCTACGCGCTCGCCTGGCTGTACTTGATGCTCTTCGCGTTGGTTGGAATGGTCGCCACGCTCGTCAGTAGTCGACGATCGTTGGCCCTGCTGACTGCGATTTCGGTGTGGATCATCGTGACATTCGCGGTCCCTCAGTTCACCTCGGGACTCCGGCCTCAAGCGTCGCTGAATCCGGTGAGCGACCCGGTGAGTACCTCGCAGACATTCTTCAAGGTCACCGCCAAGGCACGACCGTTCTCGGTGGCCGAACAGTTCAAGGAAGCCAGTGCTCGTATTCTCGACACCGGACCGGCTGAGCCCACGACCGAGACCCTTGCGAGGATGCTCCCGATCCTGGGGTTGGCAGTTGGTTTGATGGTGCTCACCCTGGGACTCGCTCACCGACACGACTATTCGAGCCGCGGCGCCGATGATTAGCGCGCGCCGGCGCTCACGTTCCCGGACCTGTAGGCGGGTGATGACGTTGGCGCGCCACGAGTATCGGGCCGCGGTCCGGAGCCGGATCCTTCTCGTGCTCGTCGCAATCCTGGTGGTTGCCACCGCGGCTTCGGTGTACATCGCCGCGACCGGGTATCGAAGTCAGTTGGCCGACTACGAGACGTATCGCAGCGCGGCACAGTCGCAGGGCATCCAACGAATCGCGCCGTCGCCCCTCCGGTTGCTGTCGTTGCTCGAAGGTGCGATGGAATACCTGAGCATCATCGGTGCGATCGTCGGGATCACCCTTGGGTATCTCACGATCGCTCGTGAGCGCTCGAGCAAGACACTTCCGCTGGTGCGATCACGGCCGGTATCAGCCGGCGAGATGGCTGCCGGGAGTTCCCTTGGTGCGCTGGCGGTCATCGCGACGCTCCTCCTTGCCACCGCGGCGATGGCGGTCCTCTGCCTCGGCGTCATCGGCAACGATTGGATCGATGGTCCGCAGGGATTGAGGCTCACGCTCACGTACCTTGCGGCGCTCGTCTACATGGGGGTCTGGTTCGGTCTTGGCGCCTTCCTGACGGCGCAATCCAAGGTTGCGGTGAACGGCCTCATGTTCGCGCTGGGGATCTGGTTGATCGTCGTGTTGATCCTGCCCCAGATCGGCGACACGCTCGATGCAGATAACCAGGTCCCCGGTGGGCTCTTTGCGGCATTGTCGCTGAATCGGGCTGACGAAACCGAGGTGCTCAAGCAGTTCACGACCTACGAAACCATTCGTAGGGATGTCGAGGAGGCCTCGTTCTCGAAGCACTTCGAGCGATTCGCATTCGCCATGGTCGATGTGCACGAGAAATACCGTGGCCTCAGCCTCTCCAAACTGCTCATCAAGAAGCACAACGACATTATCTGGCTAGTGATCTATCCACTGGTCGTTGGTTACGCTCTCCTCATTTCCTTCCGCCGCATGCCGATCTTGACCTAGGAGAGCCACCATGAATCCTTCCATGAAGACACTGCCGCGCCTGCGGGTTCTTGCGATCGTCGTCGGCGTTGGCGTGACCTTGGTCGCCTGCAGTTCGTCGACATCCAAAAAATCCGCGCCTCCGAGCGCCTCTCAGGTGCTCCCCGTGAAGTCGAATCCGATTGCCAACTCCGCGACCGCGGAAGGACTGGTGATCGACTCGGTCCTGGTGGAGAATAATGAGGATCCTGTGACCCAAAAGGCCGTAAGTGACCACCTTGAGGTGGCCTTGAGCAATACGGGATCCGAGGAGCTCACCGACTTCGAAGTCTTCTATGTGTTTACCGACCGAAAGACGTCGGCGACCGAGAGCTACTACGCAGCGCTGCCCGGTGCCTTCACGATTGGCGGCGGTGCCACGCGCGTCGCCCATTTTGATGCCACCGGCGCGACCGACCATTTCCCCGTGAATGCCTTCAGCCTCTACTCGTCGTCGCGGAACGCGCTCGATGTCTCCGTCACCGTGAGCGCGAAGGGTGTGGCGGTCCAGACCGCCACTGTAAAAAAGGACAAAGGTGGACCCGAGGAAAATGACTGATCATTCCGGCGAGTCCGTCGATTTGGTCGCGAGGGCTTCAGGCGCGCCGGGTTCCAGGTCCTCATGGCCCTGTCCCTCTACGCGATGGACTGGGTTGTCCTCGCGATCACCGAGCCCCGCCTCCGAGGTTCCTTGGTCGTCGGTCCCTCGCGGTTCGGCGTCTCGGAGCCCGCACCCGAAGTTGAGACACTCCAGCAGGCCGCATAAGAACGGGCGAGGTGTGGTCACCGATTGACCTAGGTCGCTTGGCTCAAAGGCTTCGAAATGATTGACTCACTGACGTTGAGTCTCTACGTTGCCCCCCTGCTCGAGCTGGTGCACCACGGGGTTGGGGGACGACAAATGTCGAGAAATTGGATCACGCGCGCGGCTTTGCACTTGGAAGCTGCCCGGGCATGACGCGTGCACTTATTGCTGCCAGCATCAGAGCGCGGGGGCTGGTAATCGCGCTTGCCATTCTGATTCTCGGGCTTGGCGTCATCCAGTTGGACAGTATGCCGGTGGACGTGCTGCCCGAATTCGGTAAGACCAAGGTCGAAGTTCGCACCGAAGCGCTCGGTCTCTCGGCCTACGAGGTCGAGCAGCTGATTACCGCGCCGATGGAGCAGAATCTGCTGAACGGCGTGGCATTCCTCGATGACATCTCGTCGAAATCGGTCCCCGGCCTCTCGTCGGTGGAACTCGTGTTCGAGGATGGCACCGACCCGCTCGACGCCCGCCAAGTGGTCCAAGAACATCTCACCGAAGCGTCACGCGCGCTGCCGAACGTGTCGAAGGCGCCGGCCTTGCTCCAGCCGCTTTCGTCTACCAGCCGAGTGATGATGATCGGGCTGCGCCCGACGGACATCTCGCTCCTGGAACTCTCGAAGCTCGCCCGCTGGAACATTCGGCCGCAACTGATGGGGGTGCGCGGCGTCGCGAACATTTCGATCTGGGGCCAGCGCGACCAGCAGCTCCAGGTCATGGTGGACCCGGCCCGCCTGCGATCCGAAGGCGTAACACTGGACCAGGTCATCGCCACCACTGGCAATGCACTGTGGGTCTCGCCGCTGAGTTTCCTGAAGGCCGCCGCACCCGGCCGTGGTGGCTTCATCGACACGCCGGCCCAACGTCTCGGCGTGCAACACATCAACCCGATCCTCACGCCGGCCGACCTGGCCCGCGTCGCGATCGAAACGCCAAACGCTCCCGCGGCCGACGGCGATCCGGAGCCGGCCAGACAACTCGGCCAGGTTGCGACCGTCGTCGAAGGTCACCAGCCACTGATCGGTGATGGCGTGGTCGCCGACGGTACTGGCCTCATGCTCGTCGTAGAGAAGCTTCCCGGCGCGAACGCGGTGGCGGTCACGGAGGGCATCGAGAACGAACTGGCGAAGCTCTCGCCCGGGCTCACCGGCATCGAGGTAGAAGCCTCGATCTTCCGCCCTGCCACCTATATCGAGACTGCCCGCGACAACGTGAGCGGTCTCTTGCTCATCGGTGGCGCGCTCGCGCTACTCGCGCTCGCCGCGCTCACCTTGTCGTGGCGATCGGTCGTGATCATTTCTGTGTCGACTGCGGTTTCACTCGCCGGCGCGGTGCTCGTTCTGGAGTGGATGGGTGAAACGCTCAACGTCATGATCCTGGCGGGTCTGGTGCTCGCGATCACGTTGCTCCTTGACGACGCCACCTCCGACCGCGCCAGCATCTCCGCCAGCCTCGGGGATGGTGCGACGGATACCGCGGTCGACTCCGTTGCCGCCCATCAGACGACGAATCTTGACGCGAGTGGTCGCCGCATCTTGCGTGGGTCGAGTGGAGTGCGCGGACCCCTGGGCTACGCGACGGTCGCGATCCTCCTCATTCTCGTTCCGCTCTTCGTCTTGACGGGCGAGTCCGATGCGTTCCTTTCGGTGATCGCCCGGTCATTCGGCGTTGCGATTGCGATTTCGATGATCTTGGCAATCACGCTGACCCCTGCGTTGAGCCGGGTATTGGGACCGGCCCCTGGTCGACCCGTTCGGGAATCGCCGATCGCCACCGCGATCGGCACGTTCTACGCCGGCGTCACCGACCGGGTGACGGCGAAGCCGGTCATGGCGTACGGAGCCCTCGTCCTCGTTGCCGTGATCGGACTCGGTTCGATGGCGTTCCTGGAGCGGGGTGAATCGTTGGTGCCGCGGTTCGAGGACACGGACCTCCTCGTCAGGTGGGAAGGCCCCACGGGAACCTCACTGCCCGAGATGAACCGCATCAGTAGCCGCGTGAGCCAGGAGCTGCGCGCCTTGCCGGGTATCGACAACGTGGGCGCGCACACTGGGCGGGCGGTGTTGTCCGACGACGTTGGCGGCGCGAACGCCGGCGAGCTGTGGGTCAGCATCGACCCGTCTGCCGACTACGGCAAGACGCTCGACAACGTCAAGCGAGTCATCAACGGCTATCCCGGGTTGTCTCGTGGGGTCACGGAGTACTCGACCGACCGTATCGCCGGCGGCTTGGACTCCAGCGAAGGCGACGTGACGGTTCGGGTCTTCGGGCAGGATCACGCCGTTCTCCAGGCGAAGGCCGCCGAGATCGCGCGGGGAATCGAAGCACTGGACGGGGTGACGGGCACCACCGTCGAGCAGCTCGATATTGAGCCAACCGTCGAGGTCGAGGTCGACATCGCCGCGGCCGAGCGGACGGGCATCAAGCCGGGCGACGTTCGGCGGCTCGCGGCGACCTACATCCAAGGGCTCGAGGTGGGTGCCCTCTTCGTTGATCAAAAGGTCTTCGACGTGGTGGTCGTCGGTACTCCCGAGGTACGCGAAAACCTGACCGATATTCAGAATCTGCAGATCGAGACACCGAACTCGGGACTGGTTCGGCTGGCCGACCTCGCCACGGTGCAGATCGCTCCGAACCCCAGCGTTATCAAACACGAGGCGGTCGTGCGCAGCATCGACGTCCATGCCGATGTCGACGGCGACACCGACGATGTCATTGCGGAGGTGGACACCGTGATCGGTGCCACGAGCTTCCCGACCGAACACCACGCCGAGCTACTCAGCGACGCCGGCGATCGCAACTCATCCCGAAACCGCTTCATCTACATCACCCTCGGCATCGCGGTTGCGGTCTTCCTACTGCTGCAAGCGGCGTTTACGAGTTGGAAGTTGGCCGCGGCAATCTTCGTCACGCTCCCGGCCGCGCTGGCCGGTGGCGCGCTCGCGGCCTGGATCGACGGCGGCGCCATCACGGTGGGATCGATCGTCGGGTTCCTCCTTGTGCTGGGGATTGCGTTGCGATTCACGATGGTGCTGATCGGCCGTTGTCAGCACCCCGACCCGGATGCCGGCCCGGATGAGCCAGTCGTTGTGTCCCGCGCCCTCGTCATCGACGGCGCCCGCGAACGAGTCGTGCCGATCGTGACGACGGTGGCGGCGGGCATTGCAGTCCTGCTGCCGATCCTCGTCGCGGGAACGCGGCCCGGGAGTGAAATCGTGCACCCGTTGGCCGTCGTGGTCATCGGAGGGCTCGTCACTGCCGCGCTCTTCGCATTGATCGTGGTTCCGTCGCTATACCTGCAGTTCGCGCCAACTCCCCAAGCCGAGGGCAATCCCGGGAGGCGCGGTGGCGGCGGCGGAGGCGCCGGTCGTGGCGAGCGCGGCGGACGCCCGCAACGATCCTCGCGCCGACGCCGGCGAGTCCAACCGCCATTTGAATCCGAAATTCCAACGTCTGGCTTGGGGGAACGTTCATGAAACATCGTCGTTGGTTGGCTCTGCTCATGGTGGCAACGATGCCAATCGCCGCCGGATGCTCGAAGGTTGAAACGTCAGAGTCCTCGTACGAGGATCCGGCGACCTTGGACGAAGTCGATGGCTCGGAGTTGCCGCAGGTCACTCTCACTGAGAAGGCCATCGAACGGATTGGCGTCGAGACCGCCGCCATCGTCGACGGACCTGGTGGCCGGGTCACTCCTTACTCCTCCATCCTGTATGACCCGGACGGTACGACGTGGGTCTTTACCGAGGTCAAACCGCGCACGTTTCACCGCGTGCCCGTCATCGTCGCCACCATCCAAGGGGACGCAGTGATCCTTCTGGACGGACCCGCCGTGGGGACTCCGGTCGCGACGGTCGGGGTAGCGGAGTTGTTCGGAGTCGAGCACGGACTCGGCGCACACTGACCTTGAGCCGATACACGGAACGAACCGAGAAACACTCGCCATGATGAGTTGGATCGTACGATCGAGCCTAAAATTCCGGTACCTCGTGGTCGCGCTCGCGGCCGGGATGATGTTCGCCGGTGTCGGAATCATCCAGGGCCTGCCGGTCGACGTGTTCCCGGAATTCGCCCCGCCGAAGGTCGAGATCCAAACATCGTGCCTCGGCTTGGCGTCGGCTGAGGTCGAGGAACTCGTCACGATTCCGCTGGAGCAAACGCTGCAGGGAATTCCCCGGGTCGACGCCGTTCGGTCCAAGTCGGTGCCTCAGCTCTCGTCGATTCAACTGCTCTTCTCCCCGGGCACCAACCTCTTGAAATCCCGCCAGCTCGTGTCCGAACGGGTCGCGGCGGTCACCCCGACGCTGCCCACGTGGTGCACGCCGCCGAAGATGTTGCAGCCATTGTCGGCGACGAGCCGGGTCATGAAGATCGGCCTCAAGTCCGACACGCTCTCATTGCTCGACCAATCGGTCATGGCTCGGTACACGATTCGCACCCGCCTCCTGCGGGTCCCGGGCGTCGCGAACGTGGCGATCTGGGGCCAACGCAACAAACAGCTCCAGGTGCAGGTCATTCCGGAGAAGTTGACTGAGCATGGCATCACAGTGGATGCGGTCCGCAAGGTCACATCGGACGCGTTTGAACAGGGGTTGCTCTCCTACTCGGGTGGCGCGGCCATCGGGACCGGTGGCTTCCTCGAGACCGACAACCAGCGCATGTTCATCCAGCACAAGATGACCATCGAGACTCCGGAGCAGCTCGCCGCGATCCCGCTCGGCCTCGGTCGTAACGGTGAGCGCCTGGTGATCGGCGACGTTGCCGAAGTGGTCAACGACCACCAACTCTTGATCGGTGACGCCGTCATCGACGACGGCCCCGGGCTCATGCTGATCGTCGAGAAACTGCCGTGGGGCAACACGCTCGACATCACGGAGGGCGTCGAGAAGGCGATGAAGGACATCGGGCCGGCGCTCCCGGGGCTCGAAGTCGACACCACGATCTTCCGCCCGGCCACGTTCGTGGATCTCGCGATCAGCAACCTGACCGAGACGCTGCTCATCGGTTCGCTGCTCGTGGTGTTGGTCTTGGCCTTGTTCCTCTTCTCGTGGCGGAGCGCGCTGATCAGCGTCGTCACGATCCCGATTTCGCTGATGGCCTCTGGACTCGTGCTCGCGGCCCAGGGCGTCACCATTAATACGATGGTGCTCGCCGGGATGGTGATCGCGCTGGGCGCCGTGGTTGACGACGCGATCGTCGACACCGAGAACATCGTTCGACGGCTTCGACTCCATCGCGCCTCTGGTGGGGACGGCAAGTCCACCGCCAAGGTGATTCTCGAGGCTTCGCTCGAAGTCCGCGGCGCCATTGTGTACGCGTCGATGATCGAGGCACTCGCATTGCTACCGGTGTTCTTTCTCACCGGACTCACGGGTTCCTTCTTCCAGCCGCTGGCGTACACCTATGCGCTGGCCGTGCTGGTGTCGATGCTCGTTGCCCTGATTCTCACTCCCGCGCTCAGCATGATTCTGCTGACCCGAGGATCGCTGCATCGTGGCGACTCTCCCGTGGTGCGTGTGCTCCAGCGCGGCTACGAACGCAGCCTTGGGAAGATCATCGCGAGTCCGGTTCCGGCGATGGCCCTCGTGGCAGTCATCGTCGTCGGAGGTATGGCTGTCGTACCGCAACTCGGTCAGTCGCTTCTGCCGGAATTCAAAGAGCGTGACTTTCTCATGCACTGGGTCACGAAGTCGGACACCTCATTGACCGAAGAGGTCCGCATTAGCACGGTGGCGTCGAAGGAACTGCGCAAAATCCCGGGCGTGCGCAACTTCGGGGCCCACATCGGCCAGGCCTTGATGGGTGATGAGGTCTACGGCGTGTACTTCGGTGAGAACTGGATCAGCGTCGAACCGGGCGAGGACTACGACGAAACGCTGGCGAAGATCCAGGACACTGTGAATGGTTACCCCGGCCTGAAACGAGATGTTCAGACCTATCTGAAGGAACGGATCCGTGAGGTGCTCACCGGATCCGGCGAGGCGATCGTCGTTCGGACATCAGGTCCTGACCTCGAAACGCTCTACGCGACTGCCGACGACGTACTCAAGGTCGTCACCGACGTCAAGGGGACGGTCGAGGAGAGTCGGGAGCAACTCGAAGAGATTCCGCAGATCGAAGTCGAGGTCGACCTCGACGCGGCGCGCAACTATGGGATCAAGCCGGGCGACGTGCGTCGCGCCGCCGCCACGTTCCTGGCCGGTGAAGAGGTGGCGGACACCTATCGCGAGGGCAAGGCCTTCGACGTCATGGTGTGGAGCCCACCGCGATATCGCACCAGTTTGTCGGACGTCCGTGCCTTGCTGGTCGACACGCCCGATGGCCGAAAGATTCCGATCAGCGACGTCGCCCGAATCGAAGTGAAGGAGACACCGAACTCGATCCCGCGCGAATCGTTGACCCGCCGGATCGATGTCGGCGCCGACGTCGAAGGCCGCGATATCGGTTCTGTCGTTCAAGAGATCAATCAGAAGCTCAAGGGGATCAAGGTCCCGCTCGGATACAAGATCGAAGTGCTGGGTGAGTACAAGGAGCGCCAGGAAGCCGATCGTCGGCTCTTCACCTATGGCCTCCTCGCCGCGGCGGGAATCTTCATGCTCCTCGTCGTGAGCTTCAAGAGCGCGCGCCTCGCCGCGCTGTCGTTCTTCACGCTCCCGATGGCCCTCGTCGGCGGTGTCCTCGCCGCCTACGCGTGGAGCGACGGCGTGATCTCGTTGGGATCGCTCGTCGGGTTCTTCACCATCTTGGGAATCGTGGCGCGGAACGGGATCATGCAGATCAGCCACTTCCAACACCTCGAGAACGAAGAAGGTGAGAAGTTCGGTCGAGCGCTGGTGTTGCGCGGTGCCAAAGAACGGTTGGCGCCGATTCTCATGACTGCGCTCACGACCGGGCTGGCCTTGGTGCCGTTGCTCGTATCAGGCGCGGTCCCGGGCCAGGAGATCGAGTTCCCGATGTCGATCGTGATTGTGGGTGGCCTCGTTACCTCCACGCTGCTGAACCTGTTCGTGGTCCCGTCGCTGTATCTGCGCTTCGGCCGCAGCAAGAAGCAACGAGCCGCAGACGCGCTGGCGACCTGACGGATTTGTGGACCTGGTCGACGACGATGACACTGCCGGATGGTTCGGCCGCGCGCGTGTCGTCAGCCGGCGGTGGTGACCGCGGCGATCGGCGCACCCCACCATGTGGTGGGCGCACCGAGTACGTCATCGCGCGGCAGACCTGCTGCTTCTCCGAAGGCCTGCACCGAGATGACGCGAACGGAGTCGGCATACCGCGGGGCCAACTCCGTGAACACCGCGCCGTTGCCGTGGGCCTGAAGCGCGTCGAGCGACGCGTACGCCTCGTACAAGGTCCCTTCACCGGCGGTCTCGTCGACGTACCAGTCGTACACGACCGTCCCCGGTTCGCCGAGACTCACGGCCACCATCGCGTCGGCCATCTCGCGGAAGCGGATCAGATCCAGGACCTCGAACCGGATGACGAACCGAACCCATTCACCGTTGCGCACGAACGGAACCGTAGCTGTATCGAGCGCGGGTCGCCTCTTGGCTCAAATTTCCATGCCGAGTGATTCGGCTTGGTCGGCGAGGGCGAGCCACCGTTCCTCGGTGGTGTCGACGCGGGTCTGGTGCTCGACGAGTTCGGAGCTGAGTCGCAACAACGCCTCGTGGTTGGCGCCGTCCTCGCTGAGTTGCGCCTGCAGTTGGTCGCGCGCGGCAATCGCCTGAGCGAGTTCGCGATCCGCCACACCGAGTTGGCGACGCAAGGTGCTCGGACTCTTCTTCGACGCCGGCTTGGGTGCGGCGGCCGTGGTGGTTCGTTGCGCAGCCGGCATTACCGACGCGACGGGGGATGGTTGGAGCAATCGTTTCGCGAGCCACCCGGCCACGCCACCGGGCATCACTGCCGCGCGGCCCCGACCGTCGATCGCGAGTATCTCGGTCACGGTGCGATCGAGGAAGACGCGGTCGTGGCTCACGACCACCACGATGCCGGGCCAATCGTCGAGGAAGTCCTCGAGGGCGCGCAGCGTGTCGAGATCCAGATCGTTCGTCGGTTCGTCGAGCAGCAGCACATTTGGTTGTTCGATCAGCGTCAGCAGTAGTTGGAGCCGGCGCCGCTCGCCGCCGGAGAGCGTGCTGATCGGTGCGAGCTGGGTATCACCGTCGAACCAGAACTGGCGCATCAGCTTGACGTCTGCAATCGACGGTTCGCCCTTGTCGCCCGCGACCGCTTCCCGCACGCGTTGGCTCGGGTTGAGCTCGCGTCCGAGTTGGTCGTAATAGCCGATCTTCACCGTGGTTCCGGTGTCGACCACACCGAGCGAGGGGGCCAATCGGCCGGCGATCAGGTCGAGGAGCGTGCTCTTGCCCACGCCGTTGGGGCCGACGATCCCCACGCGATCTCCGGGTTCGAACATGTGGCTGACGCCCTCCAGCACGAGCCGCGCCCCGCGGTCGACGCCGTCGGATGTCTCGGGCCACGAGAACCCGACGCTGTGGAGTTCAACACCGCGTGACCCGAGCCGGGCGCTTCCCAACGACAGGCCGATGTCACCCTCACGTGCGGCCGATTCGGGCCCGCGGGCGATGAGGGCCTTGGCCGAGTCGACCCGGGCCTTCGGTTTCGTTGATCGCGCCTTCGCCCCGCGCCGCAGCCACGCCAGTTCGCGGCGGGCGAGGTTCTTGCGTGTCTGTTCGGCCGCCGCGGCTTGCGATTCGCGTTCGATGCGAGCGGCGAGATAGGCCGCGTAGCCGGAGCCCGCCGTGCGGTTCTCCGGAACGTGGACGTAACCCGCGCCGCGGTCGATCTCCAGAACCTTGTTGGTGACCCGGTCGAGGACGTGGCGGTCGTGGGTCACCAGGAGCAACCCGCCACTGAATGCGGCCAACCATTCCTCGAGGTATGCGATGGCGTCGAGATCGAGATGGTTGGTGGGCTCGTCGAGGATCAGCGCGTCCCACTCGCGCGCCAGAAGTGCGGCGAGCGCTACCCGCTTTTTCTGGCCACCGGACAGTTCGCCGGTGGCGGCCTCGAGCACTTCCGCCATTCCCAAGCGGTCGAGCATTGCGAGGCCCTGCCATTCCTGGCCGTCGAGACCATCGCACACCACGGAGCGCACGGTGCCGCGAGGAAGCACGGGTAACTGCCCCAACGTGCCGATCCGCGCACCACGCCCGCGCCGCACGACCCCGGCTTCGGGCTCGCGCTCGCCGCTGAGCATGTTGAGCAACGTGGACTTGCCACAGCCGTTGAGTCCGACCACGCCCATACGGTCACCGTCACTCAGTGTGAGCGAGAGATCGGTGAACAGCGGGCGATCGGGTCGGGTTGCCCGGAGGCCTTGCGCATCGATCAGGATCACAACGGCTCAGGCTACGGGGTGCGGTGCCGCAGGAGACATATGGGCGAATGTTGTGGTGTGAGGGTTTAGGGGCGATCGGACCATAAAGGTGGGATACGTACGAGTCGAAGATCGCGTGGTCGAACGACCGCGGAGCACTCCGCAACGTTTGCGAGGCTGAAAGGGATTCCCATGATTTTCCCACGTCGGCTCGTTGCGGTGGTGTCCGCGATCGCGCTGCTCAGCTTTGGCGGTTCGAGTTCATCCTCGGCATCCGAACTTGGGTCTCCTGGCGACGGCTCTCTCACGGCGGTACCGCGTGGAGTGTTCCCGTTTCGTGGCAGCTTCCGGGTGAGTGCCACCTGGGGTCTCGCTACGGGTCCGAACCACCCGAACCCCGCGATCGATTTCGTCATGCCGATCGGTACTCCGATCTACGCGGCCGGCAACGGGTCCGTTGACTTCACGTCGAATGACCCGCGCAACTGCAATCCGTTGAACCACATTCCGACCGGCGGCACCTACGCGCAGGGCATCCAGTGGTGCATCGATCGCGGACTGAGCGGGACGCGCCTTCGCATTCGTCACGACGACGGCACCTTCACGATGTACGTCCATCTCAGCGCGATCCGCACCGGGATCACGGCCAGCCCATCCTCTCGGGTGAGGACCGGACAACTCATTGGATGGAGTGGTAACTCGGGGATCACTACCGGACCGCATCTGCACTTCAGCCGCATCAACACTGCGGGCACCGCGACCATGGATCCCGGCATTCTGAGAGCATGTTGGGGCACCACTCCCCACAGCTGGAGCAGGCTGAAGTTGTTGCGAGGGACCATCGCCCGCAACGACGGTTTCACCTGCTGACCGAGTCGCGGCGGTCGGGCAGCCTGGCGCCGGGTACCAGCCGCTGACGGATCTTCCGAGACCTCGCCGGCTATCCCGCAGTGATGTAGTCGCGAAGCACGTGGGTCTCGTCTTCGAGCTCGCGCACGCGCGCCGCCACGATGTCGCCGATCGACACCAGGCCGACCAGCCGTCCGTCGTCGAGGACGGGCACGTGGCGGATCCGCCGAGTGGTGACGATTTCCATCAGCTGTTCGGTCGTATCCGCTGGCGCGCAGGTCACGACGTCATCGGTCATCACCGAGGCCACCGGGGTGGTGAGCACCCGATGGCCGATCTCGGCGAGGCTGCGGACGATGTCCCGTTCGGAGACGATCCCCAAGACGGTGACTCCGTCGGCCGAGACGATGAGAGCGCCCACTCCATGACGTTGCAGCAGCTCCGTCGCGGTTCCGACTGCGGCATACGGATCGACGGTGAAGACCTCGCCGCCTTTGTGGTTCAGGATCGCGCCGACGAGCATGGGCACCTCCGGCACCCGACAGTGGGATTGGCCCGGGGATCTCGGGCGCCGCGATTCCCCGGTGAACGCTCCCATCATGACGTGCGATTCCCGGTGGCACAAGGGATGCCATCCGGACCGCCTGGAGGGCGCGCCAATAGGCCACAACCGCCCCCAGATCTTCGAGACTGCGTGGGCGCGCCCGTGGCCCGAGCGGCCCGTGAGCGCCAGCGAACACGAGCGGGGGGAACGTTTGCCGGGTAGACGATGCTTGGCATTGTTGGCGCGCGTTCTCAGCTGCGAAGTAGTGAGATCCTGGGCCGAACCGGGTCCTCCCCGTCCCGATGGCCGGCGCGCCGCCGGCCGCTCCGGTTGCGCCGGACCGCTGGCGCGACGGATCATCAGGGCTTGACCATCGGGGGTAGGGGTGGAGATGACGACAGCGCAGACCGACGACGAGCTCGTGCACGCACGGTCCGAGGTGCGTCATCTGCGTGAGACGGTCGAGGCGTTGCGTTTCGAGCTTGAGAAAGCGGGCGCGCGGCTGGCCACAGAGCGCCAGCGCGCCGCGGCTGAGCGGGAGGCCGAGCGGGAGCGGGCCCGCGAAGGCATGCACGCGATGCGGGAGCGACTCGAGGCTGGGGTCGTCGAACGGGACGCTTCGGTGCGCGCCGCGCTCGCGCAGTCGGGGGACGAGGTGACCCAGCTCCGGGCGACCGTGGAAGCGTTGCGGGCCTCGCTCATCGCGGCGCGTGACGGATCGAACGCGGTTCGGGATGTGGGCGAGCGCGGGTTCCGTGGCGAACGGGACGAGCTGCACGAGACCATCGCGGTCCTGCGGGCTCGGCTGGAGGCGGCCGATGTCGGCTGATCCCAAGGACGGCTCCGCGATCGCGGAGCAGGCAAAGCGCCTGCAGTTCGCCGAAACGTTGCTGCAGGTCTCACGGACGGTCGCCGCGATGGAGACCCTCGACGAAGTGCTCACCGCGCTGGTCGAGATGACGGTACGCGAGACGGATTCGGACCGCGGGACGTTGTTCCTCAACGACCCGGCGACCGGCGAGCTGTACTCGCGCGTGCTGCAGGATGAACGCGTGCACGAGATCCGTTTCCTGAACGACGCCGGCATCGCGGGTCGGGTCTTCACGACAGGTGAGCCGTTGATTATCGACGACGCCTACGCCGACGCGCGGTTCAATCGCGACATCGACGAGCAGACGGGGTACACGACGCGCAACATCGTGTGTGCACCGATCACCACGGCGCGCGGTGAGATCATCGGTGTGGCCCAGGCTCTCAACAAGCAGTCGGGCGACTTCACCTCCGAGGATCTCACGCTGGTCGAGGCGATGACGAGCCAGGCGTCGGCCGCGCTGGTGAGCACCCGCCACCTCGAGGACATCCACGTGCACCGGGCCGAGGAGATGGAGTTCCTCCGCCTGGTCTCCGACATCACCGCCGAGCTCGACCTCGACGCCCTCCTCCAACGGGTGATGGCCGAGGCGACCCGTATGTTGCGTGCCGAGCGCTCAACGCTGTTCCTGCGCGACGAGCGGACACACGAGCTCTTCGCCCGGGTCGCCGAGGGCGATTCCGTGGGCGAGATCCGGTTCCCCGAGACCGCGGGCATCGCCGGCACGGTGTTGAGCACCGGTGAGAGCATCAACATCGCCCATGCCTACGCCGATCTGCGGTTCAACCCGGAACTCGATCGCCAGACCGGCTTCTTCACCCGTTCGATCCTCTGCGTCCCCGTGGTCAGCCACGACGGCGAGATGATCGGCGTGACCCAGGTGCTCAACCGCCGCGGCGGTCCGTTTACCGAGGAGGACGAGCAGCGCCTCAAAGCGTTCACCGCGCAGGTGTCGATCGCGTTGCAGAACGCCAAGCTCTTCGACGACGTGCAGAACATGCGCAACTACAGCGAGGCGATGCTCGCGAGCATGTCGGACGGCGTCATCACGGTGGACAAAGGCGGCCTGATCGCCACCTGCAATGACGGCGGCGCTCGCATCCTCGGCACCGATCCCCGGTCGCTCGTCGGCCGGTCGTGCGAGGAGGTATTCGGAGGCGCCGACGCGATCATCAGCGCCCTGGTGGCTCGCGTTGCGGACGGCGATGTGCGGAGTCCGGAAATCGCGATGGACGTCGACGTCTCGCGACTCGTCAACGCGGAGGACGCCGACGACCATGACCGGGTCTCGGTGAACGTGACGGTGCTCCCGCTGGTCGGGACCGACGACGGCCATCTCGGCACGATGATCGTGATGGAGGACATCAGCGGCGAGAAGCGCGTGCGCGCCACCATGGCCCGCTACATGGATCCCGCGGTCGCCGACCAGCTGGTGCGCCGGGACCAGGAGATCCTGGGGGGCAAGAGCGTCGAGGCGACGGTGCTGTTCTCCGACATCCGTAGCTTCACCACGCTGGCCGAGGAGCTCGGCCCGCAGTCGACAGTCGCGCTGCTGAACGAGTACTTCACGATCATGGTCGACTGCATCCAGCAGCACGGCGGGATGCTCGACAAGTTCATCGGCGACGCGATCATGGCGGCTTTCGGCCTGCCGGTCGCGCACGGCGATGACGTCGACCGCAGTGTGCAGGCGGCGATCGCGATGATCTCGTCCCTGTTCGAGTGGAACCAACACCGCGCGCTCGACGGGCGTCAGCCCATCGACATGGGGATCGGGCTCAACACCGGGATGCTGGTGGCCGGCAACATCGGGAGCCCCAAGCGGATGGACTTCACGATGATCGGTGACGGCGTAAACCTTGCCTCGCGGCTCGAGAGCGCGTGCAAGCAGTACAGCGCGCGGATCCTGATCAGCGAGCACACGTTCACTCGGCTCAAGGGTGTGTACCGCACCCGCGAGGTCGATCACGTTGTGGTGAAGGGCAAGACCGAGCCGGTCGCGGTCTACGAGGTGCTCGACTACCACACGCCGGAGACGTTCCCGAACCTCATGGACGCCGTCAACCATTTCCGCGACGGGATCGAGAAGTACCGCCGCGGGGACTGGAAGCCCGCGATCGACGCGTTCGGAGAGGCACTGCGTGCCAACCCGGACGACAAGCTCTCGTCTACCTACATCTCACGCTGCGAGGCGCTCGTCGCCGAGCCACCCGCGGAATGGAATGGGATCTGGGTCATGACCTCGAAGTAGCCGGGTTCCCGGCTACTCACGGGCTGCATACCTCCAAGCGCCCGACGCTGTTGCTGAGATTCGACTTGAATGCACGGATGATCCGCGCTGGATTCGTCGGGCTCGGAAGTCAAGGCGTCGGCATGGCCGAGCGCATGATCTCCCACGGGCTGTCGACCACGCTCTGGGCGCGGCGCGCCGCGTCGCTTGAACCGTTCGCTGGTCGCGCGGCCACCGCAGCGGATCTGGTTGCGCTCGGTCGCGCGAGTGATGTGCTCGGCGTGTGCGTCACCGACGGCACCGCGGTGCGCGAGGTGACCCTCGGGCCGGGCGGCGTGCTGGCGGGGATGGCTTCGGGAAGTGTCCTCGCATTGCACTCCACGATCGGTACCGACGATTGCGAGGAGATCGCGGCCGCGGCCATGGCGCGCGGCGTGCGCGTGATCGACGCGCCCGTGAGTGGTGGTGGTGCGGCCGCCGCCGAAGGCCGGCTCACCGTTTACGTGGGCGGGTCCACCGACGCCGTGGCCGACGCGCGGCCGGTGCTCGACACCTACGGTGACCCCGTGATCCACATGGGTCCGCTTGGCAGCGGGCTGCGCACGAAGCTCGTGAACAATGCGCTGAACGCCGCGCACTTCGCGCTCGCCCACGATGCGTTGGCCTTCGGTGACGCCCTCGGGCTCGATCCGTTGGCGCTGGGCGAGGCATTGCGTCACGGCAGTGGTCGGAGCTTCGCGCTCGAGGTGTTCGTCGGTCTGCGGTCCTTTGATCCCATCGCCGGGCACGTTGGACCGATCATGGCGAAGGACATCGCGCTGTTCGCACGGGAGACCAAGGTGCCGGTAGTGGAGTCCCAGGTGCTCCTCGGCGCGGCTGATCGGTTCCTGGCGTTGCTCGGCCACCCGCGTCCAACGGAGCCCGAGCGCGGCGGCGGTGACCGATAATGCGCGCGACGGATGGTGCGCGGCCGAGCGTCGACACGCGCACGCGCGCAGTGAGCGCCACGGGGCCGGTCGATCCCGAGGCATTCTGGGTGGGGGAGTGGCGCGAGGCACTCGAGCGCAACGGCAGCCGAGCCGCGGCAGACGCCGCGCGCCTCGGACTGGCGCCACTCGCGATCTCGGTCGAAGACGAGGTGTGGACCCTCCGACTCGGTGACCGTGGACTCGAAGTGATTTCTGGGCTCCGCTCGCCCATCGCGATCACGCTCGAACGCGATGCCTTCTCCGACCTCGTCCGGGAACGCCGGACCGCGCTCGGCCTGGTGATCGGCGCCCGCGCAACCGGCGATTCGGCGGCCACCGAGGCGTTCTGGGCTTGGGACCCTGTACTGAGATCGGTGCTCGACGGGCGCGGGGTCTACCGGTCGGGCGATGTCACCGTGCTCGCGCCGGACGGCGCGCCCCTCGATCTCGACCAACAGTTCCAGCTCGGCGAGCACACTGGGGATGCTGCTCACTTTCTGGCGGAGGCCGGGTTCGTGTTGCTCACCGGGGTCTTCTCTGACGCCGAGATGGACGCGGTCGATGCCGATCTCGCTGCCGCGATCGGCGCAGCTCGCCCTGACGACGGCGAGTCGTGGTGGGCGGGCACTCGCGAGGGTGACCACTACCCGTGCCGCATCCTCAACTTCCAACGCTCGTCCGAGTCCCTACGCTCGGTGTTCGCGGATCCTCAGTTCCTCGCGATCGGCGAAATCCTTGGCGACGGCCACCGTCCGGGCGACCCATTCGGTGAGCACTTCGCCGCGGTTACCGCAGAAGGGTTGGTGAAACGGGTGGGATCCGTCGAAGGACTCGCGTGCCTGCCCTGGCACAAGGACTGCGACCGCGGCGGTCACTCCATGTACTGCTCCGGCCTCACGATCGGGATCTGTCTCACCCCGGTCGACGACGCGCACGGTGGTCTTGACGTGATGGCGGGATCGCACCGCGCCAACATCGCGCGGTCCCAGATCGACGGCGGTCTCGATCTCCCCCGCGTTGGACTGCGGGCCAACCGGGGGGACGTGACCGTGCACGTCTCGTGCGCGCTTCACCGCTCCACGCATCCCGTCACAAGCGAACGCCGCGTCGCGTACACAGGGTTCACACTGCCGCCACGGCCGGGCGATGAACCCGCGCTGCACGCGCAGTCACGGCTCGAGCGCGAGCGGGCGGCCATCGGCGATCCGGCGAGCCGCGATCGCCTCGCATCGGAAGCCGGACCGAGCGCAGACCCGGGATCGCGGCCATGACGGCGGTCACGGTGGTGACGGGGGCGGCGGGCGCGATGGGTATCGCGTGTGCTCGCACGCTCGCAGCCGACGCGGACCTGATGCTCCTCACCGACGTCGACGCGGCGCGGCTCCATGCCGCGGCTGAGCTGATCCAACACGAGAGCGACACCTCCGTCGACGAACTCGTGGTCGACCTGGGCGATCCGGGCGCCGCCATCGAAATCGCGAACCACGCGGCGACTCGGGGTCAACTCCATCGGCTGGTACATACGGCCGGCCTGTCACCGACGATGGCCGGATGGCAGGAGATCTTGCGGGTCGACCTGACCGCGGCGGCGCGCCTGCTCGACGCGTTCCTCCCACAGGTGGAGCCCACCAGTGTGGCGGTGTGTCTCGCCTCGATCGCGGGCCACCTGGGTACGTTCGATCCTGCGATGGACATCTTGCTCGACGATCCGCTCGCACCAGACCTGGATGTGCGGTTCCGCGCCGCGTGGAGCGCCGAACCGGATTCCGGCGCCACCTACCGGTTGGCGAAACGCGGCCTCATCCGATTGTGTGCGCGTGCCGCGATCACTTGGGGTGCTCGGGGCGGGCGGGTGGTCTCGCTCTCGCCCGGTCTCATCGATACCGAGATGGGAAGGCTCGAACTGGTGCACAACCCGATCAAGAGGTGGATGGCCGAACTCACCCCGGTGCGCGCGGGTCGGGCCGACGCCGCCGCGGTTCTTCCCGGTCGCGTCGATGACATCGCCGCCACCGTCGCGTTCCTCTGCTCCGACGCGGCATCGTTCGTCTCGGGGTGTGACCTGCGCGTCGACGGAGGCCTGGTCGCGGCCATGGACCAACAGGCCATGGCGTGAAGGAACGAACACGGAGGGGATCCAAGTGAACGAGCCCGAGGAGCCCGACGTCGAGCAGGCCCGCCAAGCGGTGGCCGCCGCTCGCACCGAAACCGGTCGCCGGCGGTACCGCGAGGTGATGGTGTCTGACGCGCCGCCGCCGCTCACGCCGTACCTTGACCGAGGCGTCGTGGATTCGGTCTTTGGTGAACTCTGGGACCGGCCCGGTCTTTCTCGGCGGGATCGGCGGCTGGTCACCCTCGCGTGTGTGGCCGCGGCGGCGGTCGACGAGCCGATCCAGCAGCACGTCTACGCCGCCCTCGCGAGTGGCGACATCACCCGCGAGGAGTTCCAAGAGGTGGTGCTGCACTTCGCCTATTACTCCGGTTGGCCGCGCGCGGCTGCGTTGGAGATGGCGTATTACCGGGCGATCGGGCGCCTCGATGCGGAAGCTCAACCACCGGCGGGTTGATGGGCCGCTCGACGCGCGTTAGAGACCGTCGCTCATGGGCAGGAGGCCGGGGAAGACCGCGGGGCGTTTCTGCATCTTCGCGGTGAATGCCTCGCCCATGTCGTCGGTGTCGAACATGGCCGCGTTCCAGTTCGCGATGTACTCGAGCCCGTCGGCAACGCTGTGGTCACGCGTGTAGTGCATGGTCTGCTTCGTGCCCCACACCGCCATAGGCGACTTGGTGGCGATCTCCGCTGCCACTTCCATGACGCCCGCGATGAGCGCGTCGTGGTCGGCAAAGACCGCATTGACGAATCCCGCGGCGTGTGCTTCAGCGGCCGACCAGCGCCGACCGGTGTAGGCCAACTCGCGCACGATGCCTTCGGGGACGAGCTTCGGCATCCGCTGCAAGGTGCCGACATCGGCCGTCATCCCGATGTTGATCTCGGCGATCGAGAAGAAGGCGGTCTCCTCCGCGTAGCGCATGTCGGCCGCGGACACGAGGTCGATACCGCCGCCCACGCAGGCACCTTGGATCGCGCACAGCACCGGCATCCGGGCTCGCTCGAGCGCGGTGAACGTGTCTTGCAACTTCATGGCCGTGGTGCGGAACCGTTCGTTGCGGCGGCTCCGGTGGCCGGATACTCCGCTTCCTGGCCCGCCGCTTTCTGGTCCGACGGTGTCGTTATTCGCGAAGACCTCGAGGTCCATGCCGGAACAGAAGTGTTTGCCCGCCGCCGACAGCACGATCGCTCGCACCTGACCCGCAGCAGACAGGCCATCGACGATCTCGGGGAGTTCGCGCCAGAACGAGGGGATCATGGAGTTGCTTCGTTCAGGACGGATCATGCGCAGATGTGCGATGTGCTCCGCGATCTCGACGTCGAAACATTCATAAGTCATGGGCCGAGCCTCGCACGTTTAGCTACGGGGGCGGAGCGACTCGATGCGAGCGTTGAGTGCGTCAATCCCGACGCCGGCTTCCGGGTCCGAAATACACCGGATTGGCAGGCGGGAGCCGTCGGTGAGGACGAGCACCCCGGTTGCTGGTCGCATGCTCGTGAGGTTCCCGCTTGGAACGGTCGCTTCAAAGCGAGCGACCAGTTCGAGTGGAACGGTCTTCTCCGGTTGCGGGTAGTTGCGAAACTCCACGCTGGTGGCCGTGATCCGCAGCGAGCTGCGCCGCACGGAAGTCAATGCGGCGACCGCGGCCAGGGCGACGAACAACACCGGGAGCAGTACCAGAAACCCGACGGCAACCTTCACCGCTTACAGATCGTCTCTATCTCGCGTTTCAGCTCTGGCGTAAACTGCTTCAGCGCCTTGAGCGCGCCCATGTTCTCGACGACCTGTTCGGGACGTGAAGCGCCCGTGATGACGGTCGAGACGCGCGGGTTGGCGGCACACCACGCGATCGCGAGTTGCGCGACGGTCACCCCGAGCCGGTCGGCCACCATCATGAGTTCCTTGACCTGACCGTTGCGGCGCTCGTTGGTGAGCGGGTCTTTCAGCCATTCGTACCCGGGCAGCGCAGCGCGACTCTCTTCCGGTACCCCATCGATGTACTTGCCGGTGAGCAGACCCGACGCCAGCGGACTCCAGGTTGTGAGGCCGAGGCCGGTGTCTTCGTACAGCCGCGCGTATTCGCGCTCGACGCGCCGGCGTTCGAACAGGTTGTACTGCGGCTGTTCGGTGATGGGCTTGCGCAGGTTGCGCCGATCCGCAATATCCCAAGCGGCACGGATCTCGTCGGCTGACCATTCGCTCGTGCCCCAGTAGTGCGCGCGGCCCGACTCGATGATGTCGGACATCGCCTCCACCGTCTCCTCGATCGGAGTTTCGGGATCGGGCCGATGGCAGAACACGACGTCGAGGAAGTCGAGCCCAAACCGTTGGAGTGATCCGTCGATGGCATGCATCAGGTACTTGCGGTTCAACGTGTTGCGGGTGTTGACGCCCTCGCTGAGTCCCCAGAAGAACTTCGACGACACCACGTAGGTCTCGCGGGCCCAGCCGAGCTCCGCGATCGCGGCACCCATGAGCCGCTCGGATTCGCCGCCCGCGTACGCCTCGGCGTTGTCGAAGAAGTTGACGCCGGACTCCCACGCGGCGGCCAGACACTCCCTCGCGAGCCCAACGTCGAGCTGGGCGCCGAAGGAGACCCAGCTTCCGAACGAGAGGGCGCTGACCTTGAGGCCCGAGCGGCCGAGATTGCGATACGGCATTTCCGGAGTCGTCATGGCCAGCAAGGTAGCGGTCGGGGACCGGTCCGCGTTTGTTGTGGATCTGCGCTTCGATGCGGGATCGCTCCCAGGCTCCTATCGGCGCCGATAGGCCGCCACGATCGTGCCGTAGCGAGCTTTCGGGTTGCGGTTCCGAACCACGGTGCGGTCGATGCAGGTGCCCCAAGCATCGAGCGCCTTCCAGTGCACGACGTCGCCGGGATGCCGATAGATCGCTGCGACCACCTGACCGTCGGTGTCCACAAGATCAGAGAGGCGTGCCACGAGCGCGTCAGGTTCGGCCGTTAAATACAGCACCTCGTTGAGCACCACAGTGTTCGCGGGTGAAAGGGACGCGGAAAGTGCGTCGGCGACGAGGAACTCGGAACGGTCATGACGCAGCTGATTCGCTCGATCGATCGCGGAGGTGGCGAGGTCGATGCCTTGGTACGAGGTGAACGCGTGATCGGGGATGTAGCGGCGGAGTGTCCCGATGCCACAACCGATGTCGAGCACCGTTCCGGGCGGTCGGGAGGTGATGTAGCCGGCAAGCAGCGCGTAGCGCGGCATCTCCGACGGGTCATCCATGTAGTCCCAGTCGCCGTCGTGCCACTCTCGGTCCCACTGGCCGGTGGGCCACCGGTACAAATGCTCCCGCCCACGCAAGCCGGTGGAATACGCGGCGAAGCGGGCCCGATCCTTCAATGCAGTGATCCGGCGGTTGTCCACGAACTCTCCTGGTTCCTCGCGACACGGAGTCGCAGCGCGGAATGTAGCCGGAACACGATGGTGGCCTCCCCCGCGGGTTCCGTCACTTCCGCCACGGCCTCAGCAACCGGCGAGACGCGCCACCGATCGAGTTGTGGTTTCATGAGTGTCATGACGACGAACCTGACCCGCACCCCCTTTCCGCCTGCTGACACGGTGGTCGTGACCGACGCTGGCCTCGAGACTTGGTTGGTGTTCGATCGAGGGATCGAACTCGAGGCTTTTGCCGCATATCCGCTGGTCGCCACGGCCGACGGTCGCGCGATGCTGACGGAGTACTACGAGCACTACGTGTCGATCGCGCAGGACGTCGGAGCCGGTGTCCTCCTCGAAGCCCCAACCTGGCGCGCGAACCCCGATTGGGCCGCGACGCTGGGTCACGACCGCACGGAGCTCGCAGAGCTCATCGCCGCGTCGGTGGGCGTGGTGGAGCAGGTGCGGAACGACTGGGGTGGCGCGCAGCCGTTCCTCGTTGGAGGCACCGTGGGCCCACGAGGTGACGGATATCAGATCGGCGATGTCATGGATGCGGCCGCCGCTGAGAATTACCACTCGTTCCAGATCGGATGTTTCGCGACCACGGCGACCGATGTCGTCACCGCGATGACGATGGGTTACGTGGAGGAGGCGATCGGGATCGCTCGGGCGGCAGAAGCCGTCGGGCTTCCGGCGGTGATCTCGTTCACGGTCGAGACCGACGGCCGGTTGCCATCGGGAATGGCGCTCGCGGAAGCCATCGAAGCGACCGATGCCGCGACCGACGGGTACCCGACCCATTTCATGATCAACTGCGCGCACCCGACGCACTTCGATCACGTGTTGGACGGCACCGCAGTGTGGGCCGCGCGTATCGGCGGCCTTCGAGCCAACGCGTCCACTCTCAGTCATGCCGAGTTGGACGAGATGGAGGAGCTCGACGCGGGTGACCCCGACGACTTGGCCGCGCGATACGTGGGGCTCCGCTCGGCCCTGCCGGCACTTCAGGTGATCGGTGGATGTTGCGGCACCGATCACCAACACGTGGCCACGATTGCGGCGAGCTTCTGCGCGACCTCGGCGGGGTAGCGGGACCGTTTCCGCGAGCCCGAGACCTGATGCCGGGCTCGCCGGTAAGGTTCGGTTCGTGGTTGAGCCGATCGACTTCCATCACTTCCACTCGGTGACCCTGCTGTCCTTGCTCGCGTCCGGAAACGGCGCGCTCGCGGGGCCTGACGCCACTGCGATCGGGCCGCTCGCGATTGCAACATCGGATGGCGTGTATACCTATCGCGGCACGGGCGACGGTATCGAGATACTGACCGGCGACGACGCGGCCAAGACGGTCGTGGGGCTCGACCTCGAATCGTGGCGCGGTCTCGTGAGTGACCTCGAGACTCCCCCCAGCCTCCTGTACAGCGGTCGGCTCGAAGTTGTGCGCGGCAACCCCTTGCGCTTCGTACGGTGGGAACCCGCGTTGCGAGCGATGTTCCACGGGCGTCCGATCTACGACGCCACGCGCGTCGATCTGCGAGACCGCGCCGGTGCACCGCTCCACGTCGGACGCGGGTTCGACCTTGACGAGATCACTGCCGATCCGGTGGACGCGCAGCACTTCCTCCAAACCGCGGGCTACTTGTGGGTGCGCGAGGCCTTCACCGCGGAAGAGGTGGCGGAGATGCTCACCGAGGCCACGATCCTCCACGACGAGGCGCGGGAGGGTGACCAGGAGAGTTGGTGGGGGAAGAACGACCGTGGTGAGGCGGTGCTGTGCCGGGTGCTCACGGGCGCGCGGCGCCCTGGGCTCCAGCAGCTCCATGCCGACGACCGAGTAAATCTGGTCGCATCGCTTCCGGGGATCACGATTCGCAACGAAGCCGGGAACGGTCGCGATGGCGTCACGGTGTTATGGAAGACGCCGCACGTGGTGGAGGGCTTGGCTGATCTGCCGTGGCATCGCGACTGCGGGATGGGTGGCCACGCGGTCAAGTGTCCGAGCTACGTGATGACGATCTGTCTCACTGACGGTTCACCCGCGGCGGGGGAGCTCAAGTTCCTCCCCGGCAGCCAGCACACGAGCCACCCGTTCATCGATGGCCGTGAGGCGAACGCGCCCGATGGCGTGTCGGTACCCGTGGTCGCGGGGGACGTGACCATCCACATCGGCGACGTGATGCACGTGTCGATGCCGCCGACGAGCAACGAGGGGCCGCACCGCATTTCGGTGCTCATGGGGTTCTCGTCCCCCGACGCGCGCCATCACCGCGGTGAACGCCATTACAACGACGTCTTGCTCAATGCCGACGACGGCCAGGTTCCCCATCTCACTGACCTGGTCTGATCGGGCGCGCGATTTCGCGGCGCGGTAGGTTCGACCACCGGAACCTCACCTCTTCAAGGAGACCGTCGTGGCAACAGAAGCGCTGGAGCAAGCAATCGCCTCAACCCGCGAGGTCCTCGCCGGGGTGTCGAAGGATCAACTCGGTGCGGATACGCCGTGTGCGCAGTGGAAGGTGAGCGATCTCATCAACCACATCGTCGGCGCCCAATCCTTCTTCGAAAATGGTGTCACGGGTACGCCTCCGGCTGCGGGCGAGACCGACTACTCCGCCGGCGATTTCCTCGCCGCGTACGATGCAGGAGCGCAGAGCTGCGTCGCAGCCTTCAACGGTGATGGCGTGATGCAGAAGATGCTCACGTTGCCCTTCGGCCAGATGCCCGGCGCCGCCTTCGTCGGTCTCGCCGCGACCGATACCTTCACCCACGGTTGGGATCTTGCCAAGGCCACCGGTCAGAACACCGACCTCGCGCCGGCGCTCGCCGCTGCGTTGCACGAAGGTGCGAAGCAGTCGATCCAGCCGGCGTTCCGCTCGGAAGAGGGCAGCGTGTTCGGTCTCGAACAGACCGCACCCGCAGGCGCGAGCAACGCGGATCAACTGGCGGCCTTCCTAGGCCGCACGGTGTAACCCGCATCGGCGCTTGCGCCGGGCTGCGTTCGTGCAACATTGTCGAGCCAGATGAAGCGTTGGAGCTGTTGGCTGATCTCTACCCGCGTTCGAATATGCCGGCCAGGGTCGAATACCTGGTTCGGGAGTTCCTCGATGGCCCCGACATCTCGTGAGTGGATCGAGATCAGAGGTGGCTCTCGGATCCCGCCAGCCGGTGGTCAACGGGAAGCGGTGCGGGATGCGCCGGTGGGGGCAATGCTCGCCGCGGTCGCGGACGGTGCGCAAGTAGTCTCGGCCCGTGGCTGACGGCAGGGGATCGAGTGGGGTGAACCGCGCCACCTGGCAACGGTGCCCGGGCGCACGTCCATGACGACGGATGGGCGGGGTACCGCGACGGTGCTGTTCACCGACATCGTCGGGAGTACCGAACTGCGGGTGCGTGCCGGCGACCTGATGGCTGACGAGCTGTTTCTGCGATTCGAGCGGCTGCTCGGCCAGATCGTCACTGCCCACGACGGCACGGTGGTCAAGGGGCTCGGTGACGGGATCATGGCCACGTTCCATCGTTCGGCCGACGGTGTGCTCGCCGCGATGGAGATGCAACGCGGTACCCACCGGGAGGGTCGCCACGCCGCGGATGATCGGCGCGTCGAGATCCGTGTCGGCATCAGCGCCGGCGACGTCGCGTGGAACGACGGTGATTGTCACGGCACCCCGGTTGTGACCGCGAGCCGGCTGTGCGCGGCCGCGGTCGGTGGCCAGATTCTCTGCGACGATCTCGTGCGCGGACTCGGGCGCGGCAATGCCGACCTGACCTTCCGCATCGTGGGTGAACTCGCGCTCAAGGGCCTGCCGGAGCCGGTGGTCGCGTTCACGGTGCCCTGGGAGCAGGCGCTCGACGACGGAACGCAGCTCCCCAGCCCGCTCCGCGCGCTCGAGGATGAGTTGCCGTTTGCGGGCCGGGACGGCGAACGGTTGCGGCTGACCGACGTCTGGAAGCAGGCCCAGGTCGACGGCACCTCGGTCGCGCTCTTGAGCGGCGAACCAGGGGTGGGAAAGACCAGGCTCGCGGCGGAACTGGCGCGAGCGGCCCATCGTGACGGCGCGTTCGTGGTGCTCGGTCGCTGTGATGAGCACGTCGCCGGTGCGCTCGCACCGTGGATCGAGGCGCTGCGGTTGGTGGTGGCCGAGGCCGACGAGCAGATGCTGCGCGACCACGTGGCGCGGCGCGGTGGTGAGATTGCTCGGATCGTCCCGGAGATCGCGGTTCGGATCCCCGGCCTGGCATCACCGCAGGCGACCGATGTCGAGACGGAGCGGTTCTTGCTCTTTGACGCGGTCGTGGACCTGTTCGCGGCGGCGGCGGAGTCGCGCCCGCTGTTGTTCGTGTTCGACGACGCGCACTGGGCCGATGCGGCGAGTGTGAACCTGTTGCGTCACGTCGTCGGGCATCTTCCGGGCGGCGCACCCGTGCTCATCGTGGTGACCTACCGCGATACCGATATTGACCGCGGCCACGCGCTGGCGGGCGCGCTCGCGGATCTGCGGAGAGCGCCCCGAGTCGTGCGGGTGGACCTGCACGGGCTCGACGAGGAAGGCATGCGCGCCCTTCTCGCCGCGGCCGGTGGCCACGATCTCGACGACAACGGTGTGCAGTTCGCGCGGCGCCTCGTGGAGGAGACCGAAGGCAACCCGTTCTTCGTCCGCGAGGTGCTGCGCCACCTCATCGAGACCGGGACATTGGTCCAGCGCGACGGCCTCTGGGTAGGGACGGTCCCTGCGGGTGAGGCCGGACTTCCCGAGGGGGTGCGCGATGTCGTCGGCCGTCGTCTGTCGCGCCTTTCCGAGGACGCGAACGGTGTCTTGCGCGTCGCGTCGGTGATCGGCCGCGAGTTCGACGCGGACGTCGTGGCCACCATCGTGGGTTGTTCCGAGGACGACGCGGTCGACCGGTTGGACGAGGCGCTCACCGCTCGGCTCATCGACGAAGTAGAAGGTCGCTTCGGGCGCTTCACGTTCGCGCACGCGCTGGTCCGCTCGACGTTGGTCGACGAGCTCAGCACGAACCGGCGGATCCGGCTCCATCGCCAGATCGCCGAAGCGTTGGTGGCGCGGCCCGGCTCGACCAACGCCGAACTCGCGCACCACTTCTGTGAAGCGGCCACCGCCGGAGTGGCCGAGCAGGCCGTGAAGTACTCCTGTGCTGCCGGACGGGAGGCGAGCGACCGGCTCGCCGTGGACGACGCAGTGGCGATCTACGAGCGCGCGCTCGACGCCGTCGACGGCATGGTCGAAGAACCATCACCGTTGCGGGCGCGGGTACTCGCGGATCTCGCGCTTGCTCTCGGGAGACGGGGTGACACGGAGCGCGCCCGGCGCCTGGCCCTCGAAGTCGCCGAGTTGGCCCGTTCGTTGGACGACCCGGTGCTGCTCGCCGCGGCCGGCGAGGCGTATCAGGGTGACCTCGGCATGTGGGCGGAGCCGGGTGATCCGGTCGCGCTCGACCTGATGCGTGAAGCGCTCGAGCGCCTCGGCGACGAACATCCGGTGACCCGGGCCCGAACGAGCGCCGCGATCGCGCTCGGCCAGATCCTCGCGCCGGGAGACGTCGGGCTGAAGGCGGCCGACGACGCCGTGGCGTTGGCGCACGCATCGGGTGACTCGGTTGCTCTGGGCAGCGCGCTGAGCGCCCGGTCCTGGTCTGTGCGCGGGTGGCTGCCGGTGGCGCAACGGCGCGACGCCGCGGAGGAGTTGGCCGCCGCCGGGCGCCGCTTCGGCATCAGAGGTCTCGAGACGGGTGGCGCGTACCAGCTCGGCACCGCGCTGCTCAATGCCGGGGACCTGGACGGTGCGGACGCGGCGTATCTCAGCGCGACCAGTGGACTCGCCGGGCTTGCGCTCGATAACTGGGCGCCCGCGAACTTCCGGTCGACGCGGGCGTACGCGGAGGGACGGTACGCCGAGGGTGACGCGCTCGCCGCGCAGGCATTCGATCTCGGCCAGGGACTGGGCGAAACCAATGAGGCGATCGGAAGCGCTCGCATCTTCTTCTCGTGTCTGGAACGTGGCGACCAGCCCGGAGCCACGCCTGCGCTCGAACGCACCGAAGCCACTGCGCTCGGTTTGGTGGGCCCGTACTCGGCCCTGTTCGCGGTGGAGACCGGCGACCTCGAGGCCGCTCGGATCGCCCTCACCTCCTGGGCGGAGCACGTCTTCCCGCAGCTTCCGGGATGCTTGCGGTACCTTGGTGCCGCAACCGCAGTGACGGTGGCAGCCCGGCTCGGCGAGGGAGAGCACGTACCGGCCCTGGCCGAGTACCTGACCCCGTTTCGGGGTGAGCTGATCGCCACCGACGCGTGGATTTTCGCGGCCGTGGATCATCTCCTCGGCCTGTGCGCGGCGCTCTCGGGACAGCTCGATGACGCAATCGTGCGGTTGGGCGAAGGCCACGCAATGTATGAACGGCTCGGCCTTCACGCGCGCACGGTGAAGAGTGGGCTCGATCTCGGCCGCGTACTGCTGGAACGAGGGAAGCCGGGCGACCGGGCCACCGGCGAGGCTCACCTTCGCCGCGCGGCCGAATCGGCCGAGCGGATGGGAATGGTTCCGAGCGCGATCGAAGCGGCCTCGTTGCTCTGAGCTCGCTCATCTCGATGAAATACAGGACGCGCGTGCTCCGGAGTAGGTTCCGTCGATGACGAAACGGGTCGTTCTCATCACCGGGTGTAGCAGCGGAATCGGGCTGGCGACGGCGCTCGCGTTCGCGCGTGGCGGCGACACGGTCGTCGCGTCGATGCGCAACCTCGCGAAGGCCGATCCGCTCATGAAGCGTGCGGCTGATGAGGGCCTCACGGTCGGGCTCGTGCAGCTCGACGTGACCGACGACGCGTCGGTCACCGCGGCAGTTCTCGAAGTCGAGCGACTGTATGGCGCGGTCGACGTACTGGTCAACAACGCGGGCGTTGGGTACGACGGACCGATCGAGACGATCGACATCGACCGCGCCCGTGCCGTGTACGAGGCCAACGTGTGGGGACCGGTGCGGGTGAGCCGGGCGGTCATTCCTGCGATGCGCGCCCGTCGCTCGGGAGTGATCATCAACGTGACGTCGGTCGCGGGCCGAGTACCCGGGGGTGCGTTCATGGGCTTCTACGGTTCGAGCAAACACGCGATGAACACGCTCAGCGAAGCACTCTTCGACGAGCTCGAACCGTTCGGCATTCGGGTGGCGTGTATCGAGCCCGGGTTCTTCGCCACGGAGATCATGACCAACGCGGATGACGTGCCCCGCGAGGACGGCCCGTATCGAGCACAACACGATTGGGTGATCGACTTCTACGAGAAGAGCGTCGCGACGGTGGGCGGTGACCCGAGCGTGGTGGCGAACGCCATCGTCGCGGCGTCCGACGATCCGGCCACTCCCGTGCATGTACTGGTGGGCGAGGACGCCGTCGGCTTCGTGGACCTCGTCACGAGCCTCGGTTCCTACGAAGCGTGGAAGCCCGTGGGCCAGGAAATCATCGAAGGCGTTGCGGGACCACGACCCACATAGAGCTTGTGAGGGCCCCGTCGCCCGTGTCGGGTCAGGTCGGCGAGTGCTCGTGAGTGACCAATGACGAATCCCGGGCGAGCAAGCCACGAAGATCGGCCAGGGGCGAATCGGCGCGCGCTCCCGCCCGACGAAGACCGTCACCCGGCGCGGTTGGCGCGCATCTCATCGAGATCGCCGTCCCACCCGGAACCCCGCATCCGGCGGGCGGCGTCGATGTCGATCGCAACTGCGGCGAGTGGCGGTGCCCGTCACGCCGTGATGACGACCTTCCCGCGGGCGCGACCGTCCTTCATGTACTGGACGGCCTCGGGGACCTCGCGCAACGCGTAGGTTCGGTCGACGGCCGGGGTGAGTGAGCCGGACTCGATGAGGTCGGTGAGCGCGAACAGGTCCTGATTGTTCTCCGAAGCGATGAACGTCGCGAGCTTCTGGCCGACGAACGGCGACAGCGCGAGTGCCCGCAACAGTCGGTCGTACCCGCCCAGCCACCGACCATCGGTTTCGCCCCCCGTGATGACCAGCGTTCCACGGGGGGTGAGGGCGCGGCGGAGGTCGCGCAGGGTCCGGTTGCCCCCAATGTCGATGATCACGTCGTAGTGCACACCGAGGTCGGCGAAATCAAGGTGTGTGTAGTCGATGACATGGTCGGCCCCGATGGATCGGACCAGCTCGACCTTGGCGGTGCTGCACACGCCGGTGACCTCGGCGCCGAAGGCCTTGGCGATCTGCACCGCGAACGTCCCGACGCCACCCGATGCGCCGATGATCAGTACTGATTGTCCGGACTCGACGTGGCCGTGGTCACGCACCGCTTGGAGCGCGGTCAGCGCGGAAACCGGAACGGCAGCTGCTTGCTCGAACGTGAGGTTTGCCGGCTTTGGCGCGAGCCTGTCGGCCCGGGCGCACGCGTACTCCGCGAACGAACCGTCGGCGATGCCGTACACCTCGTCGCCCGGCGCCAATGTGGTCACGTCGGCGCCGACGGCCTCGACCACCCCTGAGACATCCAGCCCTCGGACGCGTTGCTTGGGCGCGCGGACGCCGAAGCCCGCGAGCCGCACCGGGTAAGGCAGACCGGCCATTAGATGCCAGACGCCCCGGTCCACCCCCGCCGCCCGCACCCGCACCAAGACCTCGGAGTCTTCAATTTCGGGCCGATCGATCTCGGCGAGCCGAAGCACATCCTCGGCTTCGCCGTACTCGTCCTGGACGATCGCCTGCATCGTGGCCGTCGTTGCGGTCGGTTCGGGGCTCAGGGTGCGGCGGTTGCGGGATTCGGTCTTCATGGTGGTCTCCGGGGTTGGCTGCTTACGTTGTAAGTTATACACTTACGATGTAAGGTTGTCAAGGTGAGCAGCCGGCAAGTGGAGACGACCCCACCAACCGAATCAGGAGCAGCACCCCGGGGGCGGCTGAACCGAGACCGGGTGCTGCGCGCCGCCGTGGACCTGGCCGATGCGTTTGGCATCGCCTCCCTCTCCATGCGCAAACTCGGTGAGGAACTCGGCGTCGAGGCGATGTCGCTCTACAACCACGTTGCCAACAAGGACGACGTCCTCGACGGCATGGTCGACGTGGTGTTCGGTGAGATCGAGTTGCCGCTTCATGGCCGCAAATGGAAGCCGGCCATGCGCGCTCGTGCGATCTCCGCACGCGAAGTCCTCTCCCGTCATCCGTGGGCCACCGGACTGATGGATTCCCGGGCGACTCCGGGACCGGCGACGCTGCGCCATCACGACGCGGTGATCGGGAGTCTTCGGAGCGGAGGGTTCACCGTTGCGCTGACCGCGCACGCGTTCTCGGTGCTCGACAGTTACATCTACGGATTCGCGATGCAGGAGGCGAGCCTGCCCTTCGACACTCCGGAGGAGACCGTGGAACTCGCGCAGGCGATCATGGCGCAACTCCCGGTCGACGAGTATCCACACCTCACCGAACTCACCGTCGAGCACGTGTTGCAACCCGGCTACGACTACGCGGAGGAGTTCGCGTTCGGTCTCGACTTGATCCTCGACGGCCTCGAGCGGGCGCGCGACGCCATGGCCCGCGGGGGGCAGCGCGCCTAAGGAAGGTCGTCCACGCGGTCCGCCACGAAGGGGTGTTCCTTCAGGAGGTCACGGCCCGCAGGTTGCCACGACGGCAGCAACGCGCGGCGGTGGTGCGGCGATGTGTTGGGCGCCGAACGGTGGACGAGGAACGCGCCGAAC